>JBIIZO010000076.1:0-9955 GCA_044346245.1 Crocinitomicaceae bacterium
CTGAGCATGCGGGGCTGCAGCACCTCAAGATGGGTTTCTCGGTCAATTTTACTGAGCAAGGGTGAAACAGCTGAGCTGTGTTCGGTGACATATTGTTGTAATTCGGGAGAAATGAATTCCATTTGGCTTGTATTTATACAAAGATACGCGAAGCTCGGCGCATTTTTCTAAATTTGTAAATTCAGTTAATTACACATGACCGTTTCAGCAATACGCCAACAATTTTTCGACTTTTTTGAAAGTAAAGGACACCAAATCGTTCCATCTGCCCCTATGGTAGTCAAGAACGACCCTACCTTAATGTTCACCAACGCCGGCATGAACCAATTCAAGGATTTTTTCTTGGGTTATCAAGTGCCTGCCAACCGCCGCGTGGCCAACTCCCAAAAGTGCTTGCGCGTTTCAGGAAAACACAACGACCTCGAAGAAGTGGGCGTAGATACCTACCACCACACCATGTTCGAAATGTTGGGTAATTGGTCTTTTGGCGATTACTTTAAAGAAGAAGCCATTGGCTGGGCTTGGGAATTGCTCACTACGGTTTACAAAATTCCGATTGACCAACTCTATGTAACGGTTTTTGAAGGCGATGCCAAAGATGGCGTGGCCCAAGACAGCGAAAGCTTCAACATCTGGAAAAAATACATTGCCGAGGAGCGCATTATCCTCGCCTCTAAAAAAGACAACTTCTGGGAAATGGGCGACACCGGCCCTTGTGGCCCTTGTACCGAAATCCACGTCGATTTGCGCAGTCCTGAAGAGCGCGCGCAAGGAGATGGCCGCAACTGGGTCAATGCAGACCACCCGCAGGTCATCGAGATTTGGAACAACGTTTTCATGGAATTCAACCGCAAAGCCGATGGTAGCCTAGAGCCGCTTCCTTCCAAGCATGTCGATACCGGCATGGGCCTCGAGCGCTTGGCCATGGCCTTGCAAGGCAAACAATCCAACTACGACACCGATTTATTTCAGACGCTCATCCAGCACATGGTGCAGGTATGCGGTGTGCCTTACAAACAAGCAGAAACCACCGATATTGCGCTGCGCGTCATTGCTGACCACGTGCGCACTATCGCATTCTCTATTGCCGATGGCCAGTTACCGGCCAACAACGGCGCAGGTTATGTCATCCGCCGCATTTTGCGCAGAGCTGTGCGTTATGGCTACCAAACGCTGGGCCTCAAAGAACCTTTTCTTTGCGACCTCGCCTTGGTACTCACCGACCTCATGGGCAAGCCCTACACCGAACTCATCAGCCAAAAAGAGCTGATTTACAAAGTCATCAAGGAAGAAGAATTGAGTTTCTTCAGAACACTCGAACTCGGCATCAAGCGCATAGACGACCTCATTGTAAGCGTCAAGGCACAAGGCAGCAAGCAACTCGATGGCAAAGCAGTATTTGAACTCTACGACACCTACGGATTTCCACTAGATCTTACCTCCCTTATTGCCAGAGAAAACGAACTCGAGGTAGATGAAGCTAGTTTTCAGCAAGAGCTCCAAATTCAAAAAGACCGTTCGCGCGCAGCCACCAGCATCGAAACCGACGACTGGCAACAAGTACAGCCCGATGTCACCACTCAATTCATTGGTTACGACGACAAAACGGCAAGTGTCAAGCTCATCAAATACAGAAAAGTGAGCCAAAAAGGCAAGGTATTTTATCAACTCGTTTTGGACCAAACGCCTTTCTACGCAGAGGGTGGTGGCCAAATTGGCGACAGCGGCGTCTTGCAAAATGGCAGCGAAAGCATCCCTATTTTCGACACCAAAAAGGAAAACAACCTGATTGTGCACCTCAGCACCGAATTGCCCAGCCAACTCGACGCTACTTTTGAGGCCCGCATCGATTTAACCAAACAACAACAAACGGCCAAAAACCACAGCGCCACGCACCTACTCCATCACGCCTTGCGCAGTATATTAGGTACACACGTAGAGCAGAAGGGCTCTTTGGTTTCTAACAAAGGCCTCCGCTTTGACTTCTCGCATTTTTCAAAAGTGACAGACGAGCAGCTCCTTGCTATTGAAAACATGGTGAATAACGCCATTCAAGACGCGCAAGCACTCATCGAAAACCGCGCCCTAGATATTGAAAGCGCCAAACAAAAAGGGGCCATGGCTCTTTTCGGCGAAAAATACGGCGACACCGTTCGCGTCATTGAATTTGGCCCATCCATCGAACTTTGCGGTGGTATCCACGTGGCCAACACTAACCAAATCGGTGTGTTTAAATTGGTCGCAGAAAGCGCTGTTGCCGCAGGCATTCGCCGCATAGAAGCGATCACTGGCGAGGCCGCCATGCAATATTACAAAGACAAAGCCACTCAACTCGAGCAAATCGAAGCCTTGCTCAAAAAACCAGCCGATATCGTGAAAGCGATTGAAGAGTTGCAGCACAAAAACATGGCGCTCGGTAAAGAAATCGAGAAATTTGCCAAACTTCAAGCGCAAGCCCTCAAAAATGAACTCAAAAATGAGGTGCAAACGCAAGACGGCCTGCACTTCTTGTTCAAAGAAATCCAAACAGATGCCGCAAGCGCTAAGGATATCCTCTTTCAATTGCGTCAAGAATGCAGTCCTTTTGTGGGCGTGCTCGCGCACCGCGATGCCGACAAATGTGGGCTCACGGTCATTATAGACGAAGCACTTGCCGCAGAAAAACAATGGAACGCCGCACAATGGATCCGAGAGGTTGCAGCGCTGATTCAGGGCGGCGGTGGCGGGCAGGCGGCCTTTGCAACGGCAGGCGGCAAAAACCCTGCTGGCCTTGCAGCAGCGCTCCAAGCACTACAAAATAAACTGAGTGGCGAATAAAAAAATCCTCATCCTGAGCTACTATTGGCCGCCCAGCGGCGGCACTGGCGTTCAGCGCTGGCTGCACTTTAGTCGGTACCTAGAAGAACTCGAATGGGAACCCATCATCTATACGCCCCTCAATCCAGAAGCACCGGTTCAAGACCCTAAGCTCAGTGCACTTGTTGGCCCCAAAACCACAGTGCTCAAGCGCAAAATTTGGGAGCCCACCAACGCCTACAAAAGCCTTAGTGGCAAAAAAGGCCAACAACTCCACACTGGCTTTTTACAAGAAAACCCGAAGTCCAAAACTTCATGGCTACAGAAAGGTGCCATGTGGTTGCGTGCCAATATCTTTATCCCCGACGCCAAAATGGCTTGGATTGGGCCGTCGGTGCGCTACTTGCACAAATACATTGAGCAAAACCCGGTAGCTGCAATCATCTCCACCGGGCCACCACATTCTTTGCATTTAATTGCGCGTGGTCTCAAACGCCGAACGCAACTCCCTTGGATTGCCGATTTTCGCGATCCCTGGACGCAAATTGATTGGTTTGAACAACTCCCACTCACCAAATGGGGACTCGGCCTACACAAGCGCCTTGAGCACAGTATTTTCAAAGAAGCCGATGAACTCGTGGTAGTGAGTCGGGACATGCAAACGCAAATGGAAAAACTGGCACAAAGGCCGGTTCACCTCATCACTAATGGCTTTGCACCATCAGATTTTCACAGTTTTATACAGCAAGTAGATCCTCATTTTACCATCCTACACACCGGCTCAATCAACAAAGACCGCAACCCTACTGAACTCTGGAATAGTCTGGGTGCTTTTGTGAAGGACCACCCCGACTTTGCCAAGCGTTTGCGCATCCGCTTGATTGGCGCTTTAGATGCAAGTGTACTCAGCGATTTAGAGCGTTTTCACTTGCTGTCCTACACCCACTTTGAGAGTTTTGTTCCGCATGAAAAAGTGATTGAGGAACTCGCTTCATGCAGCTTATTGCTTTTACCGCTCAACAACGTCAAAAGTCAGAAAGGAATTGTGACTGGTAAGGTTTTCGAATACCTCGCGAGTGAACAACCTATTTTGGCCATTGGCCCCGCTGACGGCGATGCAGCTGCCATTTTAAACGAACAAGCAGGAACTTTGATGGTTCCGTTTGAAACGGCTGTTCCTTGGGCTCAAGTATTGGAATTATGTGCAGTGAAACCTAATAGAAAAGAAACGCTTTTGCCTTATTCAAGAGCCGAGCTTGCCAAAAAAATGCACCAGCTTTTAGAAACGCTTAGTTCATAAAATAACATGACCAATCTTTTTGAAGATTTCTTACTCGATATCGGCTTGAGCTGGACCCTCGCCAAGTATGTCCCGTTCGTCATCTGCTTGATGCTAGGTTTCCTCTTATTCAAAATTTGGATGAAAGTTCAGCTAAAGGTATGGATCAAAATTATTGTACTGACTGTCGTCTGCAGCCTGCCGTTTAGCCTGTACTTTTTCTTTTACCCGATTTACCAGCCCGATTTATACAATAACGCCTATATACCTCAAATGCAACCGGACGACATTCCGACCCAAACAATTCTTGCGGTTGTGGTACTACCGGGCTGCCCATATTGCCTGCAAACTGCAGACGTGATGAACCGATTGGCACTGCAAAACACCAAGCTACATATCGTTTATTATTTTGTATCGGAAGATCCAGAAGCCATGAAAATCTTTAGACGAAAGTTAAACAAGCGCATAGCACTCAAAAGCGGCATAGACGCCACGCGCTGGATGCTTGCCGCTGAAGGCGTGTTTCCAAGTTATTTACTTTATGACGATAAACAACTCAAGCGCGCTTGGCACAACACTACTTTTGGGGTTCGGGCGCTTGACGAACTGCGTGCTTATAAGTAAACCAAAGCGCCAGTAAGAAGCCCAGTAAAAGCAAGCCAGAACCTAAACTCGCAAGCGTGTTACCAGATTGCACGCTCAATGGTTCAAATTTCCAGACAATTTCATGTTTGCCCGCCGGAACCACCACACCGCGCAACAAATAATTGACGCGTAGGTTGGCCACTGGTTTCTTGCCATCTATGTAACAATTCCATCCTGCTGGGTAGTACATCTCGGAGAATACAGCCAACTGCTTGGCCTTGGAATTGGAAGCATAACGCAATTCAGAAGGGTCGTAGTTGAGCAATTTGATGGTAGCCGTTGAATCTTGACCGAGGCCCTTGAGCTGCGCCTTGAATTCTTGATGCACAACAGCTTGTTTCTTGCTATCCAACAGTGTTTTTGAACCCGACGCTAAAATTTCTTGATTGGCGTCTTTCACCATTTTGACGTCTGAGACGAACCAAGCTGGCCCATTGGCATTGGTATTCAATATGGCCGGCTGATTGGGTTTAAGGATGACATACTTCGTATTGAGCATGTTCAGGTATTCCGCCTCAGCACCGAGCGCAATGCTAGAAACGCTTAGGGTATCAAAAATTTGCTGTGCCTGCTCCTGACTCATGTCTGCAGGTAGGGCCATTGTTCTGAATTTTTCGTTTTTAGCCGTATTGACCGCTGTACTAAAGGCTTGAACTGCCGCAGGAAAATGGAAATCGACAAATTCTTGATAGCGCTTGAGTTTGGCACCGTGGTACCCTCCTAGGCTCTTGTGGAAGAAACTGGTATTGGTTTCAGCCATGGTGCCATTGACATTGAGCACGCGGTAATTGCTCGATAAATTGAGCGCACCAAATGCAGCGTAGGCATTGAGTGTAGACTGATCTGTGAGGTTTTTGTAGTAATCAAAGTCGGCGTAAGCGCTGAGTAACTTTTGTGCGAGGGCCGCATTGGGCTTTTCTTGCTGCAAGATGCTCATGTCTGCCGGTGAAACTGGGAAAGGTACACTCGCTTCGTCTAGGGTTTGATACGCTGCGTAAGTTCCGGTGCTGTCGTCGTTGTTGAGGTAGCGCTTGGCTACGCTCATTTGATCGGCCAATACCAATACACCAGTGATGGCAATAATAGCCATGCGGTTCATTTTGGTGCGCAAGAAAAGCACCACCACACCCAAGGCTAAAATCACCAAGAACAACGAACGCTGCATGTCTGCTTTGTAAATAGTGATGCGCGCATCGATCACCGCTTGGCGCATGCCTTGGTAAAATGCCGTTTGGCTCGCATCTTTGGCTTGTTTGCTTGCATCTGCAAATTGCTTGAGTTCTTCTGAGGTCATGAAGCTACCAGACAAACTAGGGCTGGCTACAAGCACGATGGCGATCAGCAATAAGCCACCCATGGCGCCATACCAATATTTCTTTTGACCCAGCAAGCCTTCGTTGCGCACCAATTTGTCGAGGAATAACAAGCCCATGGTGGGCACCATGATTTGCCACAAGACCAAAAGCATTTTGGAGTCGCGGAATTTGTTGTACATCGGGAATTGATGAATAAAGAAATCATTGAGGGCGTTCATTTGATTGGAGGCCAAGTAAAGCACAAGGATGCTCAGTGCCAGAAAAGGCCAGCGCAAGGCATCCTTGACAAAAAGCAAACCGAGGATGAAAAACACGAGCATGACAACTCCAAAATAAAAGGCGCCGCCGCTCATGCGCTGGCCACCCCAGTAGTGATTCATTTGACCAACTTGTTCGGCGTAGGTCGGGTCTGTATCGGCGAGGGCGTCTGGGTCATTGGCAATTAGGTCGCCTTTGCCACCTTTGGCGTTTGGCGCGTAAAGTGAAAGCAATTCGCGCTTGCCGTAGTTGTATTCTAAAATGTAGTCTTTATTGAGGCCTTCTTTGGCTTGGGAGCCGCCATCTTTAGGCTTGATGGTGAGTTCCGAGGTACCGCGCGTTGTGAGTTTGCTGTATTCTTGGGTACTGAAAAGCAAGCCCGCATTGGCTACAACCGCCAAAATACTGGCCAGCGCAAGCCCTGCCAAACTCAAGCCAAGTGGTTTCCAACTTTTAGACAACACCATGCGAATGACCTCAGCCACCGCTACCGCTCCTAATATGAAGGCCAAATAGTAAGTCATTTGGAGGTGATTGGCCGTGATGTTTAAGCCCAAGAAAAGAGCAAAAACGGCTGAACCCAGTAACCAACGGCCTCTAAAAGCGAGCAATAAGCCACCCAAAGCAGGTGCCATGTAGGCAATTGAATTCACTTTAGACATATGGCCTGCGCCCAAATACAAAATGTTAATTGTCGAGAAACCATAACCAACTGCTCCTAGCATGGCCAACCATGGATTGATGCGCAAGCAAAGGCCCAAGATATAAAAACCGAGCATCGAGATGAAGAGAATGCCGACTGGACGTGGTAAACCAAACTTGATGAGTTGGTCTACTTTGGTGAGCCAATTGGCGCTTTGTTCCACCGAAATTTGGTAAGCTGGCATGCCCGAAAACATGGCATTGGTCCAGTACGGTTGCTCGTTGTCGTGGGTAAGGCGGTAATCAAATATTTCCTTAGACATCCCCTGGAATTGGCGGATATCGTTTTGCTTGAGCGCATAGCCATCAAAGAGTGGAGAAAAGTAAATGGAAGGCAAGGCCACAAAAAGCACCAAGGCAACGAGGTGCGGTAAGAAAGTTTTGAAAGACAGTTTCATGCTGAAAATTTGGGTTGAATTTACGAATTAATGGCTTGGGTTGGCATAGCGCTGCACTTCTGTTGCGGTGATGCACTGGTCAGATAAGATGATCAAGCGCTCGATGATATTGCGCAACTCTCGGATGTTTCCAGTCCAGTTGAGGGCTACAAGTGCTTTGACGGCGTCAGGGTCAATGGTTTTTTTGGCAATACCGTGTTCGTTGCACACCAGTTTGATGAAGTGTTCCACGAGCTGCGGAATATCGGCCCTGCGCTCATTGAGCGACGGCACATGAATCAGGATAACAGCCAAACGATGGTATAAATCTTCGCGAAAGCGGCCAGCTTTGATTTCTTCGCGGAGGTCTTTGTTGGTGGCCGCGAGTACCCTGCAATCTACTTTGAGGTCTTTTTCGCCGCCGACGCGCTGAATGACGTTTTCCTGCAAGGCGCGCAGGACCTTCGCTTGGGCGGTAAGCGACATATCGCCAATTTCATCTAAGAAAAGAGTGCCGCCAGAAGCCAATTCAAACTTGCCTTTGCGGTCTTTGACTGCCGACGTAAAAGCGCCTTTTTCATGACCAAAGAGCTCACTTTCGATGAGTTCGGCTGGAATCGCGGCGCAATTGACTTCAATGAAAGGCATTTTGCTGCGGTTCGAAAGCTCGTGTAGCGAACGGGCCACGAGTTCTTTGCCGGTGCCATTGCTACCCGTGATGAGCACGCGCGCGTCTGAGGGCGCTACTTTCTCAATCATGGATTTGATGGCTTCTATTTCTGGGCTGTCGCCAATGATGGCTGAACCTTTGATTTTTTTAACGACCTGTTTAAGTTGCTTGGTTTCTTGCACCAGTAAATTGCGGTCTTTGACCTGACGCAAGAGCACGAGGATGCGGTTGAGGTCTAGGGGTTTTTCGATGAAATCAAAAGCGCCTTTTTTGATCGCGCCAACGGCTGTTTCAACAGTGCCGTGACCAGAAATCATGATAACAGGTGTTTCGATGCCCAATGCCAAAATTTGGTCGAGCAGCTCCAGACCATCCATTTGCGGCATCTTGATGTCCGAAAAGATCAGCTCGTAGGTCTGCGCTTTTAATTTGTCGAGCGCTTGTGTGCCGTTTTCGGCTTCCTCGACAACGCAGCCCTCGAATTCTAGGATTTCTCTCAGCGCTCTGCGAATGGCGCGTTCATCGTCTATGAGTAAAACTTGCATATCGTTATTTAACAGTCCGTTCTAACATCGGAACAAATTTAAAAGTACCAAATTCTTCGGAGCTATAGCTCGTTTCGGTCGTTTTGTGGATACAGAGCATTTTTTGCTCGGCGCCCTCCCCAACTGGAATCACCATGAGGCCACCCACTTTGAGTTGTTCGAGCAAGACGGAAGGTATTTCAGGGGCCCCACACGTCACGAGAATGCGGTCGTAGGGTGCGTACACACGGTTGCCTTTATAGCCATCACCAAAAGACAAATTGGCGTTGAGTTTGAAGAAATCGAGCATTTGCTTGGCTTTGGCGTGCAAGGGCTGGTGGCGTTCTATGGAGTACACTCTGGCCCCCAATTGACAGAGTATGCAGGTCTGAAAACCAGATCCGGTGCCAATTTCCAGCACTTTCATGCCTTTTTCGAGCTGCAGTAATTCGGTCTGAAAAGCGACGGTGTAGGGATGTGAAATGGTTTGACCAGAGCCAATTTGAAAAGCCATGTTGGTATAGGCTTGCTCGTCAAAGGCGAGGTCTAGAAAAAAATGGCGTGGCGTGGCATCAAAAGCGGCTAAAATGCGCTGATCTTGAATGCCCATTTGGGCCAATTCTTCGATGAGCTGCCGGCGACGGCCTTTGTGCTTGAAGGTATCTTTGAGGTGTTGCATGTGCGGTGTTAAGCGATAACAACCCCTACTGGGCAGTGGTCAGAGCCAAAAACATCATTGAGAATAAACGCTTCTTGAACTTGAGGAATAAACGCCTCGCTGACCAAGAAATAATCGATGCGCCAGCCGACGTTTTTCTCGCGGGCACCCGCTCTGTAGCTCCACCAAGAATACTTGACTTGTTCGGGGTTGAGGGCTCTGAAACTGTCCAATAGACCGGCGCCTACAAAAGCGTTCATGCCGTCGATTTCGGCCTGCATATAGCCAGCCGCTTTGTTGTAGTTTTCTTTGGGGCGCGCCAAATCGATGGCTTGGTGCGCTACGTTGAAATCACCGCAAACCACAACTGGCTTGCTTTTTTCGAGATTTTTGAGGTAGTTCAAAAATGCGGCATCCCAGGTTTGGCGGTAGTCTAATCGCAGTAGTTCACTGCCTGAATTCGGCACATAAACCGTAACGAGGTAAAAGTTGCTAAACTCAGCACAGATGACGCGGCCTTCGGTGTCGTGATCGGGCATGCCGATATCGTAAGTAACAGACAAGGGCGCCACTTTCGTTAAAATAGCGGTGCCGGAATAGCCTTTTCTATCTGCGGAATTGGCGTAAACCTGGTAGTCACTTAGCGGCGCTACAGCAGCGGCAACTTGCTCTGGCGTAGCTTTGGTTTCTTGCAAACAGATGACGTCTGGGGCCTGGGCCTGCATGTCTG
>JBIIZO010000077.1:0-9922 GCA_044346245.1 Crocinitomicaceae bacterium
CATTCAAACTTTCACTGCGCAATAAACGCAAATCCAACTTTGAAATCAAAGCCGCAATTCGTTGCGGCTTTTTTATTGACCAAAAAGTAGTACATTTGAAAAAAAACACAAAATGAAGTCTGTTCTCTTTTCACTTTCTTTATTGACCTTAGGTCTTGTAGGCTGTTCCAAATTTAGCGAAGGCCCATCTTTTTCTATTCATTCAAGAAAAGCGCGTTTGTGCAACGATTGGAAGCTTTCTGACTACGTACTCAATGGCAATAATGTCTTTGATGCAGGGGTCACTACAAAAATGAGCATTGATAAAGATGGTACTTATTCTATCTCGAATTATGCCAACGAACTCGGACAAATTCAGGGCACATACAGTCATGGTACTTGGGTTTTTGGAGAAGACGAAACCAGTGTGTTATTTTATTCAGATACAACAACTGTGAACCCCGTTCACGAATACAGCATCAAAGAATTGCGCAGCAAGCGATTGGTGCTTGAAGAAGAGATTTTTCAGACAGGCGCCAATCACCGTCTTACATTTATTCAGCAATAAAGAGGGAATTTACAGCTAAACAGCTGAGCCTAAACAAGAATTATTTATTACAAATAGAAAAGTGGACCCTAAACAAACTTAGGGTCCACTTCCATTTGATGGCCACACGATTTACAAGTGCGGAGGTCTTCAGACCCATAGAATTCTTTAAAACGAGGTAAGAAATCTTTTTCGATGTTTTCTAATGGAAAGCGATAGGTATGCAGGTGCGCATTACATTTTTCACAAAACCACATGAGGCCGTCTTGCAAATCTGTTCCTTTGCGCACGCGTTCGATGACCAAACCAATGGTGTTGGCTCCTCTGGCAGGTGAATGTGGTGTGTTGGCTGGCAACAAAAACATTTCGCCTTGCTTCACAATAATATCTTTGGCCTTTCCTTCATGTTGGATGCGAACGGTTACCTCGCCCTCAAGTTGGTAAAAAAGCTCTTCACTTTCGTTGTAATGGTAATCTTTGCGCGCGTTGGGGCCAGCTACAACCATAACGATAAAGTCTCCGGCCTCTTTGTACAGGTTCTTGTTAGAAACAGGCGGCTTGAGCAATTCACGATTGTCGTCGATCCATTGCTGGAGGTTAAATGGTGCGAGCATTGGCTTGAAAATTAAGCGTTGAGGATACCTCTAGAAATCACAATTTTTTGGACTTCTGAAGTACCTTCATAAATTTGAGTGATTTTGGCGTCGCGCATGAGGCGCTCTACATGGTACTCTTTAACGAAGCCGTAACCACCGTGGATCTGAACTGCCTCAACGGTTTGTTCCATGGCAACTTTAGAAGCGTAGAGTTTGGCCATTGCGCCAGATTGGTCGTAGTTGCGACCCGCGTCTTTATCTTGAGCAGCCTTATAAACCAACAAGCGCGCTGCTTCAATTTCGGTAGCCATGTCGGCTAATTTGAAGGCAATGGCTTGGTGCTTGAAAATTTCTTTACCAAAGGCCTGACGCTCTTTTGAATACGCCAAAGACAACTCTAGGCCACCGCCTGCAATACCGAGTGCTTGAGCAGCAATACCTATGCGGCCGCCAGAAAGCGTTTTCATGGCAAATTTGAAACCAAAGCCATCTTCGCCGATGCGGTTTTCTTTTGGTACTTTTACGTCGTTGAACAACAACGTGTGGGTGTCGCTACCGCGGATACCCATTTTGTCTTCTTTGGCGCCGATAATAAAACCATCCATGCCGCGCTCAACTATGAGTGCGTTGATTCCTTTGTGACCAAGTTCTGTATTGGTTTGTGCAATGACCAAATAAATAGACGCCGAAGAACCATTAGTGATCCAGTTTTTGGTGCCATTTAAAAGGTAGTGGTCGCCCATGTCTACAGCGGTAGTGCGCTGAGAAGTGGCATCCGAACCCGCTTCTGGCTCAGAAAGGCAGAATGCGCCGATTTTTTCACCTTTGGCAAGCGGAACTAAGTATTTTTGTTTTTGTTCTTCAGAACCGAAATTCTCCAGACCCCAGCAAACTAGAGAGTTATTGACAGACATACACACTGAAGTAGAGGCGTCTACCTTTGAAATTTCTTCCATGGCCAGCACATAAGACAAGGTGTCCATGCCGCTGCCTCCGTATTTTGGATCGACCATCATGCCCATAAAGCCGAGTTCGCCAAGTTGTTTGATTTCTTCTGCTGGGAACTTTTGCTGGTTATCGCGTTCGATTACACCTGGCTTTAGTACATTTTGTGCGAAATCTCGGGCGGCTTCTTTGACGGCGAGTTGCTCTTCAGTGAGTTCAAAATTCATGTTGACTGATTTATTATAATTTTGACAAAAATAAACCAAATCCGAAACTCTTGAAAGCAAAAACCTACAATAATATGCAGTTATTAGGTCTGATGTCTGGCACCTCGCTAGACGGGCTCGATATCGCACATGTCGCTTTCGACTTTTCCAATTCAGAACAACCTGAATTTAAACTACTTAATCAATATACTTTTGCGCTTCCACAATCCATTTTTGAGCAACTTTTTCAAATATTCTCACTCAGCGCTTTGCAAGTTTTTGAGCTCGATCAACAAATAGCCCAATTTTATGCGCAATGTGTGCAAGATTTCATATCGCAATTTGGCATTGAGCAGACAGCAATCACCGCCATTGCGTCTCACGGACAAACCATTTTTCATCAGCCTGAAAATGGCTTCACCACCCAAATTGGCTGCGGCGCCACGCTCAACTACCTCACCAAAATTCCGGTCATCAATCAATTTAGAACGCTAGACGTCAGTGCTGGAGGGCAAGGCGCGCCGCTTGTTCCCATCGGAGACCACTACCTATTCTCAAAATTTGCCGACGGTTTTCTGAACCTTGGTGGGTTTGCGAATATTTCTAGCCAACAAAACGCAATACCGCTTGCCTTTGATATTGCACCCGCCAATTTACCCATGAACCGCTGGATGCAAAGCATAGGTAAGTCATATGATCAGAACGGAGCATTGGCGCGCACAGGACATGTGGACCTGGCCACTTATCAAAAAGTGATGGGTCTTGCATTTTTCAAGCAAAATGGACCTAAATCCTTGGGAACGGAATGGCTGGAGCAAGCGTATTTGCCGCACTTTGAAACCCTCTCTATTGCAGACCGTTTGCGCACGCATGTTGAAATACTGAAAACTTTATGCATCCAGCATTTTGAAGTGCTTGACTTGCAAAAAGTTTACCTCACAGGCGGGGGCGCACACAATCTATTTTTAATCGAAACCATTCAAAATGCTTTTGTAGGCGAACTGATTGTACCAGTGCCAGAACTGATTGATTTCAAAGAGGCCATCATTTTTGCATTTTTGGGCGCGCGCCATCTCAGAAACGAAACCACAACCCTCCAAGCGGTTACCGGAGCCCAAGAAGCCTTGCGTACAGGTGTCTTGCATGACTACAAAGGCGTCCTTCGCTAAAAAATTGAGTCCCAACTGCGCAAAAATGGTATTTTTGCAACGCTAACCACATCAACAATTCCACATGAAAGACCTCCTCTCTAAATTTGAAAATAAAAGACCTGAAATCGTTTTTGAATGGAAAGATGCATTTACCGAAGCTGAAGGCTGGGTAGTGATCAACTCCTTGAGAGGTGGAGCAGCCGGTGGAGGTACAAGAATGCGCGTCGGCCTAGACAAGCGAGAAGTAGAATCCTTGGCCAAAACCATGGAAGTTAAATTTACAGTAGCCGGCCCAGCTATTGGCGGCGCCAAATCAGGTATCAACTTTGACCCGAAAGACCCGCGCAAAAAAGACGTGCTCAAGCGTTGGTTTGCAGCAGTTTCTCCCCTACTCAAAACTTATTATGGAACAGGCGGAGACCTCAATGTGGACGAAATCCATGAGGTCATCCCGATGACAGAAGATTGTGGTGTGTGGCATCCGCAAGAAGGCGTATTCAACGGGCACTTCAAACCCAACGACGACCAAAAAATCAACCGCATAGGCCAACTACAAAGAGGAGTTGCCAAAGTAATTCAAGATGCCACTTACAGCCCAGAACTCAGCAATAATTATGTAGTTGCAGACATGATAACCGGCTACGGAGTGGCTGCATCTATCGAACACTATTACAACATCTGGGGTGGGCAACTCGCTGGCAAACGCGTTTTAGTGCAAGGTTGGGGCAATGTAGGGTCAGCAGCCGCTTACTACCTAGCACAAAAAGGAGCAAAAATTGTCGGCATCATTGACCGCGTTGGCGGACTCATCCAAACCGAAGGTTTTTCCTTCGAAGAAATAAAAGCACTTTTCATCAACAAAAACGGAAACGAACTCAATGCTCCAAACATGTTGAGTTACGAGCAAATAAATAGCATATTTTGGTCCACACCTGCCGATATTTTTATACCATGTGCAGGTAGCCGCATGATCACCGAAGACCAATTGGTCCAATTACTTAGCGCAGGCGTTGAGGTCATCTCCTCAGGCGCCAACGTACCTTTTGCAGACCAAGAAATCTTCTTCGGCCCAATCGCTGAAAAAGCAGATGCTTCGTTAGCCCTTATCCCAGATTTTATTGCCAATTGCGGTATGGCACGCGTTTTTGCATATCTCATGAGCTCAGACCTCGCTGCTTTGGAAGATGCCCTCATTTTTGAAGATGCGAGCGAAACCATCCGCAAAGCGCTCGAACATACCCACCAAAACAATTCAAGCACCAGAGGTATCGCTAAAACGGCCTTTGAAATTGCACTCAAACAACTCGTGTAAAGCATCATGGAGCTGTCGTTGGTCCTGATTTTTATCCTTGGTTACACCGCGATCAGCTTTGAGCATTTGCTACGCATTGACAAGCTTATTCCAGCGCTACTCATGATGACCCTTTCTTGGGCCCTCATTGCCTTAAATGCGTCAGATATAAAAGCGCAAAGCGATGAACTATTGCATCATTTTGGCAAAACTGCCGAAATCTTGATTTTTTTAATGGGCGCAATGGCCATTGTAGAAATCATCGACTACTTCGACGGATTTAAAAGTTTCCAATCCTTGATCAAAGCCCGAACGGCCTACCAACTTTTAATTGTTGTTTCTATTCTTGCTTTTGTTTTATCTGCCATCATTGACAACCTGACCGCAACAATTGTACTGATTTCCATACTCCGAAAAATGGTTCCCGACAAAGAACTTCGTATGTGGATGGCGGGCTTTGTAATTATTGCAGCCAATGCCGGTGGTGCGTGGTCTCCAATTGGCGATGTCACTACTACTATGCTCTGGATTGCAGGAAAAGTGAGCGCCCTTAAACTAATAGAACATATCTTTTTACCAGCTGTTGTATCCTTATTGGTTCCATTATTGATTGCCAAAAACATCAAGATTTTCAAGAAAGACCTTCCACCATCAGAAGGGATTGAAAAAAATAAAGTTGCTGGCATCATTTTGATCAGCGGCTTGGCACTGATCATTTTTGTGCCCATTTTCAAAACCATCACCCACCTTCCACCCTATATGGGCATGATGTTTTCTCTTTCCATTTTTGCCATCATTGGCGAACTCGCAAGTAAACGTCAATTGAACCTCAGCTCCCCTCACGAGCAAAATCATGATAGGCATAAAGGGCCAACGCTCAAAGCACTCAGTAAAATTGAAATGCCCTCCATCCTCTTTTTCTTGGGTATCCTGATGACGGTTGCCGGCATGGAAAATCTCGGCATGATCGAACAGCTCGGTGAAAACGTTTTGGCATCGGGAATTTCCAAAGAACTTTATATTACCTTATTAGGTCTGGCCTCTGCCATCATTGACAACGTTCCACTTGTTGCCGCAAGTCTTGGCATGTTCAAGGATACCATGGATGCCGATGCTTGGCATTTTATTGCTTATACCGCAGGCACAGGAGGTTCAATTCTGATCATTGGTTCGGCAGCAGGGGTTGTGGCAATGGGAATGGAAAACATCGGTTTTGGCTGGTACCTCAAGCGTTTTTCTTTGCTGGCGCTGGCTGGATATATTAGTGGCGTTCTGACATTTTTAATGCTCTAACATGGAAGAACCAAATACCTACCAAGCATGTGTCGATTGGCTTTTTGAACGCTTTCCTTCGTATCAAAATTTAGGGGCAAGTGCCTACAAACCTGGTTTAGAACGGGTACACGAATTGCTCAACATTTTGCAAATTGACCCACAAAAACAGCCTAGCATTCATATCGCCGGCACCAATGGCAAAGGCAGCACCGCAGCATATTGTGCGAGCCTCTTGCAAGAATCCGGACTGAAAGTTGGATTATTTACCTCACCTCATATTTTTGATTTTTCGGAGCGAATCCGAGTCAATGGTTGCCAAATCACACCAAAATATGTTATTGATTTTTGCGAGCGTTTTCAAAACTTGCACTCAACTACTGACGCGAGTTTTTTCGAACTCACCTTCGCAATGGCCTTAGCTTACTTTCAAGAGCAGTCCTGCGACTACATCGTGATCGAAACGGGCCTTGGCGGCAGACTAGATGCCACGAATGTACTTGAACCAAAAGTGAGTATCATCACGAGTATTGCACTCGATCACCAAGAATTTTTAGGTGATACGTTGGCAGCCATTGCGGTAGAAAAAGCCGGCGTCATCAAAAGTCAAACGCCAGTTATTATTGGTGAAAAATCTGAAGTCACTCAATTGGTTTTTGAAGAACGTGCCGCTTTTTTGAAAGCCCCCATTTATTTTTCTGAAAACGAAAACGAACAAATAGATTATCTTACGCTTAGTGGATATCAAGCAACTAATTTCAAGACCGCATTATTGGCACTAAAAGCCATTGGTTTTGATATTTTACCACAAAAGCAAATAGCAGCACTAGAAAACCTCAGCAGCAACACCGGTTTTTTTGGTCGTTTAGAGACTTGGCAGCACGTGCCCAAAATCATACTTGATGTGTCTCACAACCCTGCGGGCATAGCCGCTACCCTCCCACTCATTGAAAAGCAATGCGCCGGGCAACTTTTTATTCTGTACGGCGCATCCAAAGACAAAGACGCAAAAAAAATTCTTGATTTATTTCCAAAAGAGGCCCAAATTGCCGCTTGTGTATTTAGCAATCCAAGATCAAAAAGTGTAGCAGACTGGCAACAATTAGGTGTACAGACCATCTTTGAAGATTTAGCAAACGCCATCAAGCAAATCGAAAAGCAAATGCAGCCACTTGATCTGCTCTGGATTACAGGTAGTTTTTTCTTATTATCCGATTTGCCTTCCCAAAAAAAGATTTTTTAAAGTATCTTTGCAGTAATGGAAAAGCAAGTCATCCTCAATGCCACCCAGCTCGAACTGACGCTCAAACGCCTTTCCCATGAACTCATTGAGACCCACGACACCTTCGAGAACTCCGTATTAATTGGCTTGCAGCCACGTGGCATTCACGTCACCACCCGGATCAAAGCCCAACTCGAAGCAATTTTAGCGCACCCCATTCAAGCAGGAAACCTAGATATTACCTTTCACCGTGACGACTTCCGCCGCAGAGAAACACCCTTGCTTCCCAGCATTACCAACATCGATTTCTCCATAGAAAATAAGCGCGTCATTCTCATCGACGACGTCTTGTTTACGGGACGTACCATCCGTGCTGGGCTAGATGCGCTGCTTACATTCGGGCGCCCGTCGCAAGTACAGCTGCTTGCACTCATCGACCGTCGCTTTAGCCGCGATTTGCCAATCCAAGCAGATTACATAGGCAAAGCCGTCGACACACTCGCCTCTGAGCGCGTGTCCGTAGAATGGAAAGAAATCGAAGGAGAAGACCAAGTATTATTATTCACAAAAGAAGGCAATGAAGCAGCTCAGCGTTGATCACCTTACCGGAATTGTAGACCTCACGCGTCAAGACATCGAACTCATCCTCGAAACTGCAGCTCGTTTCAAAGAAGTGATCAATCGTCCCATTAAGAAAGTGCCTTCGCTCCGAGACATCACCATAGCAAATGTCTTTTTTGAAAACTCTACTCGCACACGCCTCTCCTTTGAATTAGCACAAAAACGCCTCTCTGCCGACGTCGTCAACTTTAGTGCAGCCAGCTCTTCAGTGAAAAAAGGCGAAACGCTCGTTGATACTGTCAACAACATCTTAGCGATGAAAGTCGATATGGTTGTGATGCGCCATCCCAACCCCGGAGCAGCCAAATTTTTATCTCAAAAAATCAAAGCCCGTGTGGTCAATGCCGGAGACGGCACACACGAACACCCTACCCAAGCCCTACTCGATGCCTTTTCCATTCAAGAAAAACTCGGCAGCGTTGAAGGCAAAAAAGTTGTCATTGTAGGCGATATCCTCCATTCGCGAGTAGCCTTAAGCAACATCTACTGCCTTCAAAAGCTCGGTGCAGAGGTCATGGTTTGCGGCCCCAGCACACTCATCCCTAAATACATCTCTGAACTCGGTGTTCAGGTATCTCATAACCTCCGCGAAGCACTCGAATGGTGCGACGTCGCCAATATGTTGCGCATACAGCTCGAGCGTCAAGACATCAAATACTTTCCATCGCTGCGCGAATACACGCAATTATTTGGCCTAGACAAAGCTTTGCTAGATAGCCTTTCTAAAGAAATTGTCATCATGCACCCTGGGCCCATTAACCGCGGTGTCGAAATTTCATCCGACGTTGCCGACAGCCCTCAAAGCATCATCCTAGACCAAGTAGAAAACGGCGTAGCTGTTCGAATGGCTGTAATTTATTTACTCGCCGCAAAAATCGAAAGATAATTTAGTTATTTTTGAGCAAATCCTTGCTATGAATTTCTCCGTGGACCCTCAGGGCCAAATTGTGGTTGTCAGTACCGAAGTTGAGAAACTAGACGCCAGTAATGCCCCCGAGCTCAAAGCGCACTTCTTACAGCTCAATAAAGTTGGCACCAATTACATCGTATTGGACATGAGCAAAACCAAATACTGCGACTCCTCAGGTTTGTCCGCTGTGCTCATAGCCAATCGACTTTGCAAAGACACCAACGGAAAATTTGCCCTTTCAGGCTTGCAGCCAAATGTGCTCAAACTTATTGAAATCGCACAGCTAGACAAAGTACTCACCATCGGAAACTCCACAGACGCAGCCCTAGATTTAATTGCAAGGTGAGTTTTGAGCTTCACATACTCGGCTCGGGTGCAGCCTTACCTACAAGCAAAAGGCAAGCATCTGCCCAATACGTCAATTGCAACGAAAGACATATCCTGATAGACTGCGCTGAAGGTACCCAACAGCAATTGCGCAAATACGGACTCAAACTCCAAAAAATTCAGTTTATCCTGATTTCTCACCTCCACGGCGATCACTTTTTTGGTTTACCTGGACTGCTCTCCACGATGCACCTGCTCGGTCGCAATAAAAAACTAAGCATTTATGGGCCTCCGGGTTTAGAAGCGCTCATTAAAGCCATGCTCGCAGCCGGCGGACACCCACTACAATTTGACCTCACTTTTCACACCATCCAACCCGGAGAAGCGCAACTAATATTTGAAGACCGCCTGATCGAAATTTTTGCATTTGCCCTCAAGCACCGCTTACCCACGCTCGGATACCGCATCAATGAGAAACCTAAATTACTCAACCTCGATAAAGAAGCTATTACGGCAGCAGGTTTATTAATAGAAGACCTGCCTAAGCTAAAGTCAGGCATTTCCATTGAAAGAAATGGTAAAAAGTACAATTACAAAGACTACACACTACCGGCTCAGCCCGTGTATAGTTATGCGTATTGTTCCGATACCAAACCCAGCCCAAATTATTTGGAAGCCATTAAAGACGTTGATTTGCTTTACCACGAAGCTACCTTTAGTCAACAACACCTCGAGCGCGCCAAAAGCACCTTTCACTCTACGGCCCAACAAGCTTCCCAACAAGCCGTGCTCGCCAATTGCAAATACCTATTGCTCGGGCATTTTTCTTCGCGCTACGACGACGCACAACAGCAT
>JBIIZO010000193.1:0-2875 GCA_044346245.1 Crocinitomicaceae bacterium
AAAATGAACTATTTTTTTCATTTGTACGGAATATATCCGTACTTTTAATCTTGAATTTATGGATCTTCTCATTATGTCACAAAATGCCCGCTTTGATGCCCGACTCAGTTTAACTCAAAAAGAACTTCTTGAGAAAGCCGCTCATCTTGGCGGCTATCGCAGCCTTTCTGATTTCGTTATTAAAGTTGCAGAGGAGAAAGCCAATGAAATTATTGAACATCACGAACTGCTCAAATTAAGTGTCGCAGATGCGGAGGTTTTCTATACCGCTTTAATCGAAGATCAGCAACCGAATGCTTACCTACAAAAAGCAGCTGAAGAAAGCGCACAATACTTTCAATGGAAGCGAAAGTAGTCGTTCTTGGCCCTCAGCATAAGGAGGCTAAAAAAAACTTCAAATGTGGCAACGACATTCTGAACAATTACCTTGCACATTTCGCCCTTCAGGATCAACAAAAAAAACTGAGCGTTTGCTTTGTACTAGAATCCCCATCGGAGGAAATAATCGGCTATTACACACTAAGTGCAAGTAGCATTGACGCAAAAAATACAAGCGATCAGCGCTTCATGCCATTTAAAACGAAGTACCGAACCCTACCTATTATTTTAATCGGCCGTTTTGCAATTGATTTGAACTATAAAGGAAAGGAATTCGGTAAAAAATTACTTTCCGATGCACTCAAAAGATGTACGTTGCAAGCCAATCAAATTGGAGCCTGCGCTGTTTTTGTAGAACCCAAGGCCGCAACTGCACGCGAATTCTATTTAAAATTTGGTTTCAAAAACCTGCCCGACCAAAACAAGCTGTTTATCTCCATGCAACAGCTCCATCAGATTTACATTGTATTTCACTAACTTTAACCATCAAATTCAAACGCATGAAAACACAACTCATCCTCCTCTCTAGTTTGCTACTCGGTTTGCAAGCTTGTTCGAATCAAGAAAAGACAAAAGCGCCAGAACCGACCTCCATTGTGGCCACCGACGCAAATACCAAAGAACTACAGGAAAGCCTCAAAGATGTGGCTGAAGAAGAAAAGCGTTTGGCTAAGGAAGCAAAGGCCAACATGACCACCATGAGCTTCAATGTGCTCAACCACGAGTTCGGGACAGTCAAGGAAGACACCAAAAACCTCTACAATTTTGTAGTGACCAACACTGGTAAAAAACCATTATTCATTCAAGATGTTAAGGCATCTTGCGGTTGCACGACCCCAAAAAAACCAGAAAAAGCGATTGCACCGGGTAAGTCCGATGTTATTGCCATAGAATTCCATCCAAAGGTAGGCCAATTGGGGCGTCAGGATAAAACGGTTACTGTAACAGCCAACACGAATCCGGGCATGGTTGTACTGAAAATCGGAGCAGACGTCATCAAGAACCCTCTTACCGAACAACGCATTTCAAGCAACTAAAATGAAACTACACGTTCTCAATACGGGCTTCTTTCAACTCGACGGCGGCGCCATGTTTGGGGTTGTTCCCAAAACCATTTGGCAAAAAACCAACCCGGCCGACGCCAACAACATGTGCAATTGGGCCATGCGCTCGCTGCTCATCGAAGACGGCAAACGACTTATTTTGGTCGATACCGGCATCGGAGACAAGCAATCTGAAAAGTTCTTCTCACATTACCATTTACACGGCACCGACAGCCTGCATGGCAACTTGGCCAAGCAAGGTTTTCACGCCTCAGACATCACTGACGTCATATTAACCCACCTTCATTTTGACCACTGCGGCGGCGCCATTGCATACGATACCCAAAAAGAAGCTTACCGAACTGTTTTCCCAAATGCCACCTACTGGAGTTCTGAGAACCACTGGCTTTGGGCCACCCAACCCAATCCGCGCGAAAAAGCATCCTTTCTCTCCGAGAACATTCTCCCCATCCAAGAAAGCGGTCAGCTTCAATTTGTAGAGCGCAATGGCCTATTAACCAAAAACGCACTCCCCGGCATCGACCTCTCTTTTTTTGACGGCCACACCGAAAGCATGATGCTGCCCCAAATCCAATACAAAGGCAAAACGGTAGTCTTCATGGCCGACTTATTGCCAAGCACTGGGCATATTCCCTTGCCGTATGTCATGGGTTACGACACCCGCCCACTCCTGACCCTCACCGAGAAGGAACGTTTCTTAATCGAAGCTGCAGACAACGAATACGTCTTGTTCTTAGAGCACGATTCCGTCAACGAGTGCTGCACTGTACAGCATACCGAAAAAGGTATTCGCCTCAAAGACACCTTTTCTTTCGCTGATTTATAAAACTATGAAAAGCCCCAAAGAAATTGTTCAGGGCATGCTCAATAACGACGCCTTCAGCCAGCTGCTGGACATGCAAATCATTGCCCTTGAGCCGGGCACCTGCACCCTGAGTTGCCCCGTCACCAAAGCGTCTACAAACGGTTTTGGCATAGCCCATGGCGGCCTCACTTACTCCCTCGCCGACTCCGCTCTCGCTTTTGCCGCCAACACCCGAGGCCAACAGTGCGTCAGCATCGATACCCAAATCTCCCACCTCGCCAAAGTCCAACTCGGCGATACCCTCACTGCTCACTGCACAGAAATTCACCGAGGCAAACGCACGGGCACTTATCAGGTACGCATTGAAAACCAAGACCATAGACTCGTCGCTTTTTTCAAAGGCACTGTTTTCGTCTCCAACCAAAATTGGTAAGTACGATTTTTTTCGATTTTTTCTCTCATCCGCTTGCTTTTTATCAAAAAATGCGTACTTTTGTATCCGCTTTAACGAAAGCATTACACAATTCTCAAGCAACTGTTGTTGCTCACGCAAGTGAAAGAAATTGGTTTGGTAGTTCAGTTGGTTAGAATACCTGCCTGTCACGCAGGGGGTCGCGGGTTCGAGTCC
>JBIIZO010000078.1:0-9823 GCA_044346245.1 Crocinitomicaceae bacterium
GATAGAATACGTTCTATGACGTAACAATGCGTTGAAAAGTTGCGTCAAATGTTTAAAGTTTTAAATCAAAGGCTAAGTTAATAAAACGTAGTTTTGTGCCACGAAAAGTTCAATTATTTAACATGGAAAACAAAGCATTGGCAGGCATTGCCTCACAAGTAAGAAGAGATATCGTCAGAATGGTTTCGGCCGTCAATTCAGGCCATCCGGGTGGTTCACTTGGCTGCACAGACTTCCTGACCTATTTGTATTTTGAGCAAATGCAGCACAACCCATCTGATTTTCAGATGGACGGCAAAAACGAAGATCTTTTCTTTTTGTCTAACGGCCACATCTCACCCGTTTGGTATAGTGTATTGGCCAGAGCAGGGTACTTTCCAGCTGCCGAATTAGGTACTTTTCGCAAATTGGGCACACGCCTTCAAGGCCACCCTTCAACCGACAAAAACTTACCGGGCATCCGCATGGCATCTGGCTCATTGGGTCAAGGGCTATCTGTAGGGCTGGGCGCGGCACAAATCAAAAAACTCAACCAAGACCCTACGTTGGTTTATACTTTGCACGGCGATGGCGAGCTTCAAGAAGGTCAAATCTGGGAGGCAGCTATGTACGCTGCGGCCAATAAAGTAGACAATATTATTGCAACCATAGACGCCAATGGTCGCCAGATCGATGGCGATGTAGACGAAGTACTTTCGCTCGGAGACCTCCAACAAAAATGGGTGTCATTCGGCTGGGAAGTCTTGCACATGGACGGCCACAATTTTGACAGCATCCGCAGCACAATGCAACATGCTAAAAGCATGACGGGTAAAGGCAAGCCGGTTGTCATTATCATGAAAACTGAAATGGGTCAAGGTGTTGACTACATGATGGGCTCGCACAAATGGCACGGTGTGGCACCTAACCCTGAGCAGCTGCAAGTAGCGCTGGACCAACTCGCAGAAACCCTCGGAGACTACTAGTGAAAGCAATTTGGGTCCTCCTCTTCCTGACTTTTTTCAGTTTTGGCTGGACCCAAACCACTACGCGCATTCTTTTCATTTTGGATGCCTCCAATTCCATGAACCTCGATTGGAATAACCAAACCCGCATGGCTGCCGCCAAAGAAGTCCTGACCAAAAGTGTCGAAAGCATGCGCGGTGTACCAAATTTAGAACTTGCCCTGCGTGTGTATGGTCATCAGTCAAACGTCACCAACACCTATCAAGACTGCCAAGACACCAAGCTAGAAGTGCCTTTTGGCCCTGCAAATATTGACCCCATCAAGACTAAAATCAAAGGCCTACAAGCCAAAGGAGCTACGCCAATTGCACGGTCTTTAGAAGCTTCAGCTGCCGATTTTCCAGATACACTCGCCCGCAACTTCATCATTCTCATAACCGACGGCCTTGAGTCTTGCGACAACGACCCCTGTATTGTTGCCCGCAAACTCCGAGACAAGGGCGTTAAGGTCACACCATTTGTGATCGGCCTCGGCATGGACCTCAGCTACCTCGACAAATTTGAATGTATCGGTAGCTACACTGACGCCGAGAGCAAAGCCGCTTTTGAAAACGTGCTCTCCAATATTTTATCTAAAGCACTTTTGAACACAAGCGTTCAGATCAATCTCAATACCGTAGAAGCCAAGCCACTCGAAACAGACGTCAGTATGTTTTTGTACGAGGCGGGCACTGCCAACTTAAAATACACTTTCGTTCACACTCTCAATCGCAAAGGTTTGCCCGATACCCTCGTGCTCGATCCTGCTTTGCGCTATGATTTGCGCGTGGCTACTGTTCCGCCAATCTCAAAAAACAATATTGCCATCTTGCCACATACGCACAACACCATTCAGGTACCAGCAGGGCAGGGGCAACTCAAAGTCACTTCCGTAAAGAGTCCTGCGGGCACGCAACTAGAGACCCGCATCTTGCAAACAGAAGGCGCAAAAACACTGCACGTACAGCAACTCGGTGACATTCAAAAGTATTTGGTCGGCACGTATCAGTTGGAAATCTTAACGCTTCCGCGCACTTACAAAGAGGTCAAAATTGAGCAATCCAAACTAACGAGCATCGACATCGCGGCTGCTGGTCAGTTCGTATATCAAGCGCCTAAAGGCATTTTAGGCCAAGTGTTTTATGAGCGCAATCCGGGACAGTGGGAGTGGGTCTGCGACCTCCCCTTCAACCAAACTACGGGTAATATCCGCTTGCAGCCAGGCACTTTCAAAGTTGTTTATCGCGAAAAAGACCAGCGATCAAGCACCTACACCAGAGAAAAGAAATTCACTATTACATCCCTTAAAATCACTAATTTAACTTTATAAAAATGGAATTTGAAGTATTCGGAAACAAAGACACCCGTTCGGGATTTGGCGAAGGTTTAGCTGTACTTGGCGAACAAAACCCAGATGTAGTTGCACTTTGTGCAGATTTGACGGGCTCTCTTAAAATGGATGCGTTTCAAAAAGCGCACCCTGAGCGTTTCTTTCAAGCGGGCATTGCCGAGGCGAACATGATTGGCCTTGCAGCCGGCATGACCATCGGCGGTAAAATTCCTTTCACTGGAACTTTTGCTAATTTTTCTACTGGCCGCGTTTACGATCAAATTCGTCAGTCGGTGGCTTATTCCAAAAAGAATGTGAAAATATGTGCTTCACACGCGGGCCTTACGCTCGGCGAAGACGGCGCAACGCACCAAGTGCTCGAAGATATCGGCATGATGCGCATGTTACCTAATATGACCGTCATTGTTCCGGCCGACTTCAACCAAACCAAACAAGCGACCATTGCTATTGCAGCTCACGAAGGCCCAGTTTACTTGCGTTTTGGCCGACCGGTGATGCCTATTTTTGTGAAGCCTGAGGCTGAATTCGTGATTGGAAAAGCAGATGTATTAACAGAAGGCACCGACGTCACTATTATTGCGTGTGGCCATATGGTCTGGAAATCTATCGAGGCGCTCAACGAATTGCATGCCATTGGTATTTCAGCTGAGCTCATCAATATGCACACCATTAAACCACTCGACGAAGCTGCGATTTTAAAGTCCGTACGCAAAACAGGTTGTGTTGTTACGGCAGAAGAGCACATGATGAACGGTGGTTTGGGCGAGGCCGTTTCTCAAGTCTTGAGTCGCCAGTATCCGGTTCCGCAAGAATATGTTGCTGTTAATGACACCTTCGGAGAGTCAGGTACACCAATGGAACTCATGACCAAATACCACATCGACACACCAGATGTTGTTGCTGCGGTCAAGCGCGCCATTGCACGCAAGTCTATCATTATCTAAGCTAAAGCGCTAAAGCTTCTGCGACTGTTTGGACAGGCCTTTGGCAACTACCAAATTCACACACCGAGATGGCACCAGCTGTGTATAGCTCGGAGCAGGGTAAACTTTTGTGGTAAGATGGTAAGCAATCGATTTGTTTGGTGGCCTGAAAAACTTCCATGGGCGCTGTATTATTGAGTACATGCCAGTGCTTTTCTGGGTAAAGTTGTCTGAACAAGAGCAGTCCCCAGTTGGAATAACCCGAACCGTAGGTTTCCATGCCGTCGTAAATGTTTTGAAGCATTTGCTGGGCGCTGTTGGTCCAGTCTTGGTTTTGGTAGTAAAAGCCCATTGTTAGAAAGGCATGCGCCATGACTGAATTGCTCGAGGCAATGACGTTGTCGTGGAGGTCCATGTTGCGGCTGATCAGCGTAGAATCCGATGCCGTGAAATAACACATTTTGCTTTGCGGATGCTGAAATTCAGCGGCTACCTTTTCGGTAAGCGTTTTGGCAAATGCTAAAAAATCGAGCTGGCCTGTGCACTGATACGCCAAACTCAAAGCCTCTATGGTGTGGGCGTAATCTTCCAAAAATGCCGCCACACTTTTTTGTTGATTCGTATTGACCCTCAAAAGTTGCTGGCCATCCCATTGTACGTCCTTGATCCAAGAAAGCATCTTGAGGGCCCGAATCAAAAATGCGTCTTCGCCAAAAACCCGGTAAGCCTCTAGCAGGCCTTTGGCTGTCATGGCATTCCAGCTGACGAGCAGTTTGTTGTCTAGGCCCGGCCTCACGCGCAGACTGCGCTCGCGAAGTAAGGCCTCATTGATCTGCGCTTTTTGTGTGAGCCATGCAGCTAAATCTAGACCTTCAAATTTGGCAAAAGCGCTGTCGGTATGCTTGCGCAAAGGAATGTGTTTGCCCTCTTCCCAATGCCCCGTTTGATTGATGTGGTAATAGCGTTTCACGCGCTCGGCCTGCGCGCCAAACAATTGGTCTATTTCGTTTGGCGTCCAGCAATAAAATTTACCTTCCTCTCCTTCGCTGTCTGCGTCGAGTGCGCTGAAATAGGCGCCTAAATCTGAGCGGAGTTCGCGTTCGAGAAAATCAAAGGTCTGAAAAACAACATCTTTGTAATGCGGCGTTTGATAGCTTGCATACGCTTTGGCGTATAACCCGATGAGTTGTCCGTTGTCGTAGAGCATTTTTTCAAAATGTGGCACCTTCCACAAAACGTCAACGCTGTAGCGCGTAAAGCCTCCGCCTACTTGATCGTAGATGCCACCCAAGGCAATTTTGTCGAGCGTCAGGCGCACTTGCTTTTCAATTTTAACTTCGTCAAAATGCTGCGCGTAACGCAGTAAGAAAAGCCAGTTATTGGGCAGCGGAAATTTCGGCGCTTTATTGGTCCCGCCTTCAAAAGTGTCAAAACTGCGGGCCCAGCGCACGACCAACTCGTGGAGTCTTTCGGCTTCAAAGCCCGAAATTTCTTGCGGGGCGGCAATGAGTTCTGCTTGCTGAATGCCTTCGTGGAGTTGTCGGGCGTAGTCTACGGCTTTGACTCTATCGTTGGCATAGGTGTGCGCCAAAGATTTGAGAATATGCATCCATTGTTCTTTGGGGAAGTAGGTGCCGCCGTAAATGGGCCTGCCGTCTGGGAGCGTGAAACAATTGAGTGGCCAACCACCGCGTTGGGTCATGAGCTGAACGGCCGTCATGTAGATTTGGTCTACATCTGGGCGCTCTTCGCGGTCCACTTTTATATTGATAAAATGTGCGTTCATGAGCGCCGCAACTTCTTCGTCTTCAAAGCACTCGTGCTCCATGACATGACACCAATGGCAGGCCGAATACCCAACGCTGATCAAAACCATTTTGTCTTCGGCTTTTGCGCGCTCAAAAACGTCTGCTGACCAAGCTACCCAGTGCACGGGATTTTGGGCGTGTTGTAACAAATAAGGTGAACTTTCGTTGCCGAGTTGGTTGGCCATATGCTTAAAATTTGACTAAAGAAGAACTATATTTGCCCAAGATATCATAACGTGCAACAAATACGCCCTTACAAAGTTCTGCTTTTTTTAGTTCTGGTCTTGTCCCTTTTGTGCATTCCTAGTGCACTTATTCCCGAAGAAGGTGTCAAGTGGCTGGGTGTCAATTGGCGCTTTTTACCGCTCGAGCGCGTGTGGGTAGCCAAAAAACAAGTCAATAAGAACATCGATAAAATTGTGGCTGCGGTAGATACCACCGACATCAACGACGGCATCAAGCACATTGGTAAAAGCTCGGGCCAAACCGGCCTTCCGGATGGCGGTTCTTTGGCCAGCGAGTCTGCAAATCCGCTGCAAATGAGTGGCAGTGCAGCAGCCAAACTTTACCGTTTCTTTGCCGCGCTTCAAGGCGCTGCCGAGGGGCAAAAAATCAGTATCTTTCACTACGGCGACTCCCAAATTGAAGGCGACCGCATGACCGGCTATATTCGCCAGCGCATCCAACAACAATTTGGTGGCATTGGCCCAGGCTTCATTCCAGCCTACAACGTGTACAATACACAAAGCTTCAAGCAAAAAGTATCGCCTAACTTCAAGCGCTACACGGCTTTTTGGCCACCTAAAATGAGTTCTCGCCGTTATGGTGCGCTTTTATCGGCCGCTACATTTGATGTCAGCGGTGCTACAGAAACGCCCACCGAAGCTTGGGTAGAAATCGCGCCTTCACCGTCGGCATTTACGCGGGCCCGCACCTTCAGTCAGGTTAAATGTTATTACAACAGTTGTTATGCACCTTGTTCGGTCAAGATTTACGAGAACGATAAACTCATCCACGAAGACTCTTTGGTCGCCGATGGTGGTCAGCACGTTTTGCCACTTAGTTTTGGACACACACCCGGCAAATTACGCTTTGTGTTTGCCTCTATCAAAAGCCCCATATTTACAGGGTTTAGTCTAGATGGCGATGTGGGTGTACAGGTCAATAATGTGGCCATGCGCGGCTCTTCTGGCCACGACCTCAGCTCTTCAGATGCCAGTATTTTTGCACAAATGCACCGCGAAGCCAATACCAAGTTATTTATCTTGCAATTTGGCGGCAATTCCGTTCATGCCTTCCGCGACAGCAGCAGCGTACGCTATTATATTGGCTCACTCAAGAACCGCATCAATTATATTCAGAAATTGGTACCTGACGCCGCCATCATTTTAATTGGCCCCAGCGACATGTCTAGGCTCCACGACGGCGTATTTGAAACCTATCCGTATTTACCCTACACCGTAGACCGCATGCAGAAAATGTGCGCTGAAAACGGGGTGGCATTCTGGAATTTATATGGCGCCATGGGCGGTAAAAACTCCATGCCAGCATGGGTTGCTCAGGGCTTGGCTGGAAAAGATTACGTGCATTTTAGCCCTCGTGGCGCGAGCATTGCTTCCCAGTACTTTTTTGAGGCTTTTGGCGCTGCTTATTCCGAATGGCAGTCCAAGAAGGGGGGCGAACAATGAGACGCTTTTTAGTACTCTTTATTTTACCCTTATTTGCTTTTGGACAATATCCAGCGCTCTGCACCAATGATTCACTCAGCGCCGTTGAGCAAGAAATCGCCAAAAATTATCCTTTTGTCGAGGTACAATGCAACCAATTTCAATTTTTTGGTTCCGAAAGCCCCAATTGGCTACACCTCAACAAGGCGCTTACCCAAATGATCGAAACGGGCGAGGGCAAGCTCAATTTTTACCATATTGGCGGTTCTCACCTGCAGGCCGATATCTATTCACACGACTTTCGCACTTTTTTGCAATCGAATTGGCCGGGTTTGAGTGGCGAACGAGGCTTGGTGTTTCCGTTTAATTTGGCGAATACCAATAATCCTTCGAATTACAATTTTTCATCACCAAATACTTGGAAAGGATATAGAAGTGTGAACCAACGCCCAGAGGATTTTGACTATGGCCTCAGTGGCGCGGCTATTTCTTGTGCCGATTCCCTCATTACTATTAATTTCAAGCATTTGCGCACGAACGTTAAACCGCCCTATGACCGCTTGCGCATTTACCACAATACCGGTGACTTCCCCTATGAGCTCAACTTTGGCGATCAAGAACTTTTAGTGACTGAGCTCATGCATTTTCCTGCAATGGGTTACACCGAAATTCGTTTCTCCGACCACCTCGATTCCTTAGACCTTCTGTTTGTGAAAAACAGCTCAACACCCTTTACGCTAGAACTTTTTGGTTTCGAGTTTTTGAATGATTTACCGGGCATCACCTACACGGCAATTGGCATCAACGGCGCAAGCTTGCCCACATATTTAGCTAATACCAACTTTAGCCGAGATTTGCAATTGCGCCCCCCCGATTTGTTTATCTTTTCGGTAGGCACCAACGATGCACATTGCAGCTACGAGGCCTTTGACCCCCAAGTTTATAAAGCGAACCTGGAGAAAATGATTTTACAGGTGTTGCAGAGCAATCCAAATTGCGCCATCTTGCTAACGGTGCCCAACGACGACTACTACATGCGTAAATACCCCAATCGCAATACGGCGCGTCAGCGGGATGTGATTTTTCAGCTCGCGGCGCAATACCAAATGGCTGTCTGGGATTTTTACGGCATCATGGGCGAGTTGGGATCTTCCAAAACCTGGAAAAACGCGGGCCTGATGCAAGCCGATTACGTTCACTTTACAGGTACAGGTTACCACCTCAAGGGTACATTATTGATCGAGGCTTTTCAAAAAAACCTCACGAGTTTACAAAATTTGCGCAATTGATATGAATCGCATACACGAACTATTTTCCTGGCAACATCAAGAGAGCTTGCTATTCACAAGACTTGATTTTTGGTTGTTTTTCTTGGCTGTTATGGCCGTATTTGTTTTGATCCACAAGCGTTATTTACTGCGCAGTATCTTCTTGACGGCAGTCAGTTTGTTTTTCTATTTCAAAACCTCCGGAAATTTTGTGTTGTTGCTAGGCTTTATGCTTTTGTTCAATTATTTGATTGGTCGAGGCGTTGGTTGCTTAGACCGACCCAAATGGAATAAAGGATTTTTGATTTCAGGACTCATCGTTAATTTGGCCGGCTTGTTCTACTTTAAATATGCCTACTTTTTTACCGATGCCTTCAATGCACAATTTGGCACCGATTACAATGTGGTCAATCAGTTTGCGGTCATTGGTAACGAATGGTTTGGCAAGGGCAGTTTTGTCGATAAAATTCTCGTGCCAATCGGCGTCTCGTTCTTTACGTTTCATAATATTTCTTATTTGGTAGACATCTCCAGAAAAGAGATTCCGGCTGCCAAAAACTTCTTTGACTACGCTTTTTACGTCACGTATTTTCCGCACCTTATTGCAGGGCCTATTGTGCGTGCCCGCGATTTCATCCCGCAAATTCACGCACCGTATCAGCTGAGTAAATACGATTTTTCGTGGTCGCTCTGGATGATCGGCAAGGGCTTGCTCAAGAAACTCATTTTTGCAGATTATATCGCCGTGCATTTCATTGACAAAGTGCTGGATGCACCAGATGCGTATCCTGGTTTTGTTGGTCTCATCGCTATGTTTGCTTATTCCCTGCAAATTTATGCCGACTTCTCGGGCTACACCGACATGGCCATTGGCGTTTCCAAGCTCATGGGCTTCAATTTATTGGAGAATTTCAACTCGCCCTACAAAGCCGTTTCTGTGGCAGAATTTTGGCGTCGTTGGCATAAATCTTTGAGTTCTTGGCTGCGCGACTACCTCTATATTCCACTCGGCGGAAACAAGAAAGGATCTTGGGGCACTGCCATCATGACGGCTGTCATTTTAGGCTTTTTGTATTTCATCACCGGCTGGGTTGAGCTCTGGTATACTTATGGCGTACTGCTCGTTGTCTATTTGATTTTATGGCAATTTTGGCCTGTTTTTCGAACGTTTGCCGTCCGCGACTTGAACTTGCTCATCACGATGATTGTAGGTGGTTTATGGCACGGTGCGAGTCAGAATTTTGTGATTTGGGGCGCTATGAATGGTGCGGCATTGGTGATCTACAATTACTGGAAGCGCATCAGCCCATATGAAAACGCAACGCATTGGTCGCTGCGGGCCTGGCGTATATTGCTGACCTTGACCTTCATTACCTTTACCCGCATTTGGTTCCGTTTGCCAGAAGCCGATCAGCCTCTTAAGTTCTTGACGATAGTTACCGAACAATTTAACTGGACGAGCGCTACCTGGTGGATAGTTTGGAATACGTACCAAGGGGTCTTTTACCTCATGCTGCTTGGCTTTTTATCGCATTGGTTGCCACAAAAATGGAAAGACCAAACCGTTTTGTTCTTTTCAAAATGGCCAATGCCCTTTCAGGCGCTCACTTTTGCCTTGTCGGTTTTTATCATGTATCAAGCGGTATCAGATACCTTCAAAGCCTTTGTTTACTTCCAATTCTAGAAATAGTTGGGCAATTACTTGACATGGGGGGTCTTGATGTTGTATCTTTGCGCTCCCCTGAAAGCAGGGATTCAAAAAACGTCCTATGAGCAAAATGAAACTTTCTGATTTTGACTTCAACCTCCCTGAAGAATTAAT
>JBIIZO010000079.1:0-9781 GCA_044346245.1 Crocinitomicaceae bacterium
GGAGATGTTTTTCTTGGGATGTTCGGCGGACCCATTCCATTGATATTCATCAAGTTTTCTAAACCTATACCTCAGAAGGAACCTTTCGTTACCGCTCGATCAGAAAATAAAGTATTGTTTGATGACCCAGCTTACCTTAATTGTTATCAAAAACAGGTTAAAAAACAAAATATGCTTGCAGTCGGCGTAGGTTGGGCCATCTCGACAGCTTTCTTGGTGAATTTGCTTTTCAATCAATAAGCCAATTAGAAAACACTATTGTCATTGCATACTATTTAAAACAAAAAAGGAACCTCTCGGTTCCTTTTTTTATTATCCTAAGTAACTTTTCAGTACCTTTTTTTTGTAGGCTATCCTTGATGGTTATATCAATTTCCGGTTCAGTACACTTATCAATAAATTCTTAACGGTTTGCATCTCGCTTGCTTGACTCGCAGCGACAAATAGTGTTAAAGATGCAAGCGCTTCGTTGCTGATAATTGTTTGGCCAGTGGGGTTGTATAAAATGCCATTTCTTTCGAGAAATAGCAAAAAACAGGCCGCACCAATGCGCTTATTCCCATCCACAAAAGCATGATTTTTAACCACCAAATAAAGTAACATGGCAGCTTTTTCTTCAAGCGACGGATATAATTCCTCGAGGCCAAAACTTTGTTTGATTTGATGAATGGCACTATCAAAACTACTATCCTTGAGTTTGCCAAAAACTGTCGTATTGAACTCAGTGCGCATTTGCGCAACAAGGACTAAATAATCATCTAATTCAGGATAAATAGCTGCCTTTGAGTGGAAACCTTTTGTATCCAAAGTCTCGTGGTCGTAGTCGTCAAGAAGTCTTAAACCAAGACTATATTGTTGAAGCCAAGCATAACTAGTATTGCCGTTTGCTTGCTCTTCAATTGCCCTACTCAGAATCCTGATCCCATCATGAAGTACCTGAATCTCTTTATTCTTTTGCTCTAGTCGTTTTTCATTGAGTGCAACTCCTTCAATTAAGTAGTCCTTTAATCGTTTTGTAGCCCATTGGCGAAATTGGGTTCCTCGTTTCGAGTTTACGCGGTAACCAACTGAAATTATGGCGTCGAGGTTATAGTATTCTATATCTCTTTTTACTTGACGATTAGCTTCAAATTGAACTGTTGTATTTTTTGCAACAGTTGAACTGCGATCAAGCTCACCTTCCCTATATATATTACTTATGTGTCTAGATATTACAGATTTATCCTTTTCAAATAGGCTTGATATTTGGTTTAGACTCAACCAAAAAGTTTCTCCTTCAAACTTTACCTCTATCTGAGTGCTTCCATCAGAGGAGGTGTAAATTTCGAATTGTTGATTCATAAAATAAAAATCAAACGCTGCCTACAAAAGGTTATTTTCGAAATTTTTCTTGAAAACTATTCAAATGAAGTAGAATTCCTTGCTCACTGTAAGATATTAAGTACAAATTCAAATTCTCTCAGTATTTCTACTGATTATTGGCTAGCACCATACTTTTCTAAGTGCAACTTATTGAAGGGCAGCCTACCAAAAACAAAAAAGGAACCTCTCGGTTCCTTTTTTTATTATCCTAAGTAACTTTTCAGTACTTTATTTTTGTTGGTGTGTTTGAGTCGGCGGATGGCCTTCTCTTTGATTTGGCGGACGCGTTCACGGGTGAGTTCGAATTTGTCGCCGATTTCTTCTAAGGACAACGGTGCTTTGCCGTCGAGGCCGTAGAACATGCTGATCACTTCGCTTTCACGCGGGGTGAGGCTGGTGAGAGAACGACGGATGTCTGAGCGCAAAGACTCTAGGGTTAGGCTGGCTTCTGGGCCAGGTAGGGAGTCGCCTTGCATGACGTCGTACATGGTTGAAGTGGAGTCGTCGCCTTCAATTAATGGAGCGTCCATAGAGATATGGCGGCCATTTTGAGAAAGCGTTTGTTTCACTTCTTCTGGGGTGACATTCAAGAACTCAGCGAGTTCGTCTGCTGATGGCGGACGCTCAAATTTTTGTTCGAGCTCTGAATAAGCACGGTTGATTTTGTTGATGTTGCCAATTTTGTTCAAAGGCAAACGCACGATGCGCGCTTGTTCGGCCAAAGCCTGAAGAATAGATTGACGGATCCACCAAACGGCGTAAGAAATGAATTTAAAACCACGGGTTTCATCGAAACGCTCAGCGGCTTTGATCAGGCCTAAGTTACCTTCGTTGATCAAGTCTGGCAAGGCCAATCCTTGGTTTTGGTATTGCTTGGCTACGGATACAACAAAGCGCAAGTTGGCTTTGGTGAGGCGCTCTAGCGCGACGCGGTCTCCGGCTTTGATCTTGCGAGCGAGCTCTACCTCTTCATCAGCGGTAATGAGGTCGACGCGACCAATTTCTTGTAAATACTTGTCTAATGATGCGGTCTCTCTGTTGGTGACCTGTTTTGCGATTTTTAACTGCCTCATATTTTCTAATTGCCTTCCCTTGTACTGATAAAATGCAGAAAGGTTCGACTTGAACGCACTTTTTTTTGCTGCGTTACAAACTTTTGAGCCAAAGCCCTCTTTTACTGCATATTTTACGGAGTTGAATGAAGATTTTTTTGGGTCGTGGAAGTAAATCCGACCCCTTGAAACGGCTCTGTATATCATTAACCCTTCAAATGCCGTTTGGTTCATATGGACTTTTACCTTTCTAAACGCTATTGTCGGGAATGTGCGGTGCTGCTCAAAGGACGCAGCGATCAAAAATTTTGCAGCGATCAGTGCCGCAACCAATACAACAACCGCAACTATGCCCAGAAATTGGCCGTGCAGAGACAGGTCAATCGGATTTTAGTGCAAAATCAACAAATATTGGCGCACTTACTCATGATTGAAAAAAAACGCCGTGTCGAGGAAGTGGAACTACTTATTCGGGGTTATAATTTTCAATTCCAAACGCACACTAAACGGGCTAAAAATGGCGGGCACTATATTTTTTGTTACGATTTTGGTTACCTTCGAATCAGCTCTGAACTCGTCTATATTGTCCAGGGTTCCTGTTAAGAACGAAGAAAAAAATGCAAAATACATATATAGGTGCCCAACAACGCGCAGCACTATACGAATTGACATCAACAGCAGACGCCAAAGAATTAATTGTATTTGTGCACGGTTTCATGGGTTTCATGGACTGGGGCGCCTGGCATTGGGTACGCGATTTTTTCAACCGGGCAGGCTATGACTTCTGCCGCTTCAACCTCAGCCACAACGGCACCACGCTCGACCATCCCACAGAATTTGCAGATCTGGAAGCTTTCGGACAAAACACCTACTCCTTTGAAATAGCTGACACCCTCAGTCTGATTGCTCACTTAGAAACTACTCACCAAACTTGGGAGCGCATTCACCTGATTGGGCACTCCAGAGGAGGTGGAACCGCTATTTTAGCCAGCCAACACTGGAGCTTTCAGTCTGCACTTGGAAAAGTCTGCACTTGGGCAGGTATTTGCGATATCGCCCGGCGCTTTCCGACGGGGTCTGAACTGCTCGACTGGGAAAAAACAGAAACTAGATTTGTGAAAAATGGCCGCACCCACCAAAACCTACCTCAAGAATATGGGTTGTACACCGATTTCTTAGCCCATCAAGACAAACTGGACATCCTCAAGACCGCACAACTACTTGCAGAAAAGCTACATGTTTTTCATGGGGACCAAGACCTTTCGGTACCGCTCACAGAAGCATATGAATTGGCCGGGGTTTCGGGGGCTGCAGTAATGGAAATAGCCGGAGCTGATCATGTTTTTGGCGCCACACATCCGTGGAACAAGCAACAAATGCCTGTGCACTTAGACGCGTTGTGCAGCAAAACTTTGAATTGTTTATAAACGAAAAAAGCCAGTAAAACTACTGGCTTTTTGTTTGGGAGGAAGACGGGTCTCGAACCCGCGACCTTCGGAACCACAATCCGACGCTCTAACCAACTGAGCTACAACCTCCATTTTGGTGGGTGCAAATATACAAAATCTTCTTGATATTTTAAAACGTGCTTTTTGAATTTTGCAAATATGCTATCCCTACCTTTGCACTGTATTTACGCAACACTTTACTTCAGATGCATTCACACGAACTCTTTACTCCCGAACTCACGGCGCAAGCCATGGACTACAGCGGCTATATGCAGCTTACTGAACAACTTGTGGCAGAAGGCCGCACGAGTGGCCCCAATCAAAGCGCACCATATGTGCACTACACCAAACTGAATCAGCAACGCATGAAGCGCCTCAACAAAACGGTTGAAGTTCCTGCTGCGTTGCAAGAATTACTGCAAGCAAAAGTAAAAAATTGGACATGGTGGGTCCTTACAGAACCTTGGTGCGGAGATGCCGCGCAGTGTGTGCCGGTCATTGAAAAATTAGCCTTAGCCGTGAGTGGCATACAAACACTGTACATTTTGCGCGACGAACACCCCACCGTCATGGACGCCTACCTCACCAATGGCGGCCGTTCCATTCCTAAACTAATTTGCCTTGATGAAAAAGGAGCTGAAGTATTTACATGGGGCCCCAGACCTGACGTCATTCAAGAAGTAATGAACCGCTTGAAGGCCGAAGGCGTAAGCGAAATTTCAGAAATAGTAGAGGCCATTCAGAAAGCTTACAACGACGACAAACAAAACGGAATTTACCAAGAATTTAAAGCCTTACTTCAAGCATTGTAGCCAAACATAACCCAACAAAAAGGGGCTCCAACTGGAGCCCCTTTTTTATATAGCGATTTCTGTAATGTTATAGCGTTCCGCGGTTTTCTTGCTCGCGCTCGATGGCTTCGAACAAAGCCTTGAAATTACCCTTGCCAAAAGATTGTGCACCTTTTCTTTGGATGATTTCAAAGAACATTGTGGGGCGGTCTACAACTGGCTTGGTAAACAACTGCAGCAAATAGCCTTCGTCGTCGCGGTCAATAAGGATACCATGCGATTTCAAGAGTTCGACGTCTTCGTCGATGGCGCCAACGCGCTCCAATAAATCTTCGTAATACGTTTCGGGAACATACAAAAACTCTACCCCGCGGTCGCGCATGGCAGAGACGGTGGCAACGATGTCGTTGGTGGCCACTGCAATATGCTGTACGCCCGGGCCATTGTAGAAGTCAATGTATTCTTCGATTTGCGATTTTTTCTTGCCTTCTGCTGGTTCGTTGATCGGGAATTTGATGCGACCATTGCCGTTAGACATTACTTTAGACATCAATGCAGTGTAATCTGTGGAGATGTCGTTGTCGTCAAAAGAGACAATTTGGGCAAAGCCCATGACTTTTCCGTAAAACTCCACCCAGTCGTTCATTTCGTTCCAACCTACGTTGCCCACCATGTGGTCGATGAATTTGAGGCCTACTGGTTCAGGGTTGTAATGAGACTCCCATTTTTTATATCCTGGCAAGAAAATGCCGTTATAGCTATGGCGCTCTACAAAAATATGAACGGTTTCGCCGTAAGTGTAAATACCCGAACGCACCACCCAACCGTTTTCGTCTGCTTCACGGGTTGGTTCCATATAAGGCTTGGCGCCTCTATTGGTGGTCTCTTCAAATGCTTTGGTGGCATCTTCTACCCAAAGCGCAACAACTTTGACGCCGTCGCCGTGTTTGTTGATGTGCGCATTGAGTTCGCCACCTTCTGTGAGTGGAGTAGTGAGCACCAAACGGATTTTATCTTGCTTGAGCACATAAGAAACGCGGTCTTTGACGCCGGTTTCGAGCCCAGCATAAGCCTCCGACTGAAAACCAAAAGCAGTTTTATAATAATGTGCGCTTTGCTTGGCATTGCCCACGTAAAGTTCGACGTAGTCGGTGCCTAAAAGCGGAAGGAAATCTTCGGCGTCGTGAAATATTTTCTCTAGACTGTAGTCGTAGTTTTGGATATCTTGAAGGTTTTTGATCTCTGCCATTTTGTTGAATTTGGGTCAAAATTAGGGATTAAAAGCGATTTAGTGCTGCCAAGAGAACATGTAGTCTGGCAATTCCATCTCTAAACCGCGCTTGGTGAGCGAGAGAGGCTTGAAGGTGTCCACCATCACGGCTAATTCTTCGGTTTCCTTTTTGCCGATACTGCGCTCATATGCACCGGGGTGTGGCCCGTGTGGAATGCCTGCCGGATGCAGGGTAATTTGTCCTTTTTCGATGTTGTTGCGACTCATGAAATCGCCGTCTACGTAATACAACACCTCGTCGGAATCAATATTGGAGTGGTTATACGGAGCCGGGATGGAATCTGGATGGTAATCGTAAAGGCGCGGTACAAAAGAACAGACCACAAATGCAGCGGTCTCAAAAGTTTGATGTACTGGAGGCGGTTGGTGCACGCGGCCCGTAATGGGTTCAAAGTCATGGATAGAGAAAGCATACGGATAATTATAGCCGTCCCAACCTACTACATTAAAAGGATGGTGCGCATAAGTGTAATCGTACAGCACATCTTGTTTTTTGATACGGATCAGAAAATCGCCTTCTTCGTTGTGCGTTTCGAGTTCATGCGGAGGGCGGATGTCGCGCTCACAGTAAGGTGAATGCTCTAGAAGCTGACCAAACCAATTGCGGTAACGTTTCGGGGTGTAAACCGGATGAAAAGACTGAATGATAAACAAGCGGTTGTTTTCGTCATTGAATTGCAATTGGTAGATCATGCCGCGTGGAATCACGAGGTAGTCGCCGTAAGCAAAATCGATGTTGCCCATTTGGGTGCGCAACTTTCCAGAACCTTTGTGTATAAATATGATTTCGTCGGCATCGGCATTTTTGTAGAAGTAGTCTTTCATGCTCTCCGATGGCGCGGCGAGTTCGAGGTAGACATCTGAATTGACCAATACCGGTACTCTGCTTTCTACGTAGTCGGCTGCTGGCTTGAGGTCGAAGCCCCTGAAACTGCGCATCAGCATATTTTTTTGAATACCGATTTCGGGCGCAATATTTGTTTGGGCACCTATTGATTTGACAACCGTTGGCGGCTGGATATGATACAACAAAGCCGACATGCCGTCAAAGCCAATAGTACCGAAGAGTTGCTCGTGGTAAATGGAGCCATCCGGTTGGCGAAAAACAGTGTGTCGTTTGTGCGGAATTTGTCCGAGCTTGTGATAAAAAGACATGTTTTATAGTTTTATGAAGACAAAACTAAACCAATACACGAATCCAAGAAATGATTTTGGTCAGTTTTCGTAAATTTGTCCATTCATCAAATCAACACTATGTCAAAAATATTGGTGCTCGGTTCTTGTGGTCAGATTGGAACCGAACTCGTTTTAGCGCTCCGTTCAAAATATGGAAACCAAACAGTTGTTGCCGCAGACCTCCGAGAAGAATGCCCTGCCATCTTACAAAACGGCCCCTACATTCAACTCGATGCCCTACAAAGAGAAAATGTCCGCTCTTTTATCATTGAACAAGAAATCAAAGAAGTCTACTTACTTGCTGCCCTGCTCTCCGCAACCGCAGAAAAAAATCCAGACTTCGCTTGGAAACTCAATATGGAGGGGCTCTTTACCATACTTGACTTAGCCAAGGAAGGACACCTCAAAAAAATCTTCTGGCCGAGTTCTATTGCAGTATTTGGCCCAACAACCCCCGCAGACCAAACGCCGCAACACACCGTCATGGAACCCACCACCGTCTATGGCATCTCCAAACAAGCTGGCGAACGCTGGTGCGAATACTACCACAACAAATTTGGCGTCGATGTGCGCAGCATCCGCTACCCTGGCCTGATCTCTTACAAAAGCTTACCGGGCGGCGGCACCACCGACTACGCAGTAGACATCTTTTACAAAGCCAAAGCAGCCGGTGAGTTCACTTGCTTTTTGAGCGCCGACACCAAACTACCAATGATGTTCATGGACGACGCCATCCGCGGTACCATAGAACTCATGGAAGCACCTGCCGAACAAATTAATATCCGCTCGGCCTATAACTTATCTGGTTGCAGTTTTACACCTGCCGAACTCGCCTTAGAAATACAAGCACTACAACCTGATTTTAAAATCGCTTACGAGCCTGATTTTCGTCAGGACATTGCAGACAGCTGGCCCAATTCCATAGACGACAGCCATGCTTCAAAAGATTGGGGCTGGAAAGCGCAATTTGACACGAAAGCGATGGTGAAGGTGATGATGGAGAACGTCCGCGATTAAAAAATAAATTGGTTCTCGATCCTAAAATCATTATTTTTAATCGAATGAAAATCTTATTACTTGCTTTAAGTGTAGTAGCTTGTTTAAACACAAGTGCTCAAATACTTGAATTTCGTGCTGGGGCTCAATACACAAAGTTCTTCAATACCGATTCCTATTATGTTGATTGTTATGCGCAATTAAGCCCCTCTTATTACCTAGATTACCATATGAAAGCCGGCGCTAAACAAAACAATCTTACATTACAAGTGGGTTTTCAAACCTACAATGGCTGGCAAAGGAAAAGCTCCGGCGGATTAGGTAGTAATTTTTATTACGTCGATACATTCGCTAAAGCAGTTTTAAGTGTGGCAGCATTACCCATTCAAAAAAATTGGACAAACGGTCTTTATACCAAGGCTGGTCTTGGCTTGGATTTATTAATCTTCAGCAAAGTTCACGGGCATTCAGGTGGATGGTCAATGAATGGCCCAAGCATACCGACAGTCTACTACAATGAGCAAGTCAGACAAATAAGCAAACCAATTGCCCCAGTTCTTGTTGGTGAATTTGGGAAAACATTTCAAATAGGCCAACAAGCAGCACTAAATTTAGGCTATCATTTCTCATTTAGTCTTTCAAAAGAAATGATGTTTTCCTACGCGTTGAAAAACATGCTTTTGCTGGGCTTTCGCTATGATTTAAAATAATCTGCACTTTTTTTCAAAAAAAAAGTGCTCTTGAAGCTTGAAAAACAAGGCTTCATAAACTTTTTTTATTGGAAGTATATTTTTGTTTAAACTTTTTATTGTTTAGTTAAACATTTTATGTTTAACTTTATCTCGTAATTGTTAAACAAAACTAAACGCCATGTCGACAATCGAATTCAATGAAGCTTTAATTGGTCTAGAAAACAACCTGCAGTCTTTTGCCTTGTCTTTTACCCGAAACCGAGAAGACGCAAGGGATTTGACCCAAGAGACCATGCTCAAAGCAATTACCTATCGTAACTATTATACACCACAAACCAACTTTAAGGCTTGGGTTTTCACAATTATGCGTAACTTGTTCATCAATCAGTACCGCAGAAGAGTAAAATCGGGTGCCATCTTCGACCACAGCAAAGAAGTTTTCTTGGTCGGAAACATCCATAGCCACGAAGACAGCGCAATCGAAAAGATTGGTGTAAAAGACATCAACAGACAAATCAACTTATTAGGAGAGGAATACCAAACACCTTTTGAAATGCATTTTGAAGGGTTCAAATACAAAGAGATCGCAGACAAACTCGGTATTCCAATCGGAACAGTGAAAAGCCGGATTTTCATCGCCAGAAAAAAGCTGATGGAAGCATTACCGGAATTCGCATTTTCGGCAAATTAATTTATGACAAAAAAAGTACACGTAATTGGCTCGGGTATTTCGAGCCTATCCACCGCTTCATTTCTTGCAAAAGCAGGCTATGAGGTACAAATTTTCGAGAAAAACCCTACCATTGGTGGTAGAGCCCGTCAGTTTGAAACACAGGGCTTTGTTTTTGACATGGGCCCATCTTGGTACTGGATGCCCGATGTATTCGAAAAATTTTACCAACAATTTGGCTACACCACTGCTGATTTTTACGAACTCAAGCGCCTAGATCCATCTTATCGCGTTTATTGGCCT
>JBIIZO010000194.1:0-2850 GCA_044346245.1 Crocinitomicaceae bacterium
GGACATGTCGAGCAATTCGTTAAAATTGTAATCTTTGACATCAATATGGAGCGCTATCCGCTTGCCTACTTTGCTAAGCGCCTTAATTTCTTGAAGTGTTTTTTTCATTTTGAATGGAATAATTTGGAATTCAAAGATTTGAAAAGCCACCGACAACTTAGGTCAATTAAAAAATTAAAACAAATTCCCCTGACAACTCGGGTCAATAATTTGCAGGGACCGAACAAATTGGGGTTATTTGTCGAAAATATTGCACATGTTAAACCAACATAAGATCCTGAGGGTACTGCAACTCATCACCTACCTTCAAGAAGCACCACACAAAAGCGTCCAGCAACTCGCTTCGTTTCTAGATACCACAGAAAGAACGGTCTATCGCTATCTCGACCTCTTGCGCGAATGCGGGTTCAACTTGCACAAAGATGCGGGCCAAAGATTTTTCATTGAAAAGGAAGACAATGACCCTATCAGGTTCACGAGTCAAGAAGCACAGTTTCTCAAAGAATTGGTGCTTACTACAGGTAAGAAATCTAAACTCAAAGACGCCGTTTTGAGCAAAATCTACATGGGCTCAGAACTCCCGATAGTGGCCGCTCACCTACTCAACGCCAAGAATGGCAAAGTTGTAGACCGCCTCACCAAAGCCATGATGGACAAAGAACAAGTGATCTTGAAGAAATACCAATCTATCAATACCGAAACCATTTCTGACCGCATTGTAGAACCCTTTGGCTTCACAGAAAACTACCAAACGGTCATGGCCTACGAGATATCTTCTGAAAAGAACAAAACCTACAACATCGACCGCATTGGCTCTATTGAATTCACTGGCCTCCACTTTAAAAACGAAGACAAACACGAACAACAAATACTAGATGTCTTCGGCTTCGCCTATGCAGGCAAGAAATACCCTGTGAAGTTGGAGTTGAGCCTAAAGCAATTTTTGTTGATGAAAGACCAGTATCCGCTGGTTGCCCCATTTGTGAAATACCATTCAGCTATTGATAAGTATGTATTGGAATTGGAGGTGAATGATTTGAGGGTGGTTGAACAATTTATTTTATGATTTGAAACAAACCAATGACGAAAAACGGAATACATACCCAACTAACATTTGGAGTGTAATTAAAAAATAGGTAGGAAGTAAATCATAGCCATTGAGATAGGAATAAATGGATTCATCTGAGAAGGACGGAATCAGGCAAGGACGGACAAAAAAATTTTGTGTAATTTAAAACCATGAAATTACAATTCATCTTCAGCGTTTTATTTCAACTTTTGGTTGCAGCGGCTTTAAACGCCCAACGCGTCTATCCACTCTTCAACGACATCTCAGTAGATTCAGTGCTGAAGCCTAAGACATTTGCTTCGAAGATCGGCTTTGACCCTATTTCTCAGCATTTATTTTACACGACAGCTGGGGGCTCTATTTATGAGGTGTTTGAAAACACAAAGTCAGACACGCTCCGCTATTCCGTACTCGACCATGGCATCAATAAGGTGCAAGGGCTTTGCTTTGTGGACAGCACCTTGTTTTTATCGGGCAATATTTGGTACACGACTACCGGAATTGGCATGATTGTGAAAGGTGTTTTGCAGCCCAACGGCAGCCGAATTTGGACCACTGTTTTGAGCACTTCCGCATACCCCACAAGCAGTTCTACTGGCGACCACGGTTTTACGGGAATAACCGCAGATCCTCAAAAGGAATATTTATACTTTTCAGGCGGGTCGAGGACATCTTTTGGCGAGGTACAAACCAATAATGGCTTGTATCCAGGTCTGCGCGAACAAGCACTCACGAGCAAAATTTTTCGGATCCCGCTAGACGCCGCGAATATCTATTTGAACAATGACTCGCTCGACTTACAAAACAGCGGTTATGTGTTTGCCGAAGGCACCCGCAACGCCTACTCCATGGCTTTTAATGCACAAAACCACCTTTTCGCCATAGACAACGCCGGTGAGCGCGACGACCCCGAAGAACTCAACTGGATCCAACAAGGGCAGCACTATGGTTTTCCTTGGCGCATAGGCGGCAATGCAAATCCGCTCGCAAACCCCAACTACGACGCGAGCCAAGACCCGCTCATCAACCCCACAAATGGCGCCTTTTTGGCCGGGCATTTTGATGCAGACCCACTTTTTCCAGCTGCGCCCGCAGGTGTAGTATTTACAGAGCCGATAGCCAACTATGGGGCAGCTGCCGACTACTACAAAGAGGAAGGCTCAGGGCAAATCAAAAAAGCGAGCGAAAGTGGTGTGCCGGTCCGGACCTTTACCGCCCACCGTTCGCCCTTAGGTTTGGTCATCGACAAAGACCAAGAAATTGGAGGCGCTTATAAAGGCAACGGATTTGTCTTGAGTTTTATGCCCGGTGGCGACAGCACGGGCTACACACCTCTTTCTCCTTGGGGCTCAGCGTGTCCGTTTGTCGATCCGTCGAGAGAACTCGTCATGCTGCGCTTTACCTTTGATGCGACAAACAACGCCTATGGTATCCATACCTCCAACGTAGCCACCGGTTTCTACCTCCCAGTGGACGCCGTTCAGGTAGACAATTCCATTTACGTGATTGAAAACAACGGTGGGCTCTGGAAAATCAACTTTCCAACAGCCCAAACACCACCCTCCGGATTTTCCGCAACAAACTTTGTGTATCCGAATCCGAGCAACAGCGGCATCAATCTGTATTTTCCGAATCCCAATCAGCAAAAACGGCACTTTGAGTTGTTGAGCTTGGATGGAAAAGTCATTTATCAGTCTGCTGATTTTACGACGGAATTCTATCAGAGTGATGTTTCTACCTTTTCACAAGGAGGATATTATATTCGTCTTCTTGCCGATGGC
>JBIIZO010000080.1:0-9763 GCA_044346245.1 Crocinitomicaceae bacterium
GGCGGGTAAGTAAACGCCTGCAACATGTCCTAAATGAAGGGGGCCATAGGCGTAAGGCAGTGCTGCTGTGACAGTATAAGATGCTTTTGACATACCACAAAGATAGCAAATAAAAAAGGGACGGTTGCCCGTCCCTTTTCAGTTCAATATGAGTTAAACTTATTTTTTCACAACATTGAATTGGGCAGTTTTACCGTTTTTAAGTGTAACGTTGAAAATGTAAAGACCAGCAGTCAAACCTGCGATATTTACGTTGTCCTGACCAGCTGCAAGGTTCAGTGAAGCAGACATAGCTACTTTACCGGCAACGTCTGTGACTGTCAATTGAGCGTTACCAATGGCATTAACCACAATTGAGATAAGGTCATTTGCCGGGTTTGGATAAGCACTTGCATTTAATGTAGCGTTTTCATCTACCCCTACGTTATTAATTACCTTCACTCCAATTGCAGCGGCATTAGTACCACCAGACCATCCTGAATACCAGTCTGTGTTGTCAATTTTCATTGCTAAAACTGGCTGAGAATAGATACTCACGTTTGCATCATAGTTTAATGTCTTGTCAAAACCAAAACCAATTTCTGGATTTGAAGTAGATACACAAACTAAATATCGTTGATCATCGAGTAATGCAACTGGAGTTGGAAATGCTGCGTAGACAACTTGTTCGTTCGACCCATTCCCTGAATAATCATAGGTGAAACCACCGACTTGATTGAGGTTGTCAAATGTGAGGGATGTAAAGCCATTTGAGAGGTCGACCCATGGATCATTCCATTCAAAAATTTCGCCAATTACTTCTTCGCCGTCTACCGTGTCGTTTGAAGACTGAATAGAGAAATAAAGTCCTTCTACACCCGTATTTGCAGTAGGGTAGACGTCTTGAAGTTTCATACAAACTTGATATGTACTTGTCGCATTACTTGGGAAGCTATTCGACAAAACAGCTGAAGAAGTCTCATCTTGGCTCGCTAAAGAAAGCACATCGTTTGTCACACTGAAATTAGAAACATATATGTTATCAGAGCTTGCAGAATCTGTAAAACCTGGAATGTCTATTGTATAGGTAAGGGTATATTCACCAACAGACCATGAGGAAAGGGATACAGGAGGAAAACTGTAAGTATTCCCATTAAAAATAGATAGGGTGTCTGTGGATAAAATATTGACTGGACCTACTGTATTGTCGTAAACTACTGCGCCTGTTGGTCCAATTACTTTTGCATTGATTGAGAAATCGTGCGCAACCGATCCGAAGTTGTATACTTGGAGTCCTGGATCAAAAGTGTAGCCGTTGTTAGCCATTGTTTGTGGGATAGATCCGTAACGAGAAATCATGACATCGCTTTGTGCCGAACCACCATCTGTTTGATATAAGTTTTGTTTATTACCCATAAAAACAACAACTGGTTCGTTAGCCATAGCAGCTACTAAAGCGGCTCCGTCTGTGCTGGAAAGCATAACGACAGGAATGGTCACGTTAACTCCAGCTCCGGTAGTTCCGCCGCCCATTGCAATTACCTCTGGATCGCGATTAATGATAATTACGCCTACAGCACCCGCAGTTTGAGCATTTTCTGCTTTCATACTAAAGTTGCAGGTATTGCGATAGATAACGGCAATTTTGCCTGTTAAGTTATTGATGAGCGGGTTACATCCTTCTTGTGCAATTGGATGACCTTGTGCGTTTGTTCCTGAAGTTCCGTCGTCAACTAACATTAAAGTATCCTCGACAAAGGTATTTGGAATTAAGAAATCAGGACAACCCCAGTCTCCGCCCGCAGGATCAGCCCATGAATGGGTGTAATTAGCAACAATGCTTTGTGGAGCTACACCTGCCACAATAACTTGTGCCTGTGCTGCGAGAGCAAAAACCAGAGCACTGAATGTAAGTAATAGTTTCTTCATAGTTGATTTTTAGATTTGCACTAAAGTTAAGAAATTTTAAAAGATTTCAAAAAGTGAATGAATATTAAATAAAAACGGGCGCTCATGCGCCCGTTTTTAATGAAAATCGAGGATTTTTTACTTGAACCAAATGATCACATGATAAAAAATAGCCGCCAATAAAGCACTTACTGGGATGGTAAGGATCCATGCCCAAAGCAAGTTGATGGTTACACCCCAACGCACTGCGCTGAGTCGTTTGGTAGCACCAACGCCAATGATTGAACCAGTAATGGTGTGGGTTGTCGAAACCGGGATTCCAAACTGAGATACCGTAAACAGGGTGAGGGCCCCTGCGGTTTCGGCGCAAACACCTTCCAGCGGTGTCACCTTGGTGATCTTAGTTCCCATTGTTTTGACAATTTTCCAGCCACCCATTAGGGTTCCAATACCAATCATGAGGTAGCATCCGAAAGATACCCAGAATGGCATCGTGTCTGAATGTACTTTTGTTTTGATTTTGTGTCCTTCGCGTAACTCACCTGTTGAATCATCGATGTATTCTCCAAAAATACTGGCGTATTTGTAGGTGGTATCAATCGTTTTATCCAAGAAAATAGTGTCGCTGGTTTTCGCATCGCACAATGCATCTCCAAAAGTGAAGATTTCAATTTTGTGCATTTCTTCATCAATTGCTTTAAATGAAGGTGCATTTTGAACAGTTGCAAGTGATTTACCATCTTCACTGTAAATTGCTGTACCGGTAGCGGCATCAATTACCTCTTTGTGATCGATGTAATAAACTTGACCATTGACCTCCGCTACTTCTGGCTTGAACTTATGTTTTTTGCCATCGGTATCGTCGAATTCAATTTGCATGAGTTCAGTGATGCGCAAATCTTTAGGGACAGGTTGGTCTAACTTACCTTCGCGACCCATGTTGCCATAAACAAGCAAAGCTGCACAAATAATCCCCATTACTTTTTGAGAATCGGCACCGCCATGACCCAAAGAGAATGCTGCTGAAGAAAGGAGCTGCAATTTTTTGTGCATGTTGGCCTCTTTTACAGCGGAAGGTTTTGACCCATGTACAAGTTCGAACCAGATGTAAACCAAAATGAATACGGCAATCATGCCAATGACGATATACATCATGATAGGTTTCATGTCAATGTACTCAATCATGTATTCCATTACCGCTACAGTGACCCCTGATAGTAATAGAATTACCAGCATCTTTTTCCAGAACGAGCGAGAGATGGTCACCACTGCAATGAGATACGCAATAAATCCACCAATAATCGGTGCTAGGAAAATAAAGAGAACAACTTTCAAAATCTCACCGCTTTCAATCACACCAAAACCTGCGTGTGCAACTGCCGCACCAGCAAAACCACCGATAAGTGTATGTGAGGAGGAAGAAGGAATGCCCAACCACCAAGTGAGTAGGTTCCAGAAGGTAGCTGCCAACAAACCGGCTAAAATGACCCAAAGGTCAATAGCGTTGTTGTCAACGGTTTTGGCAACAGTATTGCCCACGCTCATGTCAAATACCCAAAAGGCAATGATATTGAACATAGCCGCCCAAAGTACCGCCTGAAAAGGCGTGAGCACCTTAGTTGAAACAACTGTTGCAATCGAGTTTGCTGCATCGTGAAACCCATTGACGAGGTCAAAAAGTAATGCAATGCCAATGACGACAAGTAATAAAGTAAACATCTGTTTGTCTTTAAATGGTGGGGCCTAGAAATTAGGCGTATTTAACAACGATAGATTCAATGACGTTACCAGCATCTTCACATTTGTCTGTAGCTGTTTCCATGACCATATACAACTCACGGCGCTTGATCAATTCCTTTGCGTCTACATCAGAGTTGAAGAGGCGCTCAATACTCATGTCAAAAATATTGTCAGCGTTGTTTTCGATACTATTGATTTTAATCACACACTCAATGATTTTTTGGGTGTTTTTGAGGTTGCGCAATTCCATCACAGCAGCTTTCACAGCGTTGACAGCGTCGTTAATCGCCGCAGCTGTTTTTTGAATACCTTGATCAGATATGGGGTCAATTTTGTAGAAATTGATTTTTTTGCCCGACGCATAAATATAATCGGCGATGTCGTCTAGGGCAGAGGCCAACGCGTGGATGTCTTCGCGGTCAAATGGCGTAATGAAGTTCTTGCCCAACTCGATGAAAATTTGGTGGGTAATGTTGTCGTTTTGGTGCTCGATATCGCGCATTTCTTCAATGATTGCCGCACGTTTGTTGAAATCTGATTCATGCACAACTTGTAGGAGTTTTTGTGCAATGCTTTCGAGGTTATTACTCGCGTCTTCGAAGAGGGAGTAAAATACTTTGTCTTTAGGTAAGAAGTAACTTAAAATTCCGGCCATAATATTTGATTTTTAAGGCAAATGTATGCCTATCCTTTGCGCTTAGGAAAAAGCAGCTGCTTTGTTAACGTAAACATAACATTAGCTTCTTTTCAGCCCAATATAATCTAAGGCATTGCACAATGTTCGGTAAACATAGCTCAAGCTAATGTTACCAAATTGTGAAGAAGATTATATAAAAGTTAAATGAATGTAAATGCAATGTTAACTCAATATGAAGGATTTAATTTTGACATCGAAATTAAAAACGCTATAAATGACTAAATTTTATTTTTTATTACTTGCCATCGGTTGTTCTATTGGGCTAAATGCGCAAACCGGTAACGATTCGACAAAGGCAAAAACGCCAGCTCCTACAAAAAAATGGTATGAGAGTGTTCAGATGCGGGGCTACATGCAAGTGCGTTACAACGGCCTACTTCAAACGAATGAAGATTTAGAATGCGAACAATGCGATAAAAGCTGGGGTGGAGACAACGACTTTTTTGTTCGCCGAATGCGCTTGATTTTTTACGGTCAAGTAAGCCCTAGAGTTTATTTTTATATTCAGCCCGATTTTGCAAGTGCACCGTCTTCTAGTGCCATGCACTTTGGTCAATTGCGCGACGCTTACTTTGATGTGGGCCTAGACGAGAAAAATGAATTTCGTTTCAGAATCGGTCAATCAAAAGTTCCTTATGGTTTTGAAAACATGCAGTCATCTCAAAATCGTTTGCCCCTAGATCGCGCAGACGCAATGAATAGTGCGGTTACCAATGAGCGCGACCTCGGTGTATTCTTCTACTGGGCCCCAGTAAAAACGAGAAAATTATTTTCCTCATTAGTAAGCGAAGGTTTAAAAGGGTCTGGAGATTACGGTGTTTTGGGGATTGGTGTTTATAACGGTCAAACAGCGAATCGTCCTGAACTCAATGCCAACAAACATATCGTGGCTAGGGCTTCATACCCTATGCAAATCAAGAATCAAGTCATTGAGGCCGGCGTTCAGGCATATAAAGGGCAGTTTACTTTACTATCTACAACATCAGGTGTAGGAACTGCTGCGGATAAATTATACAATGACGAGCGCGTAGGAGCTACTTTTGTTTTGTATCCCAAACCGTTTGGTATTCTTGCCGAGTACAATATTGGCCGCGGACCAGAATATGATAAGTTGACCAATTCAATTATTGAAAGCCCGTTAAAAGGCGGTTTTATTACGGCAAGCTATAAATTAGATTTCAAGGGCCAAACACTGATTCCATTTAGCCGTTTTCAATATTATGATGGTGGTAAAAAACATGAACTTGACGCCAGAAGCTATGAAGTAAAGGAGCTTGAAATTGGTGCTGAATGGCAACCAAACAAAAATTTTGAGTTGGTTGTGATGTATACCATGTCTGCAAGACGCTTTGAAGATGCTGCGAACCCGACAAATTTCCAACGAGGCAATTTATTACGTATTCAAGCGCAAGTTAATTTCTAGCGGTCTTTTGTAAACTTAGATGTAAATAAAAGGGCGGCCCGCAGGGCCGCCCTTTTTGATTAAGCTATTTAATCTTACTTCGCTGCAGCAAATTTTGTGGCAACAACGTCCCAGTTGATGACATTAAAAAACGCATTGATGTAGTCTGGACGACGGTTTTGGTAGTGTAGATAGTAAGCGTGTTCCCAAACGTCTAGGCCAAGAAGAGGTGTGCCGTTGCAACCTTCGCCCATGAGTGGGTTGTCTTGGTTGGGAGTAGAGCAAACTTCGAGTGCACCATTGGTAACGCACAACCAAGCCCAGCCTGAACCAAAACGTGTGGTGGCTGCTTTCGCGAATTCGTCTTTGAATGCTTCAAAAGAACCAAATGCTGCATCGATAGCCGCTGCGAGCTCACCAGTTGGGTTGCCGCCAGCGTTAGGCGCCATGGTTTCCCAGAAAAGGTTGTGGTTCCAGAAACCACCACCGTTGTTGCGGACTGCCGGTTTGTCTTTGCAGTTCATTAAAATTTCTTCGATAGACATGTGCTCTATGTCGGTACCTGCAATTGCGTTATTGAGGTTGGTTGTATATGCTTGGTGGTGCTTCGAATGGTGGATTTCCATTGTGCGCGCATCGATGTGCGGTTCTAATGCATCATAAGCATAAGGTAAAGCGGGAAGTTCAAAAGCCATTTTGATCTTAATTTAGAGTAAATAATGAGTGAATTGAGCTACAAAATTACAACAAAATTCACGATGCATTGTTCTTCGTGTATCTTTGTAACATGAACCCTGAGCGCCCGATTTCCGATTGGCTACCCTTATCTTTAAAGGAAGCAGAAAAAAGAGGCTGGGATGCCTTTGATGTCATCCTCATTTCCGGCGATGCCTATGTAGACCACCCAAGTTTTGGTACAGCTGTTATTGGCCGCATCATCGAAAGCGAAGGTTTCCGCATTGGTATTGTCGCACAGCCCAACTGGAAAGACGACCTCCGCGACTTCAAAAAGCTCGGCAAACCCAAATATTTCTTTGGCGTCACCGCCGGCTGCATGGACTCCATGGTCAATCACTACACCGCCAATAAGCGCTTGCGTTCCACAGACGCCTACACGCCGGGTGGCCAAGCTGGTTTTCGACCAGACTACGCCAGTATTGTCTACAGCAATATTTTAAAGGAAATTTATCCAGATGTTCCCGTTTTGCTGGGTGGTATTGAAGCCTCATTGAGAAGGGTTACCCACTACGATTATTGGAAGGACCAACTCATGCCCTCTATACTTGTAGACGCCAAAGCCGATTTATTGGTTTATGGCATGGGCGAACAACCTTTGCGCACGCTGTTGCGCTTACTCAAAAGAGGTGTTCCGTTTGAGCAAGCCAAGACCATCAATCAAGTAGCTTTTTTACAAGATGCCGACCGAGAACTCCCTAAAAATAAAAACTGGGAAACCATTGAGCTCGCTAGTCATGAAGTCTGTTTAAAAGACAAACTTAAATATGCCGCCAATTTTAAAATTGTAGAGGTGGAGTCCAATAAATGGGCAGCCAATCGCATCACCCAACAAGTTGGGCCACAAACATTAGTCATCAATCCGCCGTTCAAAACCATGACCGAAAAGGAAATGGACGGCTCTTACGACATGCCTTACACGAGGTTGCCGCACCCCAAATACAAAAAACGCGGTGCGATTCCAGCCTACGACATGATCAAATTCTCGGTCAATACCCACCGCGGTTGTTTTGGTGGCTGTAGTTTCTGTACCATTTCAGCGCACCAGGGCAAGTTCATCGCTTCGCGCAGTGAAAAGTCCATCCTCAAAGAAGTCGAAGAACTCACCAAACACCCCGAATTCAAAGGCTATCTTTCCGATATCGGCGGCCCGTCTGCCAACATGTATCGCATGAAAGGCAAAGACGAAGCCATTTGTGCCAAGTGTGTTTCACCGAGTTGTATCCATCCTGTTATCTGTCATAACTTGGATACCTCTCACAAACAAATGACCGATCTCTACCGCAAAATCGATCAATTCCCTGGTGTCAAAAAAGCTTTTGTAGGTTCCGGCATCCGCTACGACCTACTAGTAGACGACTTCAACAAAAACAACGAAGACGGCAACCACGACGAATACATCGAGCAAGTCATCACGCGCCATGTATCAGGACGCCTCAAAGTAGCGCCCGAGCATACCTCAGACGCCACGCTCAAAATCATGCGCAAGCCTTCGTTCCAGTATTTCCACAAATTCAAGGAAAAATACGACCGCTTGTCTGCTAAACACGGCCTCAAACAACAACTCATTCCTTATTTCATTTCTTCTCATCCGGGTTGCGAAGAAATCGACATGGCCAACCTCGCTGCAGAAACCAAAGACATGGGTTTTCAGCTAGAGCAAGTACAAGATTTTACGCCAACCCCCATGACTGTTGCCGAGGTTATTTATTACACTGGCGTGCATCCGTATACACTAAAGCCTGTCAATACCGTCAAAACCAGAGAAGAGAAACTCAATCAAAACCGTTATTTCTTTTGGTATAAAAAGGAAAATAAAGACTGGATTCGCCAGCGCCTTCAAAAAGCCAAGCGTCCCGACCTCCTCGAAAAACTACTCGACACCCCACAAGGTCAAGAGGCGGCAGTTCCGAAATGGCTCGCAGAAAAAAGAAAAAAACGATAGTTGTTGCAACTTTCCGAATGTTTGACCCACTCATCCAACTTTTTGCAGAACTTTGCGTCTTTATAACGGTTCAAACAATTACCAATGAAAATTTCCAACATTCTCCCGCTTGCGTTTATCTTTCCACTAGCACTATTTGCACAAGAACCTACTGAAGCAACAACCGAAGAAGAATACGTTGAGCCGATTAGCACTTTTCCTTCCACCCGCGTGGTTAACGGACACTCCGTAGAAACCCTCAGCAAAGGCACCTACGAATTCCGCATAGAGCACCGCTTTGGCGACCTCGCTGGTGTCAACGGAGGCGTGCAGCAAATGTTTGGTTTTGACAACCTTTCCGATATGCGCATTGCTTTAGAATACGGGATCACTGACCAACTGATGGTAGGCTTTGGTCGTTCAAAAGGGACAGGTGCACCTTATCGTTCTTTAGTTGATGGTTTTGTCAAATACAAAGTCATCTCTCAAGAAGCAGAAAAATCACCCTTAAGTATTACAGCCGTGGCTGGTTCGAGCTTCACCTACATGACTGCCGCTCAAGACGAAGGCTTGGTCACGCACTTCCCAAAAGCGGTACACCGCCTCAACTACTTTGCGCAGGTCAATTTTGCACATCATTTCGGAGACCGCGGCGCTTTGCAACTTTCCCCAACGCTCGTACACCGCAACTACGTGGCCAACACCGACGCCAACGACCTTTTTGCATTAGGTGTGTCGGGCCGAATTCGCCTCACATCTCGCTTTGCGCTCATCGGTGAATATTACCATTGTTTCAACGGTAGCCAAACACGCCAAACAGGCTTTACCAACAGTGGTGCCATCGCACTGGAGTGGTTTACCTTTGGTCACAACTTCACGATCAACATCACCAACTCTGGCGGCATCGGCGAAACCCAATTTATCCCCTACACCACAGAAAAGTGGCAAGACGGTCAATTCAGAATGGGCTTTACAGTTGGCAGGAAATTTGTTATCGAATAAAAAAAGAAAAAATGAAAACACTCAAAATCTCCCTTATCTCCTTTAGTGCCATCTTCCTTTTTGGCGCGTTTACTTACCTCATTTTAGATCATTACGAAGTCTCCAAAGATTTCTCAATTGAGTTCAAAAGCAAAGACCCCTCCGGCTCATTCAAAACCATGGAAGGTCAAATTGAATTCGACGAGAAGGATCTTTCCAACTCAAGTTTTGATTTCAAAATCGATGTGCGCACCATCTCAACTGGCAACGGCATGATGAATAAAAAAGCGCAAACACCAGAATGGTTCGATGCTGTAAAGTATCCTTATGCCAAATTCAAGTCAACCAAAGTGGAGAAGAAAGAGGGGAGCACCTACAACATCATCGGAAATCTGAC
>JBIIZO010000007.1:0-30190 GCA_044346245.1 Crocinitomicaceae bacterium
ATGACCCTGCTGATGAACAACAGCATCTTTTTTGAGTTTGTGCCCTTTAATGCCGAGTACTTTACGGAGTCGGGTGAACTCAAAAATCAATTCAAAGCCTATTCTATTAGTGAAGTAAAGCCCGGTATAGACTACGCTTTGGTCATTAGTACAAATGCAGGGCTCTGGCGCTACATGCTCGGCGATCTCGTTCGCTTCACCGACACCACCACCCATGAAATCATCATATCGGGGCGCATCAAGCAATTTTTAAGTTTGTGCGGAGAGCATTTGTCTTTGGATAATATCAATCAGGCCTTGAAAACCGTGAGCACGCAATTCAAGCTTTCTTTTTCTGAATATACCATTCATGCCGACGAAAAAGGTTTGCAGCACTGTTGGTACATTGGTTGCGATGCGCAAGAGGCCAAGCCGAGTATCATTGCGGAAATTGACGAAGCGTTACAACTTATTAACGACGACTACGCTTACGTACGCAAGCACAGCATGCCATTACCACAGCTCAAATTACTGCCCACCTCTGTATTTTATACCTATTTGGAAAGTATCGGAAAGCTTGGTGCCCAAAACAAAATGCCGCGCGTCATGAACAAAGCACAAGCCAAACAATGGACCGCATTTCTTAGCGCAAACGGCTACCTTTAAACGCCGATTTCTTCAAGAAGGTATAAGCGAGATTGAGCTCTACAGAATGTCTGAAAACTGAAGTGGTAGCTCCCAAATCTGCATCGTAAGAAATCCCAAAGTCAAAAGCGCCCAAATCTAAGGCAATATAAGGCGCTACCGCTGCTGTGGAGCGAAAATAAAACCCAGCGCTAAGGTATCTTGTGCTCACCTCATTGGTAACCTGAGAACTGCCGCGTAGCTTCATGCGGTAAATGGCGCCGAGCATACTTTCGGAATGGCCTCCTTGGCGCAAATGCGTGAGCGAAAACTGCAAAGCTGAAACTTCATTGAGCCCAAATGAAAAACAGGCGTAGGCAACTGCTTTTCGGTACAAACGGTCGGCAGAAAGGGTGTTGTATTGTAAGCGCGGGCGGTTGACGTGCTGAAATGACAAACCTGTTTGCAAAGCCCATTGGCCATCGCGCAACTCACCGCGCTGATTCGGTTCAAAGCGATACGCAAGTCCTAAGCCCGCATCCACAAAAGCAAAATTCACGAAGTCGTTTTCTTCACCTGAAAATACGCTCGGGTCTAGGGCACTGCCATTCCATTGCGAATAATATAGCAAGCTGCTGAAATCGGCACTGCGCTGTTGAATAGCTGTTTGAAGGCCTGCGTCTAGCCAGTGGCCTTTTGCCAAGGGAATATGGCCACTTGCGGTAAGCCCAAAAGATTTTTGCGTCATGCGTGAGTCACCGCCAACGTCGTTGCTAAAAGAAGCACCAATACCCGCATAAGCGCGCTCAGATTGACGGGTTCGGCCAGGCGTGAATTCAGCCATGCCGTATGTTGTCAAAAATTGGGTGCCCGAAGCAATCCATTGGTTGCGGTTGAGCAATGAAATCCTTTCGTAACCTTTATAGGCGCCTACAAAAGCAGGATTCAAAAAAGGCATGCTTCGGTCTGCTTGCGTCAGGTGAAAATCTTGGGCAAGCGCAGCATTCGGAAATAGACCGAGAACAGATAAGGTAATTGTAAGTAAAAAGAAACAACTTTTGTAGCGCATCGCTTATCGAATTAAAGTGATGTTGCCTGTAAATTTCTTCGTGCTTCCGTTTTCGTAAGTGACGTCACAAACATATGCGTACACGCCACTGTTGCAGGGCTTTTCTTTGTGCGTGCCGTCCCATTTGAATTGTTTGTTGGTAGAAGCAAACATCAGGTTGCCCCAGCGGTCCACAATTTTAATGTTTATGGCTGAGATATCCTTACCTACAATAATTTGATACACTTCATTGAGGCCGTTCCCTACACCATTAGGTGAAAATGCCGTTGGGAAAAAGATTCCGGTGGCACATTCAGGGCTACTGCCATCTGGGTCACACGGATCGAGCGGATTGGAACCATTTGTTACTTCGGTGCCGTCGTTGATGCCATCGCCATCGGTATCTGCATTGAGTGGGTTGGTGCCAACCACGCCTTCTTGCGCATCGGTGAGCCCGTCAAAATCGGTGTCTATTTGACATCCTGGTAAGGTGTCGTCTGGATCACAAGGGTTGAGCGGATCGGAGCCGTTAGTTACTTCAGCGCCATCTGAAAGGCCGTCTCCATCGGTGTCAGGGTTGGTGGTGTTGGTGCCGGCTGCAGTTTCCTGGCTGTTCGTAAGGCCATCGCCATCTTGGTCACAAGGGCCTGCGTTTGCATTTGGAATACACGGATTGGCGTTGTCTGGATCGAGTTCATCCATGACCCCGTCGCCGTCAGTGTCAATTATTGAAGATTCTAGTGCGTCAATGGTGCCATCGCCATCGGTATCGGTTGGAGCTCCCACATTGCCAATCTCGGCGCAGTCGTTCTCGCCGTCGCCGTCGGTGTCTGGGTTAGATGGGTCGGTACCCAATAAGTTTTCATCGACGTTCAAACAACCGTCACCATCCACGTCTGGAACGTCCGGAATAAAGACAGCTACAATTGTTTCTGGGCCATTGATATTGATGAAGTTATTGGCGGTAGTGCTTGGCAAGCCAAGAGGGCCTGTAGTGACGGTCCAGTGGCTAAATACAAAGCCAGGATTGGCATTTGGCTCAATAAGCGTTTGAATGCCGCCAAAATAAGTAGTAGCCCAAGGATAGTTTGGCGGATTAATAGAGTTGACCTGAATGGTACCCGCACCCACTGGGGTGACGTTAAAAGTGACGGCAAATGGGCCAGAAAGCTGGTAGCAATCGATCAAACCTTGTTCTAGTGCCAAGCAACGCTGATTGATGAAATTGCGCAGTTGGGTCACGCGCGATTGCCAGCCGTTATATGTTCCTCCCCATTTGGCGCAATGTGCGGTCATTTCGGGGTCAATTTCGTTGACCATGCTGTCGAGCAGGGCTAACATACTGGCACAGCTAAAGGACGTATTGATCAGGTCAATGTATCGGGTGATATAATACTGTTCAACAATTGGGTTTTCATCAATCAGTTTCTCTAAGATATCTGTATGGCCTTGCCCGCCCGGATTAGGTAGATTTTCAGCGTTACAAGGGTCGGCATTGGCGGTTGGATCAGGAATACCGGTGTAGTTGATGTAGTGCCCAAAAGTAGCATCCATGTCCCAGAGGGCATAACCCCATTTTTTGTGGTCGCCGGTGATGTCTAGACCTCTCCACCATGCGGTATTCCAGTTAAGCCAGTCTTGGTTGACTGTGTAGGAATTGATCATGAAGTAATCGGCCAGTGATTTCCAACTAAGCAAGGAGTCAACGTAATTGAAGTTCGCAGGATTACCCATGTTGTTGGTGAGAATATAGTTGCGCAAAGCGTTCCAACTAGGCTGCGCATTTGGCGCTCCGTATTCTTGCCAAGTACCACCCCAAGTTTTGAGGTAGTGCATATTGTATTTGTCTTGGTTGTAGTATATATCAGCGTAGTCGTGGTCATCGGCTTTTTCGCGGATTTCATATACACCCCAATAACTTCCATTCAAATAAACCACAGCCGGACGCCAAGTACGCTCGTCGAGTTTCATGTCGGCTCGGATAGAGAGTGTGTGAATGAGAGCATCGCGGATGTGCGCACCTTCTTCAAAAGGATAGTTGTCGCTGGCACCAGGCTTCAGCATTACGCGCTGAAATGCATCGCGGTCTTTCTCAGGGAAAATTTCATGTTCGAGATCGCCGTTGTGACCGTATTGGTCTCGGCATACAAAGTCGAAGCCTCGCTGCGCATAGGCCCAAGAATCGTTGCCATGTTTGTTGAAGTCTCCTTCAGATTCATCGATAAATGCGCCATCTTGTTCAAACAGCTCGAATGAGCCTATTCGGTTGGGCGGGCTTTGGCTGCCGTTTGCCACCAGTGAATAAACCCCTTGGCTACATACCGAAACAACCGGAATAGTATGGTTTACATTGATAAAATAGGTGTTGGTTTCAGTAAAAGAAGACAGGGTGGCGCCAAAAGCCATGGCGCGCAATACTTTGGTGGTGGTGATATTGATGGGCGCTGTATATGCGGGAGATGTGGCGATAGGGTCTGAACCATCAAGTGTGTATCGAATAATTGCAGAAGGATCGGCACAAGTAATGCTCACCGTTTGAGCGCCCGGGTAAAAACCCGGAGCTAAACTAAAAACAGGTTTTGGTGGGTAAAAATTGACGCCCCCTGCATTGTTTGCATTGGGCGTTGGAGAGGTAAATAATTTGAAATCTATGGCTCCATTGCTAGAGCGACCAACAGAATGATTTGACTTGGTAAGGTGAACAATTTTAAATGAATCTACAACTACAGCTGATGGATTGGAAAGGATGATCCAGTCGCCATCGGTCTGGGACAAATTAAAATTGGGATGGTATTCATTACCAGAAACTAAATCTCGTTTAGAACAAAATACCATTTTGAAGCCATTGGCATTAATGTTTCCGCTCGGAATTTGCCACTTCGTGAGGTTACTTGCTTTATCTGAAAGATACCAACCTGTTAAATCTACAGCCGCTGCTGTTGTGTTGTATAGCTCTACCCAATCTTCTCGCTGACCAAAAGCATCGGTGGGGCCTGTGACATTTGAACACGAATATTCATTGATCACAACCTGCGAAAAAAGAAGAAAAGGAAGGCAAAAAAGGCAGGAGAGTAGTAAGTGTTTCATTTAGCTTGGTTTAGCGGTACCAATATTACTGAAATATCGATTTTTATCCAAACAAACAGACGCAAGAAGCAGAGAAAAGTTGTTTTTTTCTTAACATTGTCAAAAAAAAGAAATGAAAAGACTTTCCATTATTTTGTCCATCACTATTCTCGCACTCAGTTTTTCAGGCTGTAAAAAATATGAAGGGCAAGGTGGCCGCAGCAAAATTACAGGTAAACTGACCGTTAATGAAAAGCTGTATATCAACGGCGCATTGGCGCAGACCGTTAGTTATGCTGGCGCAACTGAAGATGTTTACATCGTTTACGGCACCCAAGATAGCATCTTCGACGACAAAGTAGAATGCAACCACGACGGTACTTTTAGTTTCAATTATTTATTCCCTGGAACCTATACCATTTTTGCATACAACGAGGTATTTCATACGGGCAATTCTATCACCAACAACGATGACGATTACTACACTAAAGAACCCGTCAAATATACCATCGAAATTGGTAAAAATGAGGCCAAAGATTTGGGCGAAATCATTGTTACTCGTTAAGAATGCGCAGTATAATTTTTAGTTTTTTACTACTCCCTTTTGTCTGCTTGAGCCAAAACAGCACGGTGTTCCAAGTATGGAACGAAGTGGGCGTGGGTTATAAAATCGACAAAAAACAAAGTCTCGCTTTTGACCTCACAACACGACACGGTGCAGGAGGCCTACAAACCTTTTTCCCACAAATTTCCTACAAGTATAAACTCAACAAATATATTCGCCCTTCTGTGGATTACCGCTACATTGGAAGCCGAACTAACGAGGGCAACTTTACTTATCAGCACCGACTAAATGCCAATGTGCAAACCAATTATGACCTCGATCGCTTACAATTAGGCTTGAGAGCACGTTATCAATTTACTACAAATCGGCTCGCAGCGAATTATGAACCAGAATTTGGTGAGGCGATTCGCATCAAACCGAGCATTGTTTACGACATTAAAAAGTCTGTGCTGCTGCCGCAAGCATCTATGGAATTTTTTACTGGCCCAATGGACGGCCAGCATGGATATCACCTCAATCGCATCCGTTGGAGTATTGGTTTGGGCTTTGATTGGACGGGGCCACACGCTTTAGAAATCGCCTATTTATATGACCAACGCATTATGAGTCCTGGGGCTTTGAATCGGGCTATATTAAATTTTTCTTATGGCTATAACATTGCCAACGAAAAGCCCAAAAAAGCCGCTCCAAAACAGCGCAACGGTCGTTTTTTATAAATCAATCTGTATAAGCATCTGCTGCCAAGCGGTCCAAGACTACTTGTAGATTTTCTTGTTTCTTTTTTTGACGAGACTCAATTGCTGTTGTGGTAAAATACTGGTGCTGCTTGAGAAAGTTCACCTGGATGGTATCCCATTCTTTACGCGACTTGATTTTGCCCATTTCGGTAAGCTCTTTTCGCAGGTTATCGGCAATTTGCTCAAAGTCTGAACGCCCCAAATAATCAAGGTCGGCATCGCAAATAATTTCTTGGAGTTTATTGATTGGTTTGTGCGGAATTTCTGTGGCATGAATGAGCTCGACGATGGTTTTGACGTGCTGCTCAGTGTAGCCATATTTCGGCAAAATTTCTTGGGCCATACGGGCACCAATTGCTTCATTATGATCGTATTGATCTATGAAACCAGCATCGTGGAAAATGGCCGCCGTCTTGAGCAAGAAAAGCCCTTCGTCGGTGACGCCTTCTAGCAAGGCGATGCGCTCTACAGATTTGACGACATCTTTGGTGTGGTTGATCGAATGGTAATAAAGCGTTGGGGAAAGGTTTTTTTGAAGAATTCCCATGACGTGATGCTCAGTCTTGTAGTATTTGATAGAGCTGTAGTGGTGTAATTTCTTAATCTCTTCAAAGCGAGAATTTGGAATGAGGCCTTCCCCATTGACCGATAGTTCGGGCTTGATGCCTTGAACTACATACATATCTACTTTGGTGCGTGATTTTGTGAGGGCCTTGCCTTTGTAGTCGCATTCAAAATAAGGCTCAATTTGCTGAAAGGTATTACCGGTAATGGTTACTTTTCCTGGCTCGCCGAGCATCTCCATGCGCTGCGCAAGATTAACAGACGAACCCCATACGTCGTAAGCCAAGCGGATATTTCCAATGATTCCGGCAATGACTGGGCCCGTATTGATCCCCAAGCGGATTTCCCAGTAGTCTTCATGGTCGGCGATGGCTTCATATTTTAGCTTATCCATGAACGCTTGAATTTGCAATGCGGCACAGCAGGCGTCTATCGGATTGGTCGAGTTTTCTACCGGAACCCCTCCTGCACACATGTATGCATCACCAATTGTCTTGATTTTTTCAAGGTTGTTGGCCTGGATAATTTCATCGAACTTCTGAAATAAGATATCGAGTTTAGAAACAATGCGACTAGGCGCCATCGATTCTGAAATTCGGGTAAAGCCCACTACGTCTGTAAACATGATGGAAACTTGCTTGAAGGCCTGTGCTTTTACCTTTCCATTGCGCTTGAGTTCAATTACAACCTGTGAGGGCAAGGTGTTGAGTAGCCACTGTTCGGTGCGGTCTTTTTCTCGCTGCAAGAGCGCTTGCTGCTCCTCTACCTTGTTTTTTTCTTCCTCGAGCAAGCGTTTTTGCTCCTCAATTTTAGTCTTTTGCAGTCGAATTTCTTTGGTGCGCTCGGCAATTTTGACCTCAAGCCTTACTTGATTTCTGCGCGAGGTTTCTATGCGGCTTCGGATAAAAATAAAAATCAACAAAAACAAAAGTGTGGCTGCCAAAATAGACAGCCACCACGATTGAAAAATAAAGAGTCCGATGACCAAAACCTTTAGCACTGATTCTTAAAATCTATAAAACCAACTGGCCATCGGCAAGGGGAAAGATATTTCCTGAGGAACAATAACACCTGCTAAACTGATTTGAAAAGCTCTGCTTTCACTTTGTTGAAAACGCATGCCCGGCATGATCACCAATACGTTTTGACGCGAGGTGCCTGCGGTAATGTTCTCTTTAAAATCAGCGACTTGAACTTGACTTAGCATGCCGTTTACGTCATATTGCGATGTAATTTGCTGGTCTCCGGTTGTTGACTTATAGCTATTGCTTGCCATGATATACATGCAGTCGTAAATAAAGCTGGCCTTTTTACCCACTTTGGCCTGGCCTGCAAGCCCAATGATAGGTGCTTTGTAGTTAGACTGGCTGCTTGAATAATAATAGCCATCAATTGGGATATCCGGATACATACCATTCGGTGCGGTGTAAACGCCAGGCGTATAAATAGGTTGGCTAAAATTAGTGTTGGACATACCTGGATTGAAATAGCCGTAGCCGACAGATAAAGTTGCGTTGTTGCGGCGGTCGCCATACGTAATCATACCCCAGTGCAAGCCTCCATAACCCTTTCCTTGATTGAAGTAGCCTGACGTGCCAAGTAGTGTACCTACACCATAATTGATTTTTGGATTGGCTGTGCCGCGCGTGTATTTAAGGGCCAACGCAATTGGCGAACCAATCCAAGTAGACATTATGCCGACCGAAAAATCTTTATGTACCGCAAAATGGACTTCGGGGCCATACAGATTGAGCATGGCATAGTTTTCCCCCTTTTTAATTGGAAAACAGTTGGTTGTGAACTGATAACGCGTGGTAAATACACCTGCAGTGCTCACCTCACCTTTTGCAACATCCTCGGCATAATCTAAAGGACGCATCGATTTGATATCGCTTTTCGGAATATAGATTTTACCCAATGATTTGGTCACTATCAAGACTTCTCGGCCATCATCAGAAAGGATTTGCCCCACATATTCGTTGCCGTCGTGTTTGACAACTATATATTTGGTGGTATCTGAACTTGGTGCGCTTGTGTTAGGTACTTGCGCATGCAATTGAAAGCTTCCAAGTAAGCAAAATAAAATGGGAAGAAGCGCTGAAAAACTGAGTCTGGTTTTCATGGTCAAGAGAAATTGAATCGATTAAATAGTAAATCTAGTTATAACGAGACAAAGAGCCAAGTAGCGTGCACAAAAATGCTACAACTTGAAGAACCAACTTGCCATAGGCAATGGTATAACTTTATCCGCTGTAATAACTGCTCCAAACATCAACTGTAGTGCTTTTTTGGAAGATCGTTCCGTACGAACACAAGGTAGAATAAGAAAAATATTGCTCTTACTTCCAGGGCCTTTATCCCAGTATTGAGCCTGAGGTACAATCACCTCTTGCAGCAGAAAACTCGTGTTTACGTAACCGTATTTTTCATTAGGATATTGTGAAACTCCCATATGATTTGCAGAGCGGTTTGTCGCATTAAGATACATGCAGTCAAAAACAAAACTTCGTTTTTTATTGATTTGAAAATGGCCGGCCACACCAATAATGGCTGCATCAAAAACAGAAGCGCCTCCGAGTGTGACCACTTCTTGTACGGGCAAATTTGGGTAGTTCCCATTGATTGCCTGATAGGTTCCCGGGACATATATTGTTTCTGTTGAAGTATATTTACTTCCATCATTGACATGTCCGTAGCCAACAGATAGCGTGATGTTGTTGCGGCGGTCTCCGTAGGTCACCATGCCCCAATAAAGACCGCCGTAGCCTCTGCCCCCGTTCAAATAGCCAGAAGAACCCAGCAAAGCACCTGCTCCATAATTGATTTTTGGATTGGCTGTACCCCGCGTATATTTCAAGGCAAGAATGATTGGCGAGGCACTCCATAAAGTCATGACCCCGACGGAAAAATCTTTATGGACAGCAAAATGTACTTCTGGGCCGTATAAATTACACATGGCATAAGTTTCCCCTTTTTTAATCGGGAAGCAATTGGTTGTGATCTGATAGCGCGTCGTGAAAACGCCTCCGCTGTTGAATGTGGCAGCTTTAGGGTCGCTATTCGGATCAAAAGGTTGCATGGACTTGATGGCAACAGTTGGTATTTGGATCTGGCCAAGCGATTTCGTCTGAAGCCATACCCCATTGCTATCTTGTGCGAGCAGCAAGCCGACATATTCGGTCCCGTCCGTTGTGACGACCAGGTATCTCGTCGAATCGCTTACCGATTCCACCTTGATCGGTGTTTGCGCAAAAACGCCCTGACTTCCGAAGAAGCAGAGCGTCCATGCGAAACACAAACTAACGAAAAGCTGTGCTTTCATATTGAACTAGTTTGATTGGAGAACTAATAGTAACGCTGCGGGCTAGTCGTTTTGTTGATCGGTTGTTTGCTCTTTTGAACATTGAAACCCATATTGACGCCAATAAAACCGCCTCCTTTTTGCGAGCTGTAAAACAAATTGACAGGGATATTCAAAGAGCCTGCCTGAAAGGTGCGGCCAAAAGCAACCAAGAAAGATGTTGCTAATTTTTTAGAGCCATCTTTATCAAAATGCTCTGTAAATCCTTGATACGGTTCCAAAATGAGTTCTCCTGTATTGACATTTATTTTACCTCCGGATGCAAGCCATTCGCTCTTTGTGTAATAGGCGCCATCAGGACCGTATTCTGCATCTGTATCTAAGAAGCCGATGGATGTCGATTTGATGCCAAATCTTGGGCCAAATGCAAATTCCCAATTGGCTTTGCCAAAGCGAAAACCGTTCAACAAAGACATCGAAGGAATAAAGTTGCTCTGCTCTAGGCCAGAGATATTAAAGATCCCCTCAACCAATGCAGAAAAATTATCTGTACCAACGTATTGACCTTCGATCTGATAACCAATCATTGAAGTAAAAGGTTGGATGCCCAAACCACCATAAATTTCGGGACGTGTTGCAAATTCAGCAACGTCGCCGGTCATGGCTGCAAAACCAATTCGAGGTCCAGAATTATTGATTTTACCTACGTTGTTGGAGGTAATCACTTCATTTTTGAAGGCCAAGCGATCGGCAATCACTTTGTCTATGGTGAGCCCATGCATTTCGGCCAAGACAATTTCTACCATGCGCTGGATTTCTAATTCTTGGTTGTCAAATTCGCGAACAGCAGACTTGTAAAGACTTTTTGACTTGACATCAATGATCTTAACCGTAACAACAATTTTATTACCCAAACCGTCTATCGAGCCAGACATCACATAATCAACTTTGAGTTCTTCACCCAATCTTGACAAGCAGTTTTGGCCATAACAGCCCACTTTGTACTCCTCTTTAGCCTGGATGATTTCGTTCATATCAAATTCATCATAGACTTTGTACTTGTTGATTTTAATCAACTCTAAGCGCAGCATTTTTGCCACAGATTCTGGCTTTATAGTGAGTGCATTGACATTGGGGTTAGCCACAGCAATTGTGCTACTCGGTTGGGCAAAATAACTTGCCATGCCACTAAAGAAAATGGCCACTAATAATAAAACGGATTGTAATTTTTTTGTTTTCATAGCATACAATTTGATGCTACAAAGGTGAGCCTAAATCGCAGCGCTGCAAAACTGAATAGCGGAGCTACCTATTTTTAAGTTGCGAAAAACGCAAGTATTAAGAAAGAAAGTCGAGGTCTGCTTCTATTTTCTTGCGAAACATGCCGATTGTTTTCTCAAAGTCGGCAAAGAAATTATTGCGCTCGCGTTCGTTCACGACACTAATAAGGCTGGAGTTGGCCAATTGCTTATCGATCACTTGCTTGGCGTCTTGCACATACTGCGCATCGGTTGTCTGCAAGTAATTCATGATATTGTGCGAGAGAAACAAGCCCTGTTTGTCTTTGCTTTCGTAATAAAAAGCGGAATCGGCATTGATGGTTTCGTTGAGGTACATCTCAAAACGATTGCCCGTGGCTGGCGCTTGGGTGCCGTAGATGAATTTTTTACCGTGGCCTGCTTGTTCGCGAAGGTGTGCAGAAAACATCAGGAGGCGATCGCACAAAAAGAGGGCATAGCTCGGATCTTCGAACTGATTGGATTTATAGTAATAATGGATCTGACGCAAGAAACCACGCATGAGTTCGGGGTCAAAGATTTCTATAGAGGGGATGGTGTTGTAGGATTGCAAGATGGACTTCCCGAGTTCAAAAGCGCGGTCTGAGGTTTTTTCGTGGCGAAATAAAACGTTTTTGTAATCTGGTATTTGCAAGTGTGTTTTGGCCCAAAAAAACAACTTAAAGCGCACTAATTGCGGAAAATTCAGCAACTGAAAAAAATGTGTGTTGTTGATGGTGAGCATGATTTTAGGGTCCTCAAGATGGCGCAAGCGCTCAAATGCTTCGAGAATGCCTTCTAGATAAGATTCCAAAGAAAAATCATATGCATTGAGCGGCGTGTACCTGAAAATCACATTCGTTTTTTGTTGTAAGATCAGGGAGTCAAAAGAGATGTCGAAGGTTTTGCACAACCTTTTGAGTTCGTCAATAGTGAGTGCCGTTTCGTTGCGCATGCGGCGGTATGCAGCATCCATACTGATGTGCAGTGTCTCGCTCAAAACATGACCCAAAGCGTCACCTGGTGGGAGCTTTGCTTTAATGAGCTGCAATAACTGATCTTGAACTGTCTCCATTGTTAAAACTTATAGAACCAACTGAGCATAGGCACCGGGAAAGAATAATTGTTGGTGGTCGTTTCCATTGGGGTGCTTTCTTCTCTTTTGCCAATAATACCTGCTAATGTCACTTGAAAAGCTTTGTTTTCAGCTTTTTGAAAACGCATGCCGGGCATAACAACCATGTTGGTGCTTTTGACCTCAATAAATGGATCATTGTATACCACCGAACTGGGCTGACCTGTATTTGGGTCGTAAAAATAGTCAACTTGTTGCCCGTCAAAAACCTTGCGTTTGTTGCCACCAATGATCATGACATCCCAAATAAAACTGGCTTTTTTACCTACCGCTGCAATCCCTGAGATTCCGATAATAGGCGATTGAAAGTTGCCTATTTCATTTTCATAAGTCAGCATTTCTGGCATCGGGAAACTATAAGCACCTTGATTATACACAGCCGCATAAGTCCCCGGTTGGTAATAAAAATCTTGATTGGTAAATGAAAAGCCAGAGTTGAAATAACCATAACCTAAAGAAAGCGTGGCGTTACTACGGCGCGTTCCATAAGTAGCCATCCCCCAATGCAAGCCCCCGTAACCTTTAGCTTGGTTAAGGTAACCAGTAGAAGCCATAATGGTGCCGACGCCAAAATTGAGCAGCGGATTTTGGGTGGGAATGGTGTATTTCAAGGCCAATGCGATTGGACTGGCAATCCAGGTAGCCATAATACCAACACTCAGGTTAGGCATGATTCCAAAATGAACTTCAGGACCATACAAATTGATGAGCGCGTAATTTTCGCCTTTTTTAATCGGAAATGCGTTGGTGGTAAATTGATACCTAGTTGTAAATACGCCCGTGCCTAGGTATTCTCCGGCTTTGAAGTCGGTTTGCTGATCTACCAAAGTAATGCTTTTCACCTCAGACTTTGGGATATATAATCTACCTAGTTGCTGGGTTGAAATGAGTAGTTCGCGGCCGTCATCAGATAAGATTTGACAAACGTATTCAATGCCGTTATTGCGGATAATTAAGTATTTGAGGGTATCCCCTTCTGATTTGGCCACCTGTGCATGGGTCATAAATGAACAACACAAAATCAAAAACAACAGCAAATTTTTCATCAAGATATCAGTTTAATAAGCTTTAAAATTAATCATTCACGTAAGTTCTTTGTACGCGAGGTGAGATACTTGTAAGAATTTCGTAGGGAATAGTCTGCGCTTTTTCTGCAAATAGACTGAGTGTTTGCTGCGAACCGATAATTTCTACCTCTGCATCTGGCCTGGCGTGGGGCGCCAAAACCATGATCATGTCCATACAAACTCTTCCAATTGTTGGACAAAAGTGGCCATCGATATAAACCCCTCCTTTTCCATTACTAAGGTTTCGTTTGAAACCATCGGCATAGCCAACAGGAATCACTGCAATCTGACTATCGGCCTCTAAAATTTCTGAACACCCATATCCAACACAAGCGCCTTTATTGAGTTGCTTTAATTGAGATATCTGACTGGTCCAGGAAAGCACTGGCTTTAATTTATGTTCAAATTGCGGGTCGTGATTGACTCCAAAAAGGCCTATACCTAAACGCACCATGTCGAATTGCGCTTGCGGAAAATGAGCTGCGCCTTCAGAGTTCAAGAGGTGTTTGAGAAAAGGATAAGGGAGCGCGCTTTCAAACTGGCTGCAAATGGCGCTGAAAATGCTAATTTGCTGCGCATTCATGGGGTGCTGGGGCTCATCTGCACAAGCCATATGACTGTAAATGCTCTTCACACACACTTCTGGTTGGGCGCGCAGCGTTTGCAGCAACTGATCGGTTTGCTCGGGCAAAAACCCTAAGCGATGCATGCCCGTATCGAACTTCAAATGAATGGGGTAATCTTGAATTTGCGCGGCAATTAGTGTCCGGATAAACGCATCGAGGTGCGCAGGGCTATAAATGGCTGGCTCTAGTTGGTAGGCAATGCAGCTCTCGAATCCGGCGGGCTCTGCATTCATGACTAAAATTGGCAACTTGATGCCCGCTTGCCTCAGTAAGACACCTTCATCTGCATAAGCGACACCAAAATAATTAACGCCACCTGCAAGCAGTTGCTTTGCAATTTGATCCAAGCCACCGCCATAAGCTTGCGCCTTGACCATAGCAAGTATTTGAGTTGTGGGGGCCAAACTTTGCTGGTACTCTCGCAAGTTGTGCTGGAGTGCAGAAAGATCATAACGTACCACCGTGCTATGCGACTTGCGCTTCCATTTGGTAAGTAACGCTTCGGTCAGCAAATGCTGATTGCCTTTGATCAGGACGACCTGATTAGAAATATCGGGAAGCCTGGCAGGTAGCGCTGTCCATATATGAAATGTATCAATATGGTTGGCCAAAAGCAAGCGAATGATTTCATCTTCCAAGTGTACTTGGTTTTCGGCGAGCAAGCAACAGACCATCTGCTGTTTGCCAGGAGCCACGGCCTTCAAAAAGGCAAGCGAACCCTCAAAAGCAAGCAAATCTAAGGTGTAGGCATCATTGATGAGCGTGGCGCCATCAATGCCTTCAAAAGTTTCCAGCCTGTTGGCCAATTTTGGTAAGGCCGCAACTGCAAGGGGGCTGCAGCTATCCAAACGGAGTGCGCATGCAATGGCCACGCGTGCATTGTGGACCCGTACGGGGTCATTGAAGGGAATATGATCTAATAGATCTTTAGAATTTTCGGTATTAGGCAATTCTAAGTGGTCGCCGTCGATGCACCAATCGGCGCCAATTGTAAGGGATTGCAGGGCTTGCTCATAGGCTTGACTGGTATCAAATTCATGGCGAAGACCTGCATTTTTACTGGTAATGACCACATAATTGGGCGCAATCATGGCATGGAGTTTTTCCATTTCGCCGGGTTTGCTCACGGCGGCCTCAATGAGGGCTAAATCGCCTTCTAGCGGAAGCTGCAGCAAGGAGAGCGCCACCCCGAGTTGCGAATTGTAACTTTTCGGGCTGCGCTGTACCTTGAGTTGGCCAGCTAATAGATGATAAATCCACTCTTTTACGGTGGTTTTGCCAATGGCACCTGTAATGGCTAAAATAGGGTAATTGATTTTTTTGCGGTGAAAAGCCGCAAGTTTCTGGAGTGCTTCAAGTACATCTTCAACAATGTAATAACAAGCAGCAGTTTGTACCTCTGCAGGTTGCTGATCCAATACAAAGATGCGAATGCCTTTGTCGTATGTCGTTTGTACAAATTCAAAGCCGCTGCGCTTGGGACCATTTAGTCCAAAAAAGGCCACGCCTTCACTGCGAGAAATTTTGCGAGAGTCGTAAATAACTTCTTGTACAAGGGTAGCGCTAGGCGTGCCCACAAAGCGTGCAGCGAGTATGTCGGTTAGTTGGGCGTGGGTCAGGTTCAATTTCATTACAGCGCTTTTTGGTAACAGCTTCTGCAGAGAGGCTTGTATTTTTCTACTGCCCCAACCAATACTTGCTCCGTTTGGGCCACGGTGCGGTGCGAGAATTGTGCAAGTTTTCCGCACTGTACGCAAACTGCATGTACTTTACTGACGTATTCTGCAATAGCCATCAGTTGTGGCATGGGGCCAAATGGCACGCCTTTATAATCCATGTCGAGACCCGCCACAACAATACGCACACCTTTGTTGGCTAACTCGGTACAAACTTGAATGATTTGTGCGTCAAAAAACTGAGCTTCGTCTATCGCGACAATTTGTTCTCCCGACCACAACTCAAGAATGTCGAGTGCAGCAGCCACGCGCTTGGCCTCCCAACTTTGACCTTGGTGGCTCACCACTGCCTCGGTTGCGTAGCGGTCGTCTATAAGGGGTTTGAAAAGCAAGATAGACTGCTTGGCAAAAGCCGCTCTGCGGAGTCTGCGGATGAGTTCTTCGGTTTTACCAGAAAACATGGAGCCACAAATCACTTCTATCCAACCCTGCTGTCCGTTTTCTTTGGTAAATTGCTCTAAAAACATAGTGCTGTTGAATGAGATTGTGAAATGTTTTCTAATTTTGGTTCGGTAGTGCAATATACTGCCAATTGCACGAAATTAATAAGTAATAAGCAATGTCAGAAAAAAGTCCCTCTCTAATGATCAAAACAATTCTTGGACACCTTCAAAATGGTGTAGAAAAACTAGAATCTGGACACCTCAGCCCAGAAGACATGGAATTATTAGTCGAGGACGCCAAAGAACTCTATGAGCGCATGGTTATTTTGCGCTACAAAATCTATGAAACCAATGTGTTGGGCGTCAAAGAAGCGGTCATTTCTGCCAGCATTCGCCAAACCGAAATTGAAACCCCTATTGATTTATTCGGGGCAATAGATGAACCAAGCCCAGCGCCTGCTTTTGAAGTTACTTTTGCCAATGGCGAACCAACCGAAAGTGCTTTCAATGATGAAGGAACATCCGCTGACGAAGACCTTTTTGAAGAAGAAGACCAAGAAGTTTTAGCAGATGAAGTTCAAGAAGAGGAAGAAGAAGCAATCGAGGAAAAAACGATTGAGCAAGAATCGATTGAGGAGGAAACAATTGTGGAAAATCTGTTTGAAGAGGTTGAAGAAGACCAAACAAACGAAGAAGAAACAATTGAAGAGGAACTTTTTGAAGAGGAGGAAACGATGGAAGAAGTGGTATCGGAGCAAGCAGCGCCGTCTAGCTGGGAGCCTGAATTTTCCGGAGACCAACCTATTTGGATGGCCGAGATGGAGGCCAACATCCGCGACAACCGTAGTGTCTTTCCGTTAGAATCTCTCATTGGTGCTTTTACACTCAACGAAAAACTCCAATTTATCAATGAATTGTTCGATGGTTCTTCAGACGAATTCTCTAGCAATGTGAAGCAACTCGACCAACTCGCTTCTATCGACCCAGCGCGCAACATGATCGCCGAACTCGCCAATACTTTTAGCTGGGACACCGAATCAGAAATTGTAGAAGATTTCATCTACAAAATTTGTCGCCGCTATGCGACAGGCGCTTAGTTTTGTTTTTAGCCTAGCCCTTTCTTTTGTATATGGACAGCAATATCCATATCGACAGACTATTGCTAAACTCTGCTCGCCGGCCTACGCTGGCAGAGGTTACGTAGAGGATGGTCGCGTTTTGGCCGCGAACTTAATTGCAGCTGAATTTCAAAAAATAGGCCTGCAGCCCTTCAAAAATAAGTACCATCAAACTTTTTCCTTACCCGTTCAAACTTTTCCGGGGGCCTGTTTATTTGCTTTGGGCTCAGACACGCTCAAGCCCGGCATCGATTATCTGGTGCATCCGGGTTCTGCGGGTGTAACGCTTCCTTCGAGCTATCAGTTGGTCTATTGCAATACAAGTACGCTCTATCGCGGCGTAAATGCCTTTAAACCTTGCCCAAAAGACCGCATGTTGGTGGTTCAAACCTCAGGATTTGGTGGAGACACCAATAAAGTACTGCAAGCCCGACTTCAGGAACTCCAACAATTTGCTGCAACTGTAGAACTCACCTCGAGCAAACTCACGTGGTCGGTGAGTCAGCAAGTAAAGCCCTACCCTGCTTTCCAAGTAGTAACGACTGCCCTTTCCAGCAAACCACAAAATGCCATCATTCACCTTGAAAGTGCCTTCATCCCAAATTTCATTTCGAGCAACGTCATCGGCTATTTGCCCGCTGCACAAAAAGCAAAGAAAAAGCCGTATTTAGTCGTTACAGCGCATTACGACCACCTGGGGAAAATGGGAACAGATACCTACTTTCCTGGGGCCAATGACAATGCTTCTGGTGTTGGTATGTTATTGTATATGGCACAGCAACTCAGCTTGAAGCGCGACCCCAACTTCAATTATGTTTTCATTGCTTTTGGCGCTGAAGAAGCGGGGCTTGTTGGTTCACATTATTTTGTGGAACATCCGCTATTTGATCTCAAACAAATTCGCTTCTTGCTCAATACGGACATCATGGGGAGTGGTGAAGAAGGAATTACTGTGGTGAATGCCACCTTGTTTAAAACAGAGTTTGACAGATTGCAGGAACTCAATACAGAGGGGACTTACCTACCGCAAATTAAGTCGAGAGGGCCGGCTGCCAATTCGGATCATTATTTCTTCACAGAAAGTGGGGTTCCTGCATTTTTTGTCTACACAATGGGGCCCAATAAGCACTACCACGACATCGCCGACACCGCTGAAGAATTGAGTTATGCGGCGTTTGAACCGCTCGCTCAACTCTTGTTAAGTTTCCTGCGCTCATTTTAAGCGCCTTACCAAATAACTGGTTTGCAGGATCAATACGCTCAGGGAAAGCCCTAATAAATACAATACCACTTCCACACTTTGGTCCGTGTAAATGAGTGCCAAACTCGCCGATAGATATCCTAATAATTGGGTCACGCTGATGATCAAGAAGCGAAAGGTTTGAGCTGCAGCATCGCCGTTATTTTTGATGAAAAGAATACCCGCAGAAAGCATAATTAAGAGCAAAGAGGTGAGTTGAATGCTCAAAAGTTGTTTCAATGGCAATTCAAATACGCTGACAATTGCAAGGATCAAAAAGACCAAATGAACAGCTAATAAAGTGGCCAAATAAGACCAAGGCGTGATTTGTTTTTTGGAGTTAGTTTTCACGATTGAGCGCATTCACTTCTTTAATGATCAGATACAAACCAATGCCCACACCAAGGAGCGCTAAAATCACGGTAAAGAGACTGCTGGTATGGAACTTTTGATCGAGCCAAGTGCCTAGCCAAGTAAAGCCTCCGATAACAGCGGCCATTTGAAAAGCAGCTGAACTCAGTTTGAGGTAAGGGTTGCTAGACTTATTTTTTTCAGTCATTGAAAGCCGCCTCCGCATCTAGTTTTTGCGTACTGACGCCAGCGCGCATCACGCAAGCACCTTCAAAGAAAGCGCCTTCTTCTATGTGGAGTTTCATGGTTTGGATATCGCCTTTGATGCGAGCAGTTGCGCGCAACACCAAAAGGTTTTCTACCATAAGTTGGCCGTCCATGGCGCCGTCTATTTCGGCGTTGACACAAATCAAGTTGCCATTGATTTTTCCTGAGGTACCGATAATGACGCGTCCTGCACAAGATACGTTTCCGTTGACTTGCCCTTCTAAAAGGATGTTGGAATCTGAGGTGAGATCGCCGTTGATTTCTGTACCGGCTATAATGCGGTTGATGCGGTCGGTGTTATCAGGTGTTTGCGCACCCCCGAAAATGTCTTTTCTTAGCATAAAGCTTAGTAATTATCGATGAAAAATCCTTTATATTCATCAAATTTCGACGTTTCTATCAACTTTTTCAAATTTTCTTGATTGATAATGTAAATTTTATTGTTTTGGTAGTCATCTAGATACTCCACTCCGGCCTTGTAGGCATTCAGGTAATCCCAGGCAATTTTGCTTGTAGGGAAATCCGAAATGAGGATGAAATTCTTTTCGTCTAGGGTGGTTTTGACAGTTACTTTTACTTTAGAAGTTTTGAAAGCTTTGGAAGAGAAATTAGCAACGGTGGTACGGACGTCATCGGCTTCTTCGTCTTCGTCTAGGAGCACAATTACAAATTGAGTTCCGGTTGGCGTGTAAGTAAAGATAGATTGTTCCTTAGACTGCGGTTTGAGCTCAAATTTAGAGTAGCCTTTCTTGAGGATCTCGAGCATTTCTTTGGCGCGTACTGCTTGATCAGACTTCGGTTTTTCATCGATAATGCGCTGCAATAGCGGAACTAGCACTTGTTTGTCGGTGGCTTGTTGACCAATTGCCAAGGCGTTGAGCAATAAATATTCTGCTCTGTAGGCATTAGATGGGTCGTTGTCTATGACAGTTTGCGTAGCCGCTTGCACTTGTGCGTAATATGCTTGGTCGTATTTCTGAACAAGTGAGAGGTATGCTTCTTGGTCTTTTTGCGCGCTTAATTTTTGCTTGACATAAAAATCGGGATCTTTGAAATACTTGGCCGCATCGGAGTTAGGATACTTCTTGAGGATGTACTGGCGGTATTTGTCGGCATCGGTGGAGTTTTCATAAATCTTAAAGAGCTGAAAAGCAGCAGAGAGATCAGTGGGGTGATCCAGGTTTTTATCGAGAATGGCCAAGAATTGCGCGGCGGCGAGTTCTGTTTCATTGAGGATTTCTTTGTAGAGCACACCAGAAGTATAGAGCGCCTCTAGTAGGCGTTCTTGCGAGGCTTTCAACGCCTCTGCGGTCAGTGGGATGTTTTTGAGCAGACTCTCAACCGAGAGAGAATCTTTTTGGTCGGGTGAGGTTTGGACTTGCGAGCTGTCCTGATCTTTAACGTCGATATTTGCATTCAGGACGATGCGTTCGCTGCGGCGCCAATCGTCGGTATTTTCTCGCTGACCCCAATTTTTGCGGAACTCATTAAAGCCTTCTTCACGGAGTTTAGGATTGTTGAAAATGAATTTGTTGGCATTGCCATTCGTGTTTGTTGGCTGGCTCTGCTGTAAGGCCAGCAGTTTGGCGGCCTCGAGTTCTTTTCGGCGTTGTTCGTCTCGCTTGAATTGTTTGAGTGTTTCTTTGAGGAAATCTTCGCGGTCTTTTTCGGAGAGTGCCGCAATTTTTTGAACGGAATCTTCGAATTGGGCAGTTTCGATGGCCTTAACTAAATCGGCAAGTTTGGTGGCTTTGCTTTTGATTTGCTCCCCGTTCGGATAATCTTCGGTAATAAAGCGGGAACTTGAGTCGTAATATTTCTGGGCGTACACGAAGTTTTTTTCTTGAAAAGAAAGATCGCCGAGTTTCTCATAGGCTTGGGCACGCTGGCGTTTGTTGTTGTTAGAGTAAAACGCCGCTGAGGTAAGGTGAGATTTAGCAAGCGGCTTGTTGCCCTTGTTGATCTCCATTAAAGCCATTGCGTAATAAATTTGGTCTTTAAAAGTAGCGTTTTTGGCATCGCGCAGCATTTTTTGGAGATCCCCCATGAGGCGCTCGTCTCCGCTCACAATTGCGCGGTTCAGGCGGGCATTGAACGCGATGTCTGAGGCTGCTGCGGCTTTGTAAGCCTTGCCGAAGTGTAATGCGGCATCTGGCATTTGCTTTTGATGTTGGTAAACTTGTGCTAGAATATAATGCAAGCGCGCTTTTTCTTTGGCATTTGAGCACTTGGTAATGGCGAGTTTTAGACCTTCAATAGCGACGTCGTATTCGCGGCGGCGCAAAGCGAGGTCGGCATAGGTGCGGTGGATCTCGAATTGCAAATTCTTGGACATTTGCGGACCCGCTTCTGGGTTCTTGTTGCGCAAGAAAGGAATGTAATCTGTGAGTTGTTTGTCGTTTTGGATTTCGGCGCGTTCGTTGAGCGCATCTAAAATCAGTTTGGCGTCTGCGTATTTGCGCTGTTCAATATAAATGCGGGAAATCCAAAGGCTGGCCACGTAGGCGCTTTGGTCTTTGTCAAAGAAACGCTTTACAAATTGAAAATTATCTAAGGCTTTTTGGTAGTCCCTGCGGTAAAAATATGCCTCGCCGACAGTGAGCCAGTTTTCGTCGATCCATTTGTTGTATTCTACCGTTTTGTAGAACATATTTTCTGCGGTAGGCATGCTATGATTGAGGATCACTTTGGCACACTTGACCAAAGCGGTGTCTATGGCCGGGAGCATTCCTTTTACTTCTTTTTCTGTTGGTACAGGAAACACAGGTAGAAAAGCATAGAAATCTTCATTTCTGCCGTCTTGGTAGGTTTTTAAAGACACCCGCAAAAGTTCTTTAGCATTGAAATGGCCGTTGTACTTAGCGGTGGTTTGATGGTAAAAGCGATTGAGTGGCGTATTGTTTTCAGTCGAACAAGCCCATGACGAGAATAGCAAAAGCAATGTCAGGAAAAAATATAGACTTATACGCATGGACAATGAAAGGCGTTATAACGCAAAAATTGCGTTTTTAGTATGTAGTTTATGCAATATTGGTGAAGACCTGTTGGATATCGTCGTCGTCTTCAATTTTATCAAGCATTTTTTCGATGTCGACGAGTTGTTCTTCAGTAAACTCAACTGGGCTCGTTGGAATGCGCTTGAGGCCAGATTTCTGCACTTCTATTTGCATGTCTTCGAGCGCTTTGGCGAGGGTTCCAAAAGCGGTGTAGTCGCCGTAGACTAAAATTTGATCTTCCTCCATTTCGATTTGCTCACAACCGGCGTCGATGAGTTCTAACTCGAGCATTTCTGGATCGAGGTCCGGCGTTTTGACGATTTCAAAAATACTTTTGCGAGAGAACATAAATTCCATAGAGCCATTTGGAACTACAGAACCGCCTGCTTTGTTAAAGTATGACTTGACATTGGCTACTGTGCGCGTTGGGTTGTCGGTAGCGCACTCCACGTAGACCAACACGCCATGCGGGCCTTTGCCTTCATAATTGACTTCAGTAAAAGAGGCAATATCTTTTTGAGCTGCACGCTTAATAGCAGACTCGATATTGTCTTTGGGCATGTTTTCAGATTTCGCATTTTGAATAGCGGTGCGCAACTTAGCGTTAGTGGAGGGGTCCATGCCGCCTTCTTTAGCTGCCATGGTGATGGCCTTACCTAATTTTGGAAACATTTTGGACATTTTGTCCCAGCGTTTTTCTTTGGCTGCTCTGCGGTATTCAAATGCTCTTCCCATAATGCGTATACTTTTGGGCAAAAGTAAGGAATTCGCAAGGAAAATTCAAGTAGGTATTCAGGCCTTTAGGCCAAAATTTGCTCGATATAGTTGAGTAAGGGCTCTTTTCCGAATCCGGACTCTGCAGATGTGGTGAAAACCGGGGGCAATTCAGCCCATACCTTCAGCATTTCTTTTTTGTATTTGGCCAAGTTTTTTTGCAGCGCCGAACTTGATAATTTGTCGATTTTCGTAAAAACCATCGAAAAAGGCAGTCCTTTTTGACCGCACCAGTTCATGAACTCGAGGTCGATTTTTTGAGGCTCCAAGCGGGCATCTAGTAAGACAAAAATGTTATAAAGTGTCTCGCGTTTGGTCAGGTAGTCTGCAATAAAGCGCTCAAAGGAACTGCGTTGGGTGCGACTCACTTTTGCATAGCCATAACCGGGTAAATCAACGAGGTACCAGTGGTCGTTGATGATAAAATGATTGATGAGTTGGGTTTTGCCCGGGGTGCCGGAGGTTTTGGCAAGGCCTTTTCGAGAAGTTAACATATTGATTAACGACGACTTGCCTACGTTTGATCTGCCAATAAAAGCGAATTCAGGCTTGCCGTCTAGCGGACACTTGCTTACTTCTGTATTGGAGATGGTGAATTCTGCGCTTTTGATTTGCATCTTGCAAAGTTACACTTTAAACTTTTATTTTTGCGGCAATGCGAACAATCTATCTTGAAGGTTGTTAGGGTTTGACTACACAGAAGATGGCAGAATACAAAATCAAGGATATCGAAATACTGACGGGCATCAAAGCCCACACGATTCGCATATGGGAAAAGCGCTACGGCATGCTCATTCCCGAGCGTACAGATACCAAAATTCGGACCTACACGGATGCCGATTTATCATTTCTGCTCAATGTCAGTTTATTGAATAAAAAAGGTGTCAAAATTTCAAAAATTGCCACAATGGGTACAACAGCTATCCACAATATGGTCTCCGAAATCAGACTCAATTCTTCCATAGACAACGCCGAGGAAAAGCTCATTTTAGCCCTACTCGAACTCGACGAACAACTTTTCCGCAACACGCTCAACGACCTCATCAAAAACAAAGGTTTAGAGGCTACTTTTTCTGAAAACCTCATCCCGTTTTTAGACCGCATTGGCGTCATGTGGTTGGTCAATAGCATTTCAGCTGCACAAGAACATTTCATCTCGAACCTTATCCGTCAGAAAGTCATTACCGAAATCGATAGGCTTCCGATTCCACCGAAATCCAAAGAGAGCGTTTTGCTCTTTTTACCCGAGCACGACTGGCATGAAATTGGCCTGCTTTTTTATCAGTATTTATTGAGATCAAAAGGATTCTATACCTATTACCTAGGCCAAAGCCTTCCTTACGACTCGCTGGTAGATTGTATTGAAAGGTTAAAACCTACAGTTGTATTGAGCAGCTGGCTCACAGCAGTAGATCAGCATTTCATTGTTGGGTATTTCAAGCAGCTACACAACGATGCGCCAGACGTGCGTTATATAGCCGGTGGCGCGCAAATACATACACATTCAGAAGCGCTCAAAGGCCTTATCACAGAAGTCAAAAATTCTGCGAGCCTGCTCTCCCTTTTCGAATAATTAAATCTTTGTTGCCTAAAGCACGATATTCACAATCTTGCCGTGCACCACAATCACTTTTTTAGGTGTTTTGCCTTCCAGCCATTTTTGCGTTTCTGGTTTGGCTAAAATAAGATCTTTGACCTCATCACTAGTAAGCGAGAGCTCTAGGGTGGCTTTATAGCGCATTTTGCCATTGAAAGAAACCGGGTAGTCAAAAGTAGATTCAGTCAAGTAACTTGGGTCAAAAACTGGATATGTGGCCGTAAAAATACTCGACGACAACGGTTGCAATTGGGCCCAAATTTCTTCGCAAATATGCGGGGCATAAGGCGCCATCAAAATGGTGAGTTGTTCTAGAATATGGCGGTTATTGCACTTTTGCTCAGTGAGTTCATTGACGCAAATCATGAAGCTCGACACACCTGTATTGAAAGAGAAGCGCTCGAGGTCGTCGGTGAGCTTTTTGATGGTTTTGTGCAGCGTTTTCAGTGCAGCAGGGTCGGGCTGAGCGTCTGTAACCTCAAAATGACCGTTTTGGTGAAATAAGCGCCAATATTTCTTAAGGAAGCCATGCACGCCTGTTATTCCTTTGGTATCCCAAGGTTTACTTTGCTCGAGGGGGCCTAAGAACATCTCGTACATGCGCAGGGTATCGGCGCCGTATTTCTCGCAAAGGTCATCTGGCGTCACTACATTATACCAACGCTTAGACATTTTGTCCACTTCTCTTTTGACCAACACCTTGCCGTCCGCATTGCAGACAAACTCTTGTTGGGCATATTGCGGTTGCCATGCTTTGAGCGCATCTAGCTGAATGCTTTCGTCGTCATTGAGTAGATCGATCAAAATGCGCACTTCTCTGAAGCCTTCTTTTTCGGCAGGCAACATGTCTAGGGAATACATTTTTTGATCAGGGCCCATATAGGCAATTGCCGATTTACCTAAGATCATGCCTTGGTTGATCAGTTTGGCAAAAGGTTCGTCGAATTGAATAAAACCGAGGTCGTAAAGAACTTTGGTCCAGAAGCGGGCATAGAGCAAGTGGCCAGTTGCATGTTCGGAACCGCCAATGTATAGATCGACTTGATTCCAATAAGCCAGTTTTTCAGGATCTGCGAAGGTTTCCTGGTTGTGCGGATCCATGTAGCGCAAAAAGTACCAAGAGCTTCCGGCCCAACCTGGCATGGTATTGTATTCCATGCGCTCGCCCAGCTGGCAAGACCACGCCGCTTTGGCCGCTCTTGCTAATGGTGGTTCGCCGTCTTCGGTCGGTAAATAAGCATCTACGTCTGGCAGAGTAACTGGCAATTGCGCATCGTCAACGAGTTGCGGTAAGCCATCTTGGTAATAGACCGGGAAGGGCTCGCCCCAATAGCGCTGACGCGAAAATACGGCATCGCGGAGGCGGTAGTTGGTTTTGCCCTGGCCTATGCCCTTTTGCTCAATAGCTGCAATTGCTTTTTCCATTGCCGCTTTGGTCTCTAGGCCGTTCAGGAAGTCAGAGTTGGCAATGACAGCATCTTTTTCGGTATAAGCCGCTTCTGAGAGGTCTTGGTCGGCAAAAATGGATAGAATCGGTAAGTTGAAATGCTTGGCGAAATCGTAGTCGCGCTGATCGCCACAAGGTACGGCCATCACGGCGCCCGTGCCATAAGATGCCAGCACGTAATCGCCAATCCAAATTGGAATTTCTTGACCTGTGAACGGATGCAGTGCATACGCACCTGTAAACGCACCCGAAATGTTTTTGACATCGGCTTGGCGATCGCGTTCAGTCTTGAGTGCTGCTTGTTGTTTGTAGACCTCTACCTCCTTCTTTTGCTCTGCCGTGCAGATAGCATCGACGTAAGGGTGCTCAGGTGCCAACACCATAAAGCTCACGCCAAAAATAGTATCGGGGCGGGTGGTGAATACTTCTATTTGTAGCGCGTTGTCTTTGACTTCAAAATGTACGCTAGAACCCTTCGATTTGCCAATCCAGTTGCGCTGTTGTTCTTTGAGGGCGTCTGTCCAGTCTATGCGGTCGAGGCCTTCGAGCAAACGCTCTGCATAAGCTTTGATGCGCATAGACCACTGCATCATACGTTTTTGCTCTACTGGGTGGCCTCCGCGTTCCGAAACGCCGTTGACGATTTCGTCGTTGGCCAAAACGGTACCTAATGCAGGGCACCAATTGACCCAACTTTCGGCCAAATAAGCCATGCGGTATTGTTGCAGCACCGCTTCTTTTTCAGCAGGAGTAAAATGAGCCCAGGTTGCGGCATCAAATTGTTGTTCGCAGTCATGGACGGCCTGTACATTCTTGTTTCCTTCTTGCTCAAATGTATGGATGAGCGCAGAAATGGGTGCAGCTTTGTCTTGGCTGAGGTCGTAATAGGCGTTGAAGAGTTGTTTAAAGATCCATTGTGTCCATTTGTAGTAAGATGGATCAGAAGTGCGCACTTCGCGGTCCCAATCAAAACTGAAGCCCATGAGGTCAAGTTGTTGGCGGTAGCGTGCGATGTTTTCTTTGGTGGTAATGGCCGGATGCTGACCGGTCTGAATCGCGTATTGTTCTGCAGGCAAACCAAAAGAGTCGTAACCCATTGGATGCAAGACATTAAAGCCTTTCAAACGCTTGTAGCGCGCAAAAATATCAGAAGCAATATAACCTAGCGGATGCCCCACATGCAAGCCGGCTCCGGATGGATACGGAAACATGTCTAAAACGTAAAATTTAGGCTTAGAAGGATCTTCTGTTACTTGATAAGTTTTGCGCTCCTGCCAAATTTGGCGCCATTTGGCTTCGATTGCGTTGAAAGTGTAGTCCATGTTTGCTTATAGAAAGCACAAAGATACAAAGCTTGGGCTTATTGCAATAGAAAGTAAACGCCAAGTGCCAAAAGCAAAGCGTCGTAGGAGCCTTTTGGCAAGCGCAGTTCTCGGCGCACTACTAGTAACACGAGCATGATCCATACCCATGGTAAACCCATGAAAAAGCTAAACAAAGTCAGCAGAAATAAAACCACATAAGCTGCGCTGTCTTTACCCAAAAGACTCGCCAAGGTTTTGATTTTTCCTTGGTCGGCTTCGATATCTTCGATATCCGCCTGTATGCTCAAGGCCAGGTAAAATAGAAAAAAAGGAAGGAACAGCAGGTGCCAATTGGCCGATAAACCACCAATCAAATTCAATTGTACAAACCACATTATTGGGATAAGCAAGTTCTTTAACAACGGAACCTGGCGCCATTTGAAACCCCTTTCATATTGCGTAGTCAATAAAACTTGGAACAGCAAGAACACCCAAAACCAAACGTAAGGCAGTACAGCCTGATGCGCCACAAGGTAGAAGATGGCGCTCAGCAATCCAACTGCGACTTGCAAACGCTTGTGAGCAGTGGTTTGCATCCAAAAATAAACTTGTCCGATGAGCAAACCATTCGAGATAGCTTGCAGTACTTGATTGGTGTTCAGAGCAGCACGGCCATTGCTGTAGGCAAACAAACCCATGCAATATATGGCCACAAATAGCGCCAACAATACATTTCTGAACAAACTACGCTTCAATGGCATCGGCGATGTGGTCTATTGAAATTTCGGCAACACATGTACAAGCCCGCCCCTCAGCGCAAAGCTGACAATTTGGGTCAAAAACAAGTGCTGTTGCCCCTTTGCCCAAAGCTGCCCAGCGCCCTGGATGGATCGGCTGGCGGCTGGCGAACAAACCAACTGCCCGAATGCTACAGAGCCCTGCAATATGATACGGGCCCGTAGAACAAGCCACCAGCGCTTTGGCTTTTGAAATGACGCCAATAAATGTGCTCAAATCCCATTGGCCACTGACGTCTTTGATCTGGGGATACTGCGCAAGTTGTGCTCTGAAGAGCTGGCCTTCGGCTTCTGTTCCGGTAAAATAAACATGGTATCCTTTTGCGAGCAAAACATTGGCCAACTCAATGAAACGTTCAAGCGGATACTCCACCCCACTTCCATTCGATTTCGGATGAAGAAGAATGACTTTACTCCAATTATTTTGTGCGAGTTCAAATGGCAATTCGCTCAACTTGAAATTCAATTTTTGATTGATCTCCATGATGGTCGGAATAACTGTTATACCTAAAGGAGCCAGTAACTTGAAATTCAGTTGAGCCTCATGTAGTGCGGAGCGCTTGCGCGAGAAACGCGGACGGCTATTGCACGTGAAAAGATGAAAGAAACGATGAGCAGTGCCAATGCGCAATGGAATACGAGCTTGTTTGCACCATTTAGCGACTATTTGATTGGGGAAAAGGTGCAATACGACATCGTATTGTCCGAGCACTTTGTTGCGTGCTTGATCGTCGAGTTGCTGGAGTTCTTCAAGAAGTAATACTTGATCAATGGGCTCAAAACACGCCACTACCGCGCGCGTATAACTGCGGCAAAGATATGTCAGTTCACTATTCGGATAGGCGGCCTCAAGAGCCTGGCATACGGGTAGTGTAAGGCAGACATCGCCAATGGCATCTGTTCTTGAAATCAATATTTTCTTGGGTTCAGGCATGGCTCCAAAGTTGTCTGAGACGGGTGTATTTTTGTTGCGTGGCATAAGCGCTGCGCAAGGCAATGAACCACCCTGCTTTCCCATCTAAAAAGCCTTTTTTGACCAAATATGATTTCAGGAATTGGGCCAATATCTTCAGGTAGAGTTTGGCCAAACTACAGCGCACTTTTCGCTCAAACAATTCGTTGGCTGCAATTTTAGAAAAGTAGTCGATCTGTTTGAAATGATCTGTTTTGGTGTAGTACGAATAATGCAGGAGGTCACCTTTTAAATGCCCTACTTGAAGGTCCTCCTTGGGCAAGAGTTGGTCGTGCGGATTGATTCCGCCCCATATGACATCAGCTTTAGAGGCCAGGCGCAATTTGGTGTCGGGATACCAGCCACTATGATGGATCCACTTTCCACAATAATTCGTGAGGCGGTTCATCTTAAAAGCACCTTTTTGTGGTGACTGCGCTTTGACTTCTAGAATGGCGGCTTGTAACTCAGGAGTTAATGCTTCATCTGCATCTAAGGATAAAACCCAAGGATGTGTAGCCCGCTGCAGCGCTTCATTCTTTTGCTGAATATGCCCTTCAAAAGGGTGCTGCTCAAAACGAACGCCAAAAGACGTACAAATTGCGGCGGTGTCGTCGGTAGAAAAGGAGTCCAGAACGAGAATTTCATCACAGACCGCTTGAAGAGAGGCCAAACACCGACCAATATTTCGGGCTTCGTTAAAGGTGATGATGACGCCTGAAAGTTTCATCGCAAGTTATTTGATGCGAATGCGCTGCCCGATGTCGATGCTGTTCACCTTGACGCCCGGATTGAGGCGTTGCAATTGGGCTTGGGTAAGGTTGTTGCGCTGGGCAATTTTTCCGAAGGTATCGCCGGCGCGAACCGTGTAATACTTTTTGACGGGAGGAGCAGGCGTTGGTGTTGTTGGCGCGGGCGTTGGATTCGCTTGAACCTGGGTTTGATTGGTGTAGATGGTCAACTTCTGCCCAACATAAATATTGGTGGTGCGCAGCGCATTCCACTCCATAAGTTGTTCGATAGACACGTTGTAGCGCACTGCGATTTGTCGCAAGTTTTCGCCACTCTTGACTTTGTGATATAAGAGGTTGGCGGTAGGTGGTGTTGTGGCTTGAAGCGTATCCGCTGGAGGCAATACCACACCTGTTGAATCTCTTTGGGTGCTGTCTATAGGCGCAATAGGCGTTACAACCACAATAGGTTTGGGACGATAAATCGCTTCTTCTAGCAAATAAAGCG
>JBIIZO010000196.1:0-2824 GCA_044346245.1 Crocinitomicaceae bacterium
AACCTCAAGCCCTTGTCGAACAAGCGCTCAAAAACCAAAACGCATGATGCTTTCAATCCACTGGGCTGTAGACTCCCAACTCATCGATGGGTGGCGCACCCCTAATTTATATGGCCTGCTCTTCGTATCGGGCATCGTGATGGGCTATTTTGTGATCCGTAAAATGTTCAGAGCTGAACAAGTCGAAGACAAAGTACTCGATACACTCGTTACTTACATGGTGCTGGCCACAATTGTAGGCGCACGCCTCGGTCACGTGCTTTTTTATGGCCCTTACTGGGACAAAATAGAACACGGGCAAGTTGTAGAGACGGGCTATTTTTCGCATCCTGGCGAGATCATCAAGATTTGGGAAGGCGGTTTGGCCAGCCACGGCGCTGCAATTGCCATCCTGATTGCACTTTATCTTTTCACCAAAAAGGTATCAAACCGTTCTTACATCTGGATTTTAGACCGCATTGCTGCGCCAATTGCCATTGCCGCTACGTTCATCCGCTTGGGCAATTTAGTCAATCACGAAATGGTCGGCTACGTTACTGACGTGCCTTGGGCCTTTGAATTCGCGTATTTCTACAACGAAGCCATTGGCAACTACGACCCTACTCCACGCCATCCAGCGCAGTTGTACGAGGCCATCTGTTATTTCATTTCATTTGGCATCTTGCTCTACCTCTATTGGAAACTCAAAAAATGGCAGCAACCCGGCTTTGTCTTTGGCAGCTTTCTGATCCTGATTTTTGGTTCGCGCATCATTTGCGAGTTTTTCAAGCTCGGCCAAACAGCCCGCGACTACACCTTGCCACTCAATACTGGTCAACTCCTCAGTATTCCCCTCGTCATTGCCGGCATTTACTTGATTGTGAAGGCCACTAAAAAAACAACTCATGAAGCTTAAAACTATTTCCCTATTTGCGCTAGCACTTTTAGTGGTGTTTGCCTGCCAGACTGAAGCGAAATCCAAAAAAGAAGTTCGAACCGTAAAGAAAAAAGAGCAGAAGGAAACGGAGGTTCAAGCCCAAGAAGTCAATCCAAAAGATACCGCCTTGCTCATTTCAGGTGCGGACAGCGTGCTCATTTCCAAAAAGAAAGTTGTCGAAGATTGGGACAAACAATGGTCAAAAGTTGTCTATCAATTTTATAATGCATCTCTACCTCTAGCTAAATGGCAGGTAGCCATCAATAACTTTATCCGTAAAGGCTTGCACCGAACGGATGGTCAAGCGCCATACACTGCACCACTTAGTGCTGAACTGATTCACAAATCCCTTTCAGCATTTAAAAAAGAGGCGCAACCTTATACCGAAGAAAGTATTTGGAACATGACCGATACCTTCCAAATTGACGACCACTTTGCGACATTTGCTTGTGTAAAATGGTATTCTAGCTCCTACACAGGTGGTGCCCATGGGATGTATGGGATGGGCTATTATTACTTTGATAAAGTTAGCGCAAAAACTATGGGCATTAAAGATCTCCTGCGAGTCGACGAAGGCTTATTAAAGCTAGCAGAAGGCCTATTTAGAAAATCTGTAGGAATCAAAGCAAATACCCCATTTGAAAATACAGAATATAGTTTTGGAGGACGATTCTATTTACCGGACAACTTCAAAATTACTGCCAATCAAATTACCTTCATATACAACCCGTACGAAGTTTCGAATTGGGCAAATGGCGTCGTGGAATTTTCGATGCCACTGCGTCAAATCAAGCCCTATTTGAAGCGAACAATTTAAATCTGAAAACACTTAGTGTAAAATTGACATTTTGAACAATGTTTGTGAATCATTTGTATATTTGTGACCGATAAAAAAAGAAGTTATGTGCGCAAAAGCCGTTAAAAGTTCAGATAAGCCCAAGTTTTCAAAAGAAACCTACGTCAAGTGGTACAAAGACATGCTCTTGATCCGCAAATTTGAGGACAAAACTGGGCAGTTATATATCCAACAAAAATTTGGCGGATTCTGTCACCTTTACATCGGACAAGAAGCGATTGTAGTTGGTACAGCAAGTGCTTGCCAACCAGACGATAAACACATGACCGCCTACCGCGACCACGCGCATCCAATTGCGCTCGGCACCGACCCACGTGTGCTCATGGCCGAACTTTACGGCCGCACCACAGGCTGTTCAAAAGGAAAAGGTGGTTCTATGCACTTTTTCGATAAAAAAGTAAATTTCATGGGTGGCCACGGTATTGTAGGCGCTCAAATCGGAATGGGAGCTGGTGTTGCCTTTGCTGAAATGTACAAAGGCACTAAAAACGTTGCTTTTGTTTCGATGGGCGATGGCGCTGTGCGTCAAGGAATGCTCCACGAAACCTTCAATATGGCCATGAACTGGAAAATCCCAGTCATTTTCATCATTGAAAACAACAACTACGCCATGGGAACTTCCGTAGAGCGTACCACCAACGTCACTGACCTTTCACAAATCGGACTTTCATACGGAATGCCTTCCAAAATTGTCAACGGAATGCGTCCAGAATCTGTTCACGAAGCCATCGAAGAAGCAGCTACCCGCGCCCGCAACGGCGAAGGTCCTACCCTGCTCGATATCCGCACTTATCGCTACAAAGGACACTCGATGTCTGATCCACAAAAATACCGCACCAAAGAAGAGGTGGCCGAATGGATTGAACAAGACCCAATTGAGCACTGCCTTCGCGTGATCAACGCTCAAAAATGGCTTTCTGAAAAAGAACTCGCCGACATCGATGCTTGGGTGAAAAAAGAGGTAGAAGAATCTGTAGCTTTTGCAGAGAATTCACCTTACCCAGAAGCGCACGAACTCTACGAAGACGTTTACACGCAAGCAGATTATCCTT
>JBIIZO010000081.1:0-9640 GCA_044346245.1 Crocinitomicaceae bacterium
CCGCCAGTGGCTGAAACCGACTCGATGACGTCTGGATAGATGGTTCCTTGGCCGAGCCATTTGGCGTTTTCGACCAATTTGGATTCTTCGTCAAATACATCGACAAATACTTTTCCGATGGCTTTTCTTTTGAGTTCTGGATCGGTGAGGCCGCTCAGTGCGCTATAAAAACGCTCCGAAGCATTGACGCCCTTCACATTAAGGCCCATGCCTTGATAGGAGGCCAAAACTTCTTCGAATTCGTTTTTGCGCAACAAACCGTTGTCTACAAAAATGCAGTGAAGGTTCGGGCCAATGGCTTTGTGCAAAAGGACTGCCGCAACAGATGAATCTACGCCGCCTGAAAGACCGAGAATGACTTTGTCGTCGCCGAGTTGTGCTTGCAGGCGGGCAGTTGTTTCTTCGATGAAGGAATCGGGGGTCCAGTCGCAGGCACAATGGCAAACATCGACGATGAAGTTTTGTAAAAGCGTTTTACCTTCTGTAGAGTGATACACTTCTGGATGAAACTGAATGCCAAAAGTTTGCTCGCCTTCAATGGCGTAGCCCGCTACTTCTACATCGTGGGTAGAGCAAATGATTTGGTAATTGGAAGGGATTTTTTTGATGGTGTCGCCATGAGACATCCAGACTTGAGAGCCTTCGGTCATGCCTTTGGTGAGCACATTGTTGGTGTCGAGGTAAGTGAGGTGCGCACGACCGTATTCTCTGGTATTGGAAGGCAGTACTTCGCCACCAAAATGATGCGAGAGATACTGTGCACCAAAACAAACGCCGAGAAGTGGCATTTTGCCTTTGATTGCTGAAAGATCTGGTTGAGGAGCCTGCGGATCGCGAACTGAAAACGGACTACCCGAAAGGATGACGCCTTTGACATTGCTGCCAAGCGTTGGAATTTTGTTCCAGGGGTGGATTTCACAATAAACGTTGAGTTCGCGGATTCTTCTGGCAATCAGCTGGGTATATTGAGAACCAAAATCGAGGATTACTATTAATTCATGCATGCCACAAAGATAGCTGAAATCGGATTTATTTAAGGCTAAAATCCATAGAATTCATTAATTTTGAGCTTCGCTAAATTGAACACAGACATGATCGGAGATTTACTCAAATCTATTTTCGGAGACAAGACCGCAAAAGACCGCAAAGAATACTGGCCTTTCGTAGATAAAGCCAACACCGCTTGGGAAAGCGTTAAAAACCTTTCCGACGACCAACTCCGCGACAAAACCCGCGGTTTTCAAGAACAAGTACGCAACGCCATAGCAGCGTTAGAAGCTACCCTCACTGACCTCCAGACCAAAGCCGCAGACCTCCAAACTTCTTTCGAAGAAAAAGAAAAACTCTACGAGCAAATTGACCAAATGGTCAAGTCTATCGACGAGCGCATCGAAGAAGAATTACTTGTTATTTTACCAGAAGCCTTTGCCGTAGTGAAAGAAACTGCGCGTCGCTGGGCCGAAAACGGCCAACTCAACGTGAGCGCCACCGACCTCGATCGCCAACTTGCCTCAGCCCGAGACGGCATCAGCATCGACGGCGACCGCGCCATTTGGCACAACGAATGGACTGCCGCCGGTAACAAAATCAAATGGGCAATGGTGCACTATGACGTGCAGCTCATGGGTGGTGCCGTATTACACCGCGGCAACATCGCCGAAATGCAAACCGGTGAAGGAAAAACCTTAGTTGCTACCCTACCCGTTTACCTCAATGCCCTTTCTGGCAAAGGTGTTCACGTGGTTACCGTCAACGACTACCTCGCCAAGCGAGATGCCGAATGGATGGGCCCGCTTTACGAATTCCATGGTTTACGCGTAGACTGCATCGACAAACATCAACCCAACTCTCAGCGCCGACGCCAAGCCTACATGGCCGACATCACCTTCGGCACCAACAACGAATTTGGCTTCGACTACCTCCGCGACAACATGGCGGGCCACGTAGACGACATCGTGCAGCGCAAGCACCATTTTGCCATTGTCGATGAGGTCGATTCCGTCTTAATTGACGACGCCCGTACACCACTCATCATCGCTGGGCCAACACCAAAAGGCGACGAACACGAGTTCCACGAACTCAAGCCGCGCATCGAACGCGTGGTAGAAGCACAGCGCGCTTTTGTACAGCAGTGTCTCAACGAGGCCAAAAAAATGCTGAGCGTTATCAACGAACCCAACCCAGACAAAAACGAACAAAAACGCCTCCTCGAAGAAGGCGGTATTGCCTTGTTGCGCGCACACCGCGGCTTGCCCAAAAACAGAGCACTCATCAAGTTTTTATCTGAGCCAGGCATCAAAGTACACCTCCAAAAGACCGAAAATTTCTACATGGCCGAACAAGGCAAAAACATGAAGAAAATCGACCTCGATTTGTTCTTTGTCATCGACGAAAAAAACAACTCCATCGAACTCACCGATAAAGGTATTGACCTCGTATCGGGCAAAGACGACCGCGATTTCTTCATCATGCCAGACATCGGCGCTGAAATTGCCAAACTACAAAAAGAAGCCTTAGAAAAAGAAGCCTACCTTGAGCGCAAAGATGCTTTGGTTCGTGAATACGCCATCAAATCGGAGCGCATTCACTCCGTGAGCCAACTCTTGCGCGCCTACACCCTCTTCGAAAAAGAAGTGGAATACGTGATCATGGACGGCAAAGTCAAAATTGTAGACGAATCCACAGGTCGTATCATGGAAGGCCGACGCTACTCCGACGGTTTACACCAAGCCATTGAAGCCAAAGAAAACGTCACCGTAGAGGCTGCTACCCAAACCTATGCATCTATTACCTTGCAGAACTACTTCCGCATGTACCACAAACTTGCGGGCATGACCGGAACTGCAGAAACCGAAGCGCGCGAATTCTGGGACATCTACAAACTCGATGTGGTGGTAGTCCCGACAAACCGTGCTATTTCGCGCAAAGACCAAGACGACTTCGTCTACAAAACTGCCCGCGAAAAATACAACGCCATCATCCTCGAAATCGAAGACCTCGTTTCCAAAGGAAGGCCAGTACTTGTGGGTACCACTACCGTAGAAATTTCTGAGTTGCTTTCGCGCATGCTCCAAATGAAAAAAATTCCGCACCAAGTACTCAACGCCAAATACCACCAAAAAGAAGCTGAAATTGTAGCCAATGCAGGTTCTGCCGGAACGGTCACTATTGCCACCAATATGGCGGGCCGCGGTACCGACATCAAACTCGGCGAGGGCGTAAAAGAAGCTGGTGGTTTGGCCATTATTGGCACCGAGCGCCACGACTCCCGACGCGTAGACCGCCAGTTGCGCGGACGCGCTGGTCGCCAGGGCGATCCTGGATCTTCACGTTTCTTTGTCTCTTTAGAAGACGACCTCATGCGCAAGTTTGGTTCAGAGCGCATTGCATCTATCATGGACCGCATGGGCCTCAAAGAAGGCGAAGTCATTACTGCCGGAATGGTCTCTAAATCCATTGAGCGCGCTCAGAAAAAAGTTGAAGAGAACAACTTCGGGATGCGCAAGAACCTCTTAGAATACGACGACGTCATGAACGCCCAGCGCAAGGCCATTTACCGCAAGCGCAAAAACGCGCTCTACGGAGACCGCCTCGACATCGACATCGACAACATGTTCTACGATCATTGCGAAAACACCGTAGCAACTTGCTCCAAATTACCTTTCCAAGAATTCGAACTCGAGCTCTTGCGCCTCATCGGCATCGAAACACCAGTAGACGAAGCCACTTTCCAGCAGCTCAGCACGTCCGAACTCACCGAACGCGTTTATGCAGCGCTCCGCGAGGCCTACGACCGCAAGTGCGAAAAAATTGCGCGCATGGCTTATCCGCAGGTCAAGCACGTCTTTGAAACCATGTCTCAGCAATACAAGAACATCGTTTTCCCGCTCACCGATGGCCGCAGCCAAATGCAACTCATCGTCAACCTCGAAGAAGCTTACCAAAGCGAAGGACGCGTCATCAGCAAATACTTTGAGCGCAACGTACTATTGAGCAAAATCGACGACGAATGGAAAGAACACCTCAGAGAAATGGACGACCTCCGCTCTGCAGTGCGCAATGCCCAATACGAGCAAAAAGACCCACTTGTCATCTACAAACTGGAATCCTATGAGCTTTTCCGCAGCATGCTCAATCGCCTCAATGAAGAAGCGCTAGACTTGCTCATGCGCATGGACGTTCCCGTAGAACAACAAATCCAAAGCACCAACCAAGAAGACCACCAAAACAACTACGACAAAGCACAAACGAGCAATCAAGAGAAGTCGAGAAAAAGCAACCAGTAGTAGCGGAGGTGAAAATCAACCGCAACGACCCTTGCCCTTGTGGTAGCGGTAAGAAATTCAAACAGTGTCACGGACAATAAATGCAGGCAATACAAATTGGCATTGTTGGTTCTGGTAAAGTTGCGCAAACCTTGTTGCGCTTGGCAAATGCAGCCGATATTCCAATTGCAGGCCTCTATGCACGCAACCAAGCACTCGGGGCGCAACTTGCAGTTAAATACAATACCCTGTGCGTAGCGCAGCTTTCGGAACTCCATGCAGAGCTCATCTTGCTCTGTGTTTCTGACGACGCCCTACCCGAAATCATTGCACAGTTAAAACCGCAGCAAATTGCAGCCTACACTGCCGGCAGCCCGAGCATCAAGCTTTTTGCACACCAACAACTCGGCGTGTGTTACCCGTATCAAAGTATTTCCAAAGGTCGAGACCTCCTCGCTTCAGATATTCCCTTCATGATCGAAGGTAAAAACGACCTCGTAATGCAACGCATCAGCACCTTTTTACAACAACTAGGCGCCCAGTTTCAAGTTTGCGGCTCAGCCCAACGCGCTCAGTATCATTTGGCAGGTGTATTTGTCAATAATTTTGGGAACCTCTTATTGCTAGAGGCCAGCAAAATACTCGCCGAAGCCAACCTAGACATGACCCCCATTTATCCGTTGCTCAACGAAACCATCGCCAAAGCTATTTTGCTTGGCCCCGAGCACGCACAAACCGGCCCAGCCTTGCGCCACGATCAAAATACCCTTGATCGCCACCGCGCCGCACTCAATCCAGAACAATTAGCGGTCTACGATTGTCTGACCAAAAGAATTCAAGATCTCTTTTCACATGCTTAGCTACAAACAAAGACTCAACGACATCACCACTTTTATTTTTGATGTCGACGGCGTATTTACCGACGGCAAGGTATACCTCATCAACGACGAAATCGTACGTGCGCTCAACTCCAAAGATGGCTACGCGGTGCAATACGCTGTCAAGATGGGCTACAAAATATTTTGCATCACAGGAGGGTCATCGCCAGAAGTGAAAAAAAGATTAATGGGCTTGGGTGTCCATGACGTTTATTTAGGTGCGCGCAACAAACTCGAGCGCTACGAGCAAATCAAAGCCGAATATGCGCTTTCTGACCACGAAATCGCGTACATGGGCGACGACATCCCAGACATTCCCGTCTTGCGCAAAGCTGGCGTGGCTGCGTGTCCGCAAGATGCCGTGAGCGATGTCAAGGCCAGCGTTCACTACCAAAGTCCATTTTTAGGGGGTAAAACCTGCGTGCGCGACCTCATCGAGCAAACACTCCGCTGCCAAGATAAGTGGCTCAGTGAGTTGGCCTACGAGTGGTAAGCCAATAGTTTTTCAATTCTGAGGCCAAGCGCAACTGATTGGCTGTGCGCCTGAGGTTATGCTCCTCATCCTTGACTTTATAATAGCGGTCGTCTTGTAGGTAATCGGTCAAAAAGCGCAGTGCTTGTACCAAAATTACCCCTCTAGCTGCCGTGTAGAGTTTGGATTCATCTACCGCAAAAGCCGCCACCAAAACTTCAAAAATTTCTTCCTTGAACAACTGCGCATGCTCGGCAGCGTCTTCTCCGTGGCTACAAAAAGAACGGATCATGTCGCCATAATCGTAATAGGGGCTGCCGAGCTGAATGGTGTCCCAATCGATGAGTGCCCTCACCTGCTTGCCATTTGGATGAAATAAAAAGTTGCCCAATTTTGGGTCGGCATGGATCAAAACTGGCTCCGCTTCATCGGATAGCTGCTTCCAAGCCAAGAGTGCTGCCCAATCTGCTTCTAATGTTGACATGAGCGCTGCGGCCTTTTCCTTTCTCGGTTCTCGCGCCAGCAATTTGGCTTTCCCAAAGGATGTCAGCCTGAACTCCACTTCTAAAAACTGGGGTATTGGCGATTTCCATTCTTCTACTGAAACTGACCCCAGCGCCGCTTGAAATTCGAGCAGCGCCAAAGCTGCAAGCCGCGCATTTTGGACAGTTGCAGTTTGTAGTGTCGTGCTTGGCGATATCGCCTTTAACAAACGAAAAGTCTTTCCCTCCACCTGAGTTAGCGCAGCTCCTTTAGAGATAAGACAATAATCAAGCGGAACCAAAGAAGGCAATTGGATCGATGCGGAAAGGTCAACTAATTGTTGTTGAAGCACTGCAGGCTCCTTGAAAACTTCGGTATTGATTTGCTGAAGGATGTAATCCGCGGCAGCAGTCCTTACCAACCAGGTCTGATTGATCAAGCCTTCGGTAATGGGCACCACTTGAGAAGGAGAAAGATCCCAATGCGTCTGCAACAAACTTCTTATGTCCATAAAGGGAATTCAAGTGGATACTGTGCGCCTTCAAGTGCATGGATTTTTGCTTGGGCAAGTGCCAAATCTGCGGCATACGTGATGCCAAACCAAGCGGAGGGCATGGCTGCTACTTTGATCTGCATACTCCCTTCCGTAATCATTTCATGGAGCACCTTAGGGAGGTAAATCTCGATTTGTTCATTCCCTTGATTGAGCTGTAAAAATGTTTGTACTTTGCTAGCTAAGTGCGCTAAGAAGGTACCCGAAAGCAACCAAGCGTTCATTGAAATCAGTGTATCTGAAGGAAATACACGTCCGTGTTCATCGGTGATCAAACCATTTTTATCCTCTAATTTCAATACTTCTTCTATCGTGCTGAGATAGGCATTTTGGCTTTGACAAATACCTCGCGCCACAGGCCCATGCGGGCTGAGGGTTGGGCCAAGTTCAAAGGCCAACGCAGCAGCTGCAACACCGTCTTGAACCAATTCAATAGCGCGCTGGCAAATAGACGGGCCGTAGTAATCATCTGCATTGAGCACCAAAAAAGCGCCCTCCCATTTGCCGTACAGAAAATGCAGGGCATGGGCAGTTCCCCATGGTTTGGTGCGGGTTTGTTCTTGAATGATGATTTCGTAGCGCTGTGCGTGCATCCAACGATTGAGTTGTTCAGACACAATTTCTTGCATGCCGGGCCGAACAATGATAAAAACCTTCTGAAAACCGGCTTGCATGGCGTCGTAACAAGCATATTCAAAGAGAAAATGCCCTTGTGCACCAAAGGGTTCAATTTGCTTGGCGCCGCCAAAGCGCGAACCCAAGCCACCCGCCAAAATGACTAACGCGGTATCAGTAGTTTGCATCGAAGCCAAAAATAGGTTTACGTGTTTTCCAGGCACCTTTCGTAAAATCAGGAATTTCTTGCGGGGCACCATTTTCAGCAATTGACTTTTCACTGAGTGGCGTAATGGCATACCAAGCCGCTAAATCATAGACGTCCAGCGGAAAAGGTTGATTTTGTTTGATGCACTCAATAAATGCGTTGTCTACAAAATAATCCATGCCTCCGTGGCCAGAAGTTTCGGCAGCGGCGGCATTTTGTTTCCACAATGGGTGGTCGTGTGCCTCGAGCCAAGATTTGGTGTTGTCCCAACGGTGCGAATGCTTCATGGCATCTTCAAAATATATGTGACCTTGTTCGGGGTCGCCCCAGCCGAAATCTTGCCAAATGCCTTTGGTTCCTTGCACCCTGAAACCCAAATTATAAGGGCGCTGCAAGCTGGTGTCGTGCGTCAGGATGATGGTTTCACCGTTGGCACATTGCAAATGGGTAGTCACGACATCGCCTTGCTTGAAAGTAATTTGCGCGTTGGGGTGATTTTCACCGCCCTTCGGATGCTTGACAATATATTCGTGTAGGCCGCGCGCTTTGCTCGAGAAAGAACTGAGGCGCACCAAGCGGTTGCCGCGGTTGAGGTCGAGCATGGTGGCGACGGGTCCTAAACCATGTGTGGGGTAAAGTTCGCCGTTGCGGTTCAGGTAATGATTGGTGCGCCACGCCGCTTCGCTGTATCCTTTTTCACCGAATTCAACACCTGAGTTGTAGGCACTTTTGCCGTCGTTGAAGAGCACGCCGCGCAGGTCGTGTTCGTAGCCGCCTTGTGCGTGTACGATTTCACCAAAGAAGCCCTTGCGCACCATATTTAGAATGGCCATCACGTCGCGGCGATAGCACACGTTTTCTAATGGCATGATGGGCACTTTAGTTTGTTCGGAAGTCTTGACATAAGCCCAGCAATCGGCTAATTTCATGGCGCCCCCTACTTCCATCCCGACAATTTTACCCGCTTTCATGGCAGCAATGCCATGTGGCAAATGCCATTCCCATGGAGAAGAAACGAATACGGCGTCAATATCTGTTCGGGCGAGTAAGTTGTGGTAATCTTCAGGGCCATTTTGATAAACCGCAGGCGCAGGACGCCCTGCTTTTTCAATTAAAGCCAACGCATCTTTGATCATGCGCGGATCCGGATCAGCAAGCGCGACGATATCTACATCTGAGCGCTTGAGCATTTCCTCTATGTGTGTTTGGCCGCGAAAGCCGGTTGCAATAAAGCCCAAACGAACGCGCGTTTTGCTGCCTGAATCAAAAGAAAGCACTTGTTGAGGGAGCAACAAAGCACCGGCACCAACTACACTTGTTTTTTGGATGAAATCTCTTCTTTTCAAGTTTTTTTTCTTGAAAGATAAAAAAAAGCCGCCTTTTACAGTGGCTTCATCGACATAAAATGTCCCTCAAAACTACTTGGTGAAGTCAATATTGTACACAACGGATGTCCATAGGGTATGATTTCGCTCCATTTGAACCCCATTCGCTTTAATGACGAATTGATTCAAGTATCCCAACTGAATATTCAAATTTGCATCAAACTTATAGCCAACAGCGGCAATGAAGCGATTTTGGTCCAGAATGTTTTTACCGATTCCCTTTCCGTAACCGAGAAAAACCTCATCATTGACATTCAAAAAGAGCCCTTTTCCTTGTGCGAGGTAGCTTTTTTGTAAGGGTATAATGCATTGCGCGCGGTAACGAATGCGCTGGCGAAACATGGTGTCGATCCAGCGCTGTTCCAAGCGATAACGATGCTGTATTTGAATGGCGCCATACTGCGCCTTGAGGTTCACTTGTTGCCACAACCTTTGCTCCTGCGTTTGGGTAGCAATTGGTTGAGAACCGTATGGAAAGCTAATGATCCAACCATATCCTCCAGAAAATGTACAGTTGGGGTTCAGGCGGTAATCAAGCCCAACGCGGGCCAAAGACTGCTGCCAATTGGCAAAACCATCTGCTCTGCGCCATTGATACTCCGTGTGTAAGTCAAGTTTACTATTGAGCTTGTGATTGCCTTGATACACCGCCCAACCATGGATTTGGTCGTCGATAGTGTTTTGAGCCTGACTGGCAAAACGCATAACAAGGCAGCATATGACTAAAATATTTCTATTGATCATGCATTTTATCTGAGGTTTCAAAATTAGAAGAAGTTAA
>JBIIZO010000082.1:0-9623 GCA_044346245.1 Crocinitomicaceae bacterium
GCCCACCTTGAGTTGATCGGTTTGGGCGAGGTAAACGTAATGGGGCTGGTTGTGGTGTCTTTGTTCGTAATCGGGGTCTCGGCCTAAGCCTAAGTGCGCTTGGCAAAGTTCAGGATGCAAAATACAAGGGCTTGCCGAGGCAGCCGTTGAGAAGCAACTAAAACAAAAGCCCTCTCCAAAAGATTTGTTGATTTTCTTTTGACATTCCCGGCAAAAAATAGCACCAGTGAAGCGAAAAGAAATGTTTTGTCCGATTAAGGCATTCAGATTGACTTCTTGCGTGCCGTCGCCTAACCAATATTGTACCTGCTCAGCTTGAGCAGTTTTCATTTTTTGGAGCAAGAATTCCATTATTCGGGCAGGATATTCATTTTATCTGCAAAATGGTAGCAGTAGTCGCGGAGGTCTTCAGAAATGAGGTGTTCGCCTGTTGCTTTTTCGAAGGTGTCTGCCATGGTGAGCAAAGATTGGTGAAAGAATTGCTTCATTTCTTCGATGGTCATGTCTTTGGTCCAGAGGTCGATTTTCATGGTGTTTTTAGACTTCGGATCCCAGATAGACAGCAAAAAGGCAGCAGCCTCGGCGTTTTCAATTTGGCCATCGCTGGCCGACCACAGCATGCGCAGGGGCAAAAGGTTTTCATTGAGGCCTACTTGTATGCTGATTTCGGAGGTTTTGACAATTTCACTCATTGGGGTACTTCGTATTTTTTAAGAATTTGGTGATAAGGTAGTGTCAGCAAAGCTGGAATGGAAGGTTCGTAGGCGTCGATGTATTGCTTTACGATGCGGTAACCTAAGAAGCGCCCCATGCGATCTGGGCTTTCTTGTGGCAAGCCAATGGTGTAGGGGCCTTCATTTAAGAAATTCATGTTGAGTTCTTGTTCGGTTTTGAAGAGCAATTGTTGGTCTACGAGGTATTCCCAAACGCCGCGTTCGGCCTTGAGCGCCCACTCGAAATCTTGTTCGCTGTAGCGCAAATGATTGTGCAGCTTGACTTCAGGGCTGATGATTTCTAAAATAGCGAGCAGCTTGCCCCAGCGGATCATTTCGCTGGCAAAGTTTTCGTCGGTGGTTTTTAAAACGTTGGTGCCGAGCCAAATGAGTAAAGCATCAGAAGTTGCATATTGCGGTGCCATGCCTTCTTTGATCCAGTCGTAAAATTGCTGAGGAGGCAGCGAAGCAATAATGTGGTGGTCGGTGCCTAAATAGCGTTCCTGACCCAAAACAATTGCTTTTGAAGAGGCGTAGGCGCTGGCTGCAAATTGCGTGTAGGTAAAATCAACACTTTTGGCAAGAGGTACTTTGGGGGCGAGTAGGGAGAGTCTTTTGAGTCCGGCTTCAATTTGCTGGAATGTTTTCATGCGCCATTTAGCACGCTTGTCTAAGGCCGAAAAAACTTGCTGATTGAAAGGTTGGGAAAAAGCACGCTTTAGTCCGTTGGTGAATGCGCTGTCCGATTGCGTTGAGACCTGTAAAGCATAGGGGAAACAAAACTGCGAGAGGTCGAAATCAGATACGAGCAGGGCTTTGATCAAGCGTCTTTGCTCATTGATATGTGCGTAACGAAAAGAGGAGTCGAGGTTTTGGTAGCTGACATGATGCTTGGCGCTATCTAAATCTACCTGATAGGGGTCGGACTGACAGGCGTAAAGACCGATGAGCAGGAGTAGAAGACTGAGCTTGCGTATCATGAATATTGTTATTTTTGTTCAAAATTAACATTAATCAGGCAACATGAAATCACTGCGTTTTCAACTCTTTTTATTTTGTGCCTTCTTTTTAGGTCAAAACACTGTTTCTTTCGCTCAGGCTGTCTCTGAAAAGAAACTTCAAGGCGGCGTTACCGGGTCAGTAGGGCTCAATTTTCCGAAGATGGGCACCAACCTGTTGGGGAGTTTCCCCGGTTTTTCTTCCTCCTTTGGCGTTTCTTTCACCAAAGCCTCCAAAGAATCACAAAATATTGCGCTCAGTGGTGGCGTAGAATTCGACATCGATCGCATCAGTTACAACGTCAGCGACCAAGACGTTTTTTACCGCTTCACCGACAAGCAAATCAAGCCCAAAGGAGAAACAGTTTCTACCGACTTATTTTTCAATCTCACCGAACGCACCTACGAACCACTTTATTTAGCCCTACCTATTGGTCTTACCTTCAGAACGGACTTCATCGGTGCTTACCGCGGCATTTTGCACTTTGGTTTGCGCAACCGTTTTTTACTCACCAATACCGTAGACGACAAAGGGTATGTTGTGCCATTTGCGGGTAGTATCAATGGTTCAGCCGAAGAAAACTTAGGCATGAAAGTCAGTAAAGACCTCTTTTTTTACAACGCAAACCTCGGAATCAGTGCGGGTGTGGAATGGAATTTTTCAGGATCCACTTGTTTGGTGGCAGAAGTTGGTTACAGCTATGGGTTCATGCCTTTGCACCTCACCGGTAAAGAGCAAAACTATACTTTGTTCACGCTCGACCAAACTACGCAAGCTGAAACTTATTTTAGAAACCAAGCAACCCTGAATCAAGCACACCTGAAATTCACGTTGTTATTTTAAGCAAATGCATGCGCTCGCTTCACATATCTCTAGTTGGCTAGGCACTTACCTGCAAACAGCGCACGCAAAGGGTTTTGTGGTCGGTATTTCGGGCGGTATCGATTCTGCCGTTACTTCCACACTTTGTGCACTCACGGGAGCCCCCACTATTTGTGTAACCATGCCCATTCGCCAAACCAAAGCGGAATTTGATCGCGCAGGCGAACACATGCAAGACTTGCAAAGCCGTTTTGCAAATGTCAGTCTGCGAACCATAGACCTCACGCCTTCTTTTGAAACGCTCAGCGCGGCGCTACCTGCGAATGCCACTTCTCATGCGCTCGCCATGGCCAACACCCGTGCGCGTTTGCGCATGACCACACTATATGCCGTTGCGCAAGCCAATTCTTGTTTGGTTGCGGGTACAGGCAATAAAGTCGAAGATTTCGGAGTGGGCTTTTATACTAAATACGGCGACGGCGGGGTAGACCTCAGTCCAATTGCCGATCTCATGAAAACCGAAGTGTTTGCGCTGGCCAAAGCATTAGATATCGTTGCATCCATCCAAAATGCAGCTCCTACCGATGGCTTGTGGGAAGACGGCCGCTCCGACGAAGATCAAATCGGCGCAACTTACCCAGAGCTTGAATGGGCCATGACTTATAACGGTGATCCGAGTGCGCTTTCAGGTCGTCAAAAAGATGTTTTAGATATTTATACACGTTATCACCGTGCAAACCTTCATAAAATGCAGCTCATTCCAGTTTGTGAGGTCCCTGATCATCTTAAAGCCTTGTTGAAGCAATGAGAAAAGGCATCTTTTTGTCGTTGTTCCTTTTCTTTTCATTGGTTGTTTTTGCGCAAAAAAATACCCAGAAGGCACTGTTGGCTATACAGCAAAATAATTTTGGTTTGGCGCAGGTTTTTTTGCAAAAAGAACTCCTTAAAGCACCTGTTGCGGCCAGTTACGGATGGGCTGTGTATTACCTCACGCCATTTTGTTATCGAGCAGATAGCGCGTTTGCGTATCTCTCTAAATTTGAGCATAGCTATCCTTTATTAGACAGCAAGTCGAAAGAGAAATTACAAAGCGATTTAGCCATCCAAGAAACCACCACCAAAGTTCTTTTCGATCAATTGGCTACAAAAGAATTGCAATTGGTCACAAGTGCGCCTCAAATTGCAGCGCTTGAGCTATTCATGGAACGTTACAGCCAAAAGTACCCTGAATACCAAAAAATAGTTGTTGGCTTGCGCGATTCGCTGGCTTTTGATCAAGCAGTGCGTGCGCAAAGTTCCGCTGCCATGCAGGCGTTTATCGTCATGTATCCGCATGCAGTGCAGCAACCAAAAGCAAACGCAAGCTTTGAAGTGCTGTTGTATCAAGAACGGACGCAACACGATACCGAGACAGAATTGATCGATTTTATTACAGCTCATCCAAAGAGTCCTTATGTTGAGGAGTCTTGGGAGCGGATTTACAAGAAGTACAGTCAAATTGAGTCACTTGAATCTTTTGCAAATTTTATAAAAGCTTATCCTAGCGCACCTCAGGTTGCCACCGCCTGGAAACAAATTTACCGCCTTTACATGCAAACGTATAGTGTGGAGAAGCTCGCCGCATTCAAGCGCACGTATCCCGACTATCCTTTCCTCGAAGATTTAGAAAAAGACGGAGAACTACTACTCAAACGCATGTATCCTTTTGTAGAAGCTCAAAAATATGGCTACATGGATGCCGCAGGCACCGTGCTGATTGCCGCGCAATATGAGGAAGCAAGTGCGTTTTACGAAGGATTGGCAATCGTATCCAAAGATAACCGCTACGGACTCATCAATAAGCGCAACGAGCCTATTGTCGCCTTCAAATACCTCGATATTTCGCCGAATGAAGGCGGATTCATTTTAGAAGACAGCAGTGGTTATCTCTTGCTCGATGCGCAAGGTCAGTTCTTGCAGCAAACCCCGCTGCAATGGGAGGAACTCCAGCAAACCTTGAGCGCATTTGACTGGCAAGTGACGCCTGTAGAACCGATTAAGCCCGCGCTATTTGAGCGCAGCGAACGAAATGGCAAAGTCGGGCTCAATAAAAAGGGAAAAGTGATTTTGGCCCCCAAATACGATGAGGTTTTCTTCGCTTCAACTACAGCGCTTTTGATCGCCAAGCAAGGGAAAAGCCTAATTTATTTTGATACTACAGGCAAGCGCCTAGAATTTAATGGATTGGAATGGTTTTTGACTGCGCCTGAGCTGGCTTTCTTTACTAATGATGGCTATGCCGTTTGCGCCAAAGCTGGAAAACTAGGTCTCATGGATGTCAAAGGAAAAATACTGATCAAAAATGCATATGAAGCTGCTCAGCCCTTTTGGGGAGGATTGTGGCCGGTGCAGCAAGGCGGGAAGTGGGGTTTACTAAACCTCGATGCCAAGGTGGTGCTGCCATTTAACAATGCGCAAATTACGCCTTTTGCACCTTTTGGTTATTTGGTTGAGCAGCAGGGCGGATTAGGCTTGATAGATACTTTAGGTAAATGGATTTTAAATACTGAATATAAAACAATTAAAAGACTAGAAACGAACTATTTTTTAGTGGAAAACGAGAAGGGTTTGGGCTTGTTTGCGACCGATGGTACACCAATTATTGCTTGCGACTATCAACGCATTGTGCGTTTTGACCAAAGCGCATTTCAGCTCAGTACCACTGATGGTTTAGTCTATTACCTGATTGCAGACCAAAAAATCCTGATGCGCAAGCCATGAATCCAAGACCAATCCAGTCCGAACATTACCTCAAAGCATTGATTGTTGTGCTGAGTTTGTATGTGGGCTCATTTGTCTATTTGGAGCTCACCACCGTTAAAAAAGAAGAGTTACTTGCTGATGAGGCGCTTTACGAAGTAGCTTTAGAAGACGTTAGTGAAGAAGAAAAAGCGCAACTCCGTCAAGAGATGGAAGTAGCGCAACAAAATGCTTCGTTGAGAAGTGTGGCTCGCGATGCCAACGACACGCGTCCGCGTTCCGACGAGAATTGGTCTACGCAAACAGGGGGCGCTAGTCAGGGCAACCCGGAACAAACCGCCCGCGACTTTGAGGCCCAAGTTTTTGCCCAAACAGGCGGGGCTGCTGCCCGTGAGCGCATTGTGCAAGAAAGCAATAAACGCATTGCGCAGCTCAAGCAGCAAGGTCAAACACCCCAAGAAACCAATACCAACCGCGCTGCGCAAGCCAATCAATATGCAGGAGCTGTCATGGTAGATTTCAGTGTCAATAAGCGCAGTGCTTACGAAGGCAATACTTGGTATGTCAGAAACCCAGGCTACACCTGTGGGTTCAATGCGGCGGGTTTGGTGTATTTGCAAATTGAAGTCAATTCAGCAGGAAAGGTGAGTGTAGCCAATTACATTGCCGCCAAAAGTAAAAATGCAAGCGCCTGCATGATCGAGCAAGCCTTGAAATACGCCAAATTATCGCGCTTCAGCGCAGGTGAGGGCAGTGCGCCAGGCTGGATATCCTATCGCTTTGAAGCGCAATAACTTGCCGAACAGCTCCATTGATTAAAAAATAACCAATATTTTGATGAGTTATTGATATTTTGCTTATTTTTGAGCAAAGTATTAGCATTATGCACATCGCTCAGAATCTCAAGTTTTTACGCAAAAGAAAAGGCAAGTCGCAAGAAGAAATGGCCCAAGCGCTCGGTCTCAATCGCTCTACATACAGCGGTTATGAAAACGAAGTGGCTCAGCCTAGTCTTGAATTACTCTTGCAGTTGGCGCAATCCGAAAAGCTACCGCTAGAAGTGCTTTTGTCTCAGCCCCTAGACAAATTGCCCGCAGCTGAGCTCGACGCTTTTCAAGGTGCGTGGCGAGGCGAGGCGAGCGGGCAAAACTTGCGCGTGCTCACAACGGTTGTCAACACGCAAAACGAAGAAGAAATTGAGCTCATCTCAGAAAAAGTGAGTGCCGGCTATACCAGCGGCTATGCCGACCCTAATTACCTCCAAGAGCTCCCAACCTTGCGTTTGCCTTTTTTATCTAAAGATCGCAAATACCGAGCTTTCCCAATCGCTGGAGACTCCATGCCACCTGTGGTCCACGGATCTTATGTTGTGGGTGAGTTTGTACAGGATTGGTTGCGCATGCCTTCCAATACACCCTGTGTGGTCGTGACTAAAGCAGACGGCATTGTCTTTAAATACGTTCAAAATTTGCTACAAGAGCAGCAAATCCTCCGTCTGAGCTCGACCAATCCCTTGTATGCGCCTTTTGATGTCCACGTTTCAGAGGTGCTTGAAATCTGGCGTTTTGTTTCTTACATCTCCCGAGAACTCCCCGACATCCAACTAGACCACGCCAGCCTGGGCAGTCAAATTCGCGCCATCCAAGCCGACCTCCAAACTGCACTCCGTAGCCACAATAAATAGCGATTATCCGCACATTTTTTTGTAATTTTGCTACTCATTATTTTATGCTATGACCATTCAAGTTACTTTTCCGGACGGCAACATTCGTACGTTCGAGGCCGGAACAACAGCCATGCAAGTGGCCCAATCCATTTCTGAAGGCCTTGCGCGCAATGTACTTGCCGCCCGCATAGACGACCAAGTCAAAGATGCAAGCACGCCCTTAAATCAAGACTGCTCACTGCAGCTGCTCACTTGGTCAGATGTCGAGGGTAAGTCTACCATGTGGCACTCGTCGGCGCACCTCATGGCTGAAGCACTGGAGTTTTATTATCCAGGCATCAAATTGGCCATTGGCCCGCCGGTAACCAACGGTTTCTACTACGACGTAGACCTCATGGAGCACAGCATCTCCGAGAAAGACCTCGAAAAAATCGAGCAAAAAATGAAGGAGCTGGCTAAACTCAAAAGCCCTTTTGTGCGTCAAGAAATCTCCAAAGCAGAGGCCATCGCTTACTTTGAAGAAAAAAAAGATCCTTACAAACTCGAACTCCTTGCCGACCTCCCAGACGGCAGCATCACGTTTTACACACAAGGTAATTTCACCGATTTATGTCGTGGGCCACACATCCCCGACACCGGTTTTGTAAAAGCCGTTAAACTCACCGCAATTGCCGGCGCATATTGGCGTGGCGACGAAAAAAACAAGCAGCTCACCCGCATTTACGGCATTACCTTTCCTAAGCAAGCAGAACTGACCGAATACCTAGAAAGAGTAGAGGAGGCCAAGCGTCGCGATCACCGCAAGCTGGGCAAAGAACTAGAGCTCTTTACTTTTAGTCAAAAAGTAGGTCAGGGCTTACCGCTTTGGTTGCCCAACGGTACGGCATTGCGCGAGCGCTTGGAAAACTTTCTGAAGAAAGCTCAGAAAAAAGCAGGTTACCAACAAGTCATCACTCCGCACATCGGCAACAAAGAACTATACGTGACCTCTGGCCACTATGAAAAATACGGTGCCGATTCCTTTCAGCCGATTCGTACCCCAGATCCCAACGAGGAGTTTTACCTCAAGCCTATGAACTGCCCGCATCACTGCGAAATTTTCAAGAGCAAGCCGCGTTCGTACAAAGACTTGCCTGCGCGTTTTGCAGAGTTCGGTACCGTATACCGCTACGAGCAATCCGGAGAGCTTCACGGGCTTACAAGAGTGCGCGGTTTTACGCAAGACGACGCCCACATTTTCTGTACTCAAGAACAGGTAAAAGATGAATTTAAAAATGTCATCGACATTGTTCTATACGTACTTAAAACGCTCAAATTTGAAAACTTTAAAGCGCAAATCTCCCTGCGCGACAAAGAAAACCGCTCCAAATACATCGGTACAGATGAAAATTGGCAGCGCGCTGAACAAGCAATCATAGAGGCGGCAGCAGAAAAAGAATTGCCTACTGTTGTGGCTTACGGAGAAGCGGCTTTTTATGGTCCGAAACTCGACTTCATGGTTCAAGATGCTTTGGGTCGGGAGTGGCAGTTAGGTACCATCCAAGTCGATTACAACTTACCTGAACGCTTTGAGCTCGAGTATATTGGCGCCGATAACCAAAAACACCGCCCCGTCATGATCCACCGTGCACCGTTTGGATCTATGGAGCGTTTTGTGGCGGTCTTGCTCGAACACTGCGCCGGCGACTTCCCGCTTTGGCTATCTACTGAGCAATTTATCGTCTTGCCAATCTCCGATAAATACAACGACTACGCAGAAAAAGTTTCAGAATTCCTAAATAATTCCGATATTCGCGGACTTATTGACGACCGCAACGAGAAAATCGGCAAGAAAATTCGCGACGCAGAACTCAAAAAAGTACCTTTCATGCTCATCGTAGGTGAGAAAGAAGCCGAGTCAGACACCATTTCCGTCAGACAGCGCGGCGTCGGCGACCACGGCAGCATGGACCTGAACAAATTTGCGGACTTGATTCAGGAAGTAATTTCCGCAGAACTGGCTTAAGTTGAACTAACCACTGAATGAGAAGAAACTCAAAACCATTTGTAAAAAGAGAAGAGGCAGCTCAGCACCGCATCAATGAAAAGATTTTTGCGTCTGAAATCCGCCTTGTTATCGAAGGAGAAGAACCACAGGTCATGAGCGTTGCCAAAGGCATTGCTTTGGCTGAAGAACAAGACATGGATCTTGTGGAAATCTCTCCAAACGCTACGCCACCGGTTTGTAAAATCCTGGACTACAAAAAGTTCATTTACAACCAAAAGCGCAAAAGCAAAGAACTGAAAGCCAAACAAAGCAAGGTTGTCTTGAAAGAAATCCGCTTTGGTCCCAATACCGACGACCACGATTTCGCTTTCAAATTAGCCCACGCTAAAAAATTCCTCGAAGAAGGCAGTAAGGTTAAGGCCTACGTTTTCTTTAAAGGAAGAACCATCGTGTTCAAGGATAGAGGAGAGATTTTACTACTCAAATTTGCTCAAGAGCTCGCTGAGCTCGGTGCGGTAGAACAACTACCAAAACTAGAAGGTAAAAAAATGATCTTGATGATCAACCCGAAAAAGAAATAAGAAGCTGATATAGAAGTTTAACTCAAAAAAAAGCAAGCAAATGCCTAAAATGAAAACAAAATCCAGTGCAAAGAAGCGATTCACCATCACTGGAAGTGGCAAAATCAAGCGCAAGC
>JBIIZO010000197.1:0-2784 GCA_044346245.1 Crocinitomicaceae bacterium
GCTTTGGTTGTAGGAGCGCTGACCGTGTTGTTGCGGTGCGGCAAAGGCAGAAAGCGTGAGGAGGTGTTTGTCTAGGCGCTTGGAAATTTTAGTGTAGCCAAAAAAACCTTGGGTGGGTGTGCCGTCAACCCAACCTTTTCCTTGTTTGTATGATGCTGAGAGCGTGAGTCCCCAGCCAGATGGCGTCATGCCTGTGTTGTAAGAAAGCGAACTGCGCAAGAAATTGCCGGTTGCGTATTCTTGCTTGAAGCTGCCGCCTTTTTTGGAACCCACGCCTTGCGTGATGATATTGATAGTTCCGCCTATAGATGGCATAGCGATTTTGGTGGCGCCAAGACCGCGCTGCACTTGCATTTGGGAGGTGATGGCATCGAGACCAAACCAATTGGACCAATACACAGCGCCGTTTTCCATGTCGTTAACCGGAACGCCGTCTATCATGACGCCCACGTTGCGTTGATCGAAACCACGCACATTGATGCGCGCATCGCCGTCGCCGCCACCTTGATTGGTGGCATATACGCCAGCCGTACCGTTGAGGAGCATCGGTAGGTCGCGAGAGGCGAGTTCTTCGTTGATTTTTTTGGTGTCAATTTTGGTGACGGCCACCGGAACATTCTGACCGCGAACGAGGTTGCCAATGACGCGGACTTCGCGTTCTTCTTGGGTAGCACGAATGCTAAAGTTTTGGACTACAGCAGCCTGGTTCAATAGGATGTCGTAGCGCAGCGTGTCGTTGAGGGGAAGAGAAAATACCAACTGGTATTTGCCGTAAGGAATATTGAGTAGTTCGTAGGCACCTAAATCATTGGTAGCTACCCTTGTAATGGCAGTTCCTTGACTGAGGAGTGTGATTTTAGCGCCCGCAACAGGTATTTCACCTGGAGACATCACAGCTTTTCCGCTAATCTTTCCTTTTTGCTGAGCTATAGCAAGACCAGGGAGCGCTGCAAGCAGCACGAATAAGAAGAGACGCATCTTAGCGAATGATGACTTTGTGTAAACTTTGTTCGCCTGAAACAGTAGTTAAGCGCAAGAAATAGACGCCGTGGTAGTTGTCTAAATCAATTTCTACAACTTGCTGAGCGCTAGAGATGTTGAGTTCTTTGATTTGTTGGCCTAGCGCCGAAATAACTTGAATTTTGCGCACATCGTTTTGTGTTTTGACAAAAATAAGACCATTGCTTGGGTTCGGGTAAACGCTTGGGCTTTGTTTGGTTTGCGCATTGATGCCAATAGAATTGCAGTCGCATTCGTGCGTACCAAGTGAAGACCAGTTGCCATCTAAAATAGGATTGCCGCTTGTTCCGTAAAGGGTGTCACCATTAGCGTCGAGACGCACAATTACCGGTGGGATGCTGTCCCATTCTAATAATGGATCAAAAAACGAAATGTTGGCAGTTTGACCTTTTAATATTCCGGGTTTTCTGATTAGGCTATGGTCTTTGGTAACAAGTGTCCCCAATCCTGTTACATACGGAAATTGCGTAGACCACCCACCGTCGTTACCAGCAGAAGAACCTGTTTCATTGGCCGGATTGTCACCAATTTTACCGAATATATCAACGATCGCGAAACCTGGAACGTTTGTTGAGTTAGCAACAAGTTGTTGGTTACTAGGTAAGATTCCTTTTGCTAGAATTACAACATCGTTTCCATTCCAATACCAAGCATCGTTTACGTCATAAACCGGGCAATAAAAGCCGTCAGCTCTAGCTTGTAGTGAATCCCAAACAGGTGCCTCTTGATCCGTACCCATTGGGTTTAATTTCTCAACAACACCAACATAAACTCCTTTTGGAGGAATTATACCAGATAACTGAACTGAATTTAAAACTTTTGCCGTATACGATCCATTTGAATAACGGCTCACAAAGTATCCTGATAAGTCGATGGGGTTATTGGTAGGGTTGTAAATCTCGAGCGCCTTGTTGTTTGACCAACCTTCGACGTATTCAGAAATGAAAAGTTCGCTGCAGGTATTTTGCGCGTTGGCACCTAGAAAAAATAAAAACGAAAAAAGAAGTAGTGTTTGCTTCATGATGTTAAGTTTAAATCAACTGACAATCAGCTTAGGATTAATGAGTTCTTTTTTATGGTTTCAGCATAAAGAGTGCGTCAAGGAGGTCATAAAAAAGTTATGACAAATTTAAGGCATTTACATTTAAAAATGCAAGTCTTTCACAAAAAGTGAGGTCATTTCTTTGTGAAGCGGATGTGAACTTTAAATTACTATCGAATTCTGTGTAATTTTAGGATTCCTTTTTAGTTATCAAATTCACCTTTCATGAAGACTTTATTTTATCTATTCGTATTCACTTTTCTGCAAATCACATCGTTTGCCCAAGACCTAAGTATAGAACGCATTTGGCGCAATTATGAATTTGGTGCTAAGGGGGGAAGTTCGTATCAAATGATGAACGATGGTTTGCATTTTGTCGAAATGAATGAAAATGGCGACATCGTGAGGGGCCTTGTTGCCGATGATCAACTCGAAAAAACCAAGCTGCTGGTCCCGAAGTCAAGTTTGGTATATAACGACCAACCTATTGCAGTGGCAGGTTATGAATTCAATGCCAACGAACAAAAAGTATTGCTCTGGACCGCCCCAAAAGCAATTTACCGCCGCAGTTTTGAAGCGTTTTACTTTCTATACGACCTCAACACGCAAAAATTAGAGGCCCTCGACGCTGAACACGCGCCTCAAACTTTAGCTGAATACAGCCCGGATGGCAATAAAGTCTCGTTTATTCACGGCAATGATCTTTTTATCAAAGATTTGGC
>JBIIZO010000198.1:0-2768 GCA_044346245.1 Crocinitomicaceae bacterium
ATGTACTCTTTTTCGTTCTGCAATGCTTTTTTGAAAGAAATTTTATTTTTTTTTCAATCAAAAATCTAACTGATTGATTTATAGGTGTATTTCTTAAAGCCCTTTGATCACCTTTTTCAAAGCCAAGACAGATTCACTGTCTCGGAGCGAGGAAAGGGATTTTGCAGAAGACGCAAAGACTGGGGTCTTTAATAGAGCTGTTGGATCTTGCTCTATATAATAGGAATCGTTTTCAGAAGCACACAACACCCATTGTTGTTTATTGATGTAACCGTCGTCCCAAGTTGCCAAAGCAACAGCCACACCTATGGTAAACTGTGCTTTGGATGTCCAGACACCTTTAAATTGCACTTCAGCTAAGTAGAGCCCGATTTGATCTTTTAATATGCGCTGCTCGTGAGTTGTCCAATTTTTAAATGAGGGAACGATTTGTTGAAGAAGAAAAAGATCGTTGGCAGATAGCTGTATACGCTCCACTCTATTATTGTTCGTTCTGGCTAGTGCAAACCACTTGCGCAGGGCGACGAGTAATAAGAGCAACACTGCAAACCCATCGATTTTGGCCAAACTTATGAATCCGGACCATATAAAGACAGTGATCAGGATTAATAAGCCTGCGAAAAGCGGGATCCAAAAAGAGAAGCGGTAGCTATTCAGCGATCCATTTGTCATTGCGCATTTCTCCTTTGATAGTGACGTTTTTGGTTCGAGCGTAATCTTCTGCAGCAACGAGCATTTGCTCACGCGTATCTCTGCGTATTAAAATAGCTGAAGACCCTTGTGATTTAACTTCTATATAAAATCCGTTGCGTAGTCTGGCTGGTTTAGTTGGAGGTCTTCCCATGTTGAAAATGTATTTAAATTAAGTAAGAGTTTGACAATATAACCAAATAATCCGAATATTGTTGCCTTTTGCAAACAAAAATCATGCCCCAATTGATATTGTCATGAAAGAATTAACTTTGCGGCATGATACAATTTGAACGGCTCGGTTACTTTTTACCACAAGGATATCTTTTCTCAAATGTCAACCTCCAAATCAACAAAGGAGATAAAGTAGGGCTCGTCGGAAAGAATGGTGCTGGAAAGTCCACCTTACTGCGTATTTTATCGGGAAGCGTACAGCCATCAGACGGACAGGTGCATCAGTCCAAAAACCTCAAGTTGGGATTCCTGACTCAGGATATCCATATCGATTCAGACAAAAGTGTTTACGACTTCTTATTTTACTCCAACGAGCAGCTCAATGAAATTCGAGAGCGCCTAGACCACATCAATAACGAACTGACCATTCGAACCGATTACGAAGCCGAAAGCTATTTAGCTATGCTCGACGAACTCAGTGACCTCAATCACCGCTTTCAAGTTCTGGAGGGCTATCAATGGGAAGAAAAAATCAAAGCCACACTCGAAGGCCTTGGTTTTAGCGTGCTCGATCAAGAAAAAATGATTGCCCAATGTTCGGGCGGATGGAAAATGCGCGCAGAATTAGCACGGATATTGGTCAACACGCCAGACATTCTTCTACTGGATGAACCTACCAATCACCTCGATATCATTTCGATCAGTTGGTTGGAGCAATATTTACAGCGTTTTGAAGGCGCAGTTATTTTGATTTCTCACGACCGCTTGTTTTTAGACAATGTCAGTACGCGTACTTTAGAGATTTCTCGTCAGCAAATTTTTGACTTCCCTTACGCCTATTCAAAATATAAAGAATTGCGCGCAGAGGAAATGGAAAGACTCGAACAAGCAAAAAAACAGCAAGACAAAGACATTAAGCACGCGGAAGAATTAATTGAGAAATTCAGGGCCAAGAAAAACAAAGCTGCATTTGCGCAATCTTTGATCAAGAAACTCGATAAAACAGAGCGCATTTCAGTAGAAAAAGACCAAGTTGCCAAACTTAAATTGCGCTTTCCTCTAGCGGTTCAACCCGGCAAATGGGTGTTGGAGCTCAATCAGCTCGGTAAGAGTTATGACGCGCGTTGTTTGTTCAAGGAAGTTTCTATCACAATTGGTAGAGGGGAAAAAATTGCGCTACTGGGCCCGAATGGCGTCGGAAAATCAACCTTACTCAAAGCCATCATGAGTAATATTACCCACGATGGAGAGGTTATGCTCGGGCACAACGTTCAGATTTCTTACTTTGCCCAAGACCAGGCAGAAAAACTCGATCCGAAACTCAGCATTTACGACACTGTAGACCTCATCGCTAAAGGAGATTTGCGCAAAGACCTGAGAAGCATACTTGGAGCGTTTTTATTTTCTGGAGAAGACATCGACAAAAAAGTCGGTGTGCTTTCCGGAGGGGAACGCACCAGATTGGCATTGTGCTGTTTACTACTGAGCCCGTCCAACTTCTTGATTTTAGATGAGCCCACCAACCACCTCGACCTCCAGAGCAAGGAAGTGCTCAAGGAGGCACTCGTGCATTACGAAGGCACCTTTATTATTGTATCCCACGACCGCGAATTTGTCGATGGCCTGAGCAACCGCATTTGGGATATCGAAAATCAAGGTGTCAAGATCCACCACTTTAGTTTGCATGAATACCTCACTTACAAAACACATAAAACACCAAGTGAAGGCGTGCTAGAAGCACCAAAAGAGCGCAAAAAAGAGGTAGCAACAAACGAACAAAGTAAACCACGCATCGATAAAGCCCAACAAAAAGCGCAGCGCGAAATCCAACAAATTGAGCAGCAAATTGACCAACAAGAAAAAGTGGTGAGCGAAATCGAAAATGAATTAGGTACTATTGACTA
>JBIIZO010000211.1:0-2768 GCA_044346245.1 Crocinitomicaceae bacterium
GTTACTACAGCCTTCTTCCATTGTTTGCTTTTTTGCTCAACAATGCCTTTATTCGTGTACTTCACAGAGGATACCCCACCACCATAGTTTAATGTATGAACATCTGTGACATGTACTCCATACATCTTTTCGATGGCATTTTTAATTTCGATTTTGTTGGACTTACGATCCACTTCAAAAGTAAAGCGATTTGAAAGCTCGCTTAACTTTGTTGCTTTTTCCGTAATGACCGGCTTCTTGATAATAGTTTGCATAACGCTTAGTTAAGAATCGTTTGAATTTTCTCAATTGAGCTTTCAGCCAATATCACTTTTGATGCATTGAGCACGTCGTATGTGTTAAAGGAATCTGCTGTTACGACTTTTACACGTCCAAGGTTACGCGCAGCCAGATAAACGCTGTCCGTCTTGTCACCGAGGATAAAAAGTACTTTTTGGTTTTCAAGTTTCATAGAAGACAAAAGCGCTTTGAAGTCTTTTGTTTTAGCTTCCATATTGAGGTCTTGGATTACCATTAGGGAGTCGCTTTTTGCTTTGAAAGCAAATGCTGACTTGCGTGCCAAACGCTTTAATTTCACGTTTAATTTGAAATGGTAGTTACGTGGGCGTGGTCCGAAAATACGGCCTCCACCTACACGTGTACCAGATTTAGCTGAACCAGCGCGAGCACCACCTGTACCTTTTTGACGCTTGAGTTTTTTGGTAGAACCAGCAATCTCGTTGCGCTCTTTAGATTTGTGTGTACCTTGACGTTTGTTAGCCAAATGTTGTTTGACATCCAAGTAAATAGCATGGTTGTTTGGTTCAATTCCAAACACCTCGTCTGCAAGGGTTACTGACTTAGCAGTAGCTGCACCTTTTGAATCGTAGATCTTCAGTTTCATTACTTGACAATTGTTACGGTTGAACCATTTGCACCTGGAATCGATCCTTTAATGATCACGAGATTCTTGTCTGCAATTACCTTTAAAATTTGGAGGTTGGCCTGCTTGCGACGTTTGTTGCCCATTTGACCTGCCATGCGCATTCCTTTGAATACACGTGCAGGATAAGAACAAGCACCAATAGAACCTGGTGCACGAAGACGGTTGTGCTGACCGTGTGTAGCTTGTCCAACTCCACCAAATTTGTGGCGACGAACAACCCCTTGGAAACCTTTACCTTTTGAGGTTCCGGTTACATCAACGAACTCACCCTCTTCGAAAAGGTTAACGTCAATGGTGTCTCCTAGGTTAGCTGAATCGAATCCTTTGAATTCGACCAACTTGGCTTTAGGAGCCGTGTTTGATTTTTTGAAATGACCTTTTAATGCATTGGGGGTGTTTTTCTCTTTACGAGCACCGAATCCCAACTGAACTGCATCGTAACCATCTCTGTCTTGTGTTTTGACTTGCGTCACAACACAAGGACCAGCTTCTATCACTGTGCATGGCATTGATTTGCCCTCAGCACTAAAGATGCTAGTCATCCCGATTTTGCGTCCAATAATTCCTGGCATATACTAGTTGTTAAAAATTACACTTTGATTTCTACGTCAACTCCACTAGGAAGCTCCAACTTCATGAGGGCATCTACTGTCTTAGAAGAACTGCTGTAGATATCCATCAAACGCTTGTAGGCACACAATTCGAATTGCTCACGCGCCTTTTTGTTCACGTGTGGTGAACGAAGTACGGTGTAAATTCTTTTGTGTGTTGGAAGTGGAATAGGACCACTTACCACAGCACCTGTAGATTTAACTGTTTTTACGATTTTCTCTGCTGATTTATCGAGCAAGTTATGATCGTAAGATTTTAATTTTATTCTGATTTTTTGGCTCATCTGCTTAACTTTTTATGCTTTGACTTAACCTTTTGATTTTGCTACTACATCATCAGCGATGTTCCTTGGCGCTTCAGCATAGTGTGAAAACTCCATTGAAGAACTTGCACGACCTGAAGTGATGGTACGTAATTGCGTAACGTAACCGAACATTTCAGATAATGGAACGTCAGCTTTCAATACTTTCGCACCATTGCGGTCGTCCATTCCTTTCATCATTCCGCGACGACGGTTGAGGTCACCAACGACATCACCCATGTTTTCTTCTGGAGTAACGACTTCTAATTTCATGATTGGTTCGAGAAGTATTGGGCTACATGCTTTCAAAGCTGCACGGTAAGCCATTTTCGCACACAATTCGAATGATAAAGAGTCGGAGTCGACGTTGTGGTAAGAACCATCTAACAACTCAACAACCATAGCGTCGATAGGGAAGCCAGCAAGCACACCATTTTTCATGGAATCTTTGAAGCCTTTTTCAACTGAAGGGATGAATTCGCGTGGAATGTTACCACCTTTGATGCTGTTGATGAATTCAAGACCTGTTTTCTCCTCGTTAGTTTGCGCTGAAATTTTAACGTAGATATCGGCAAACTTACCACGACCACCAGTTTGTTTCTTGTAAACTTCGCGGTGTTCAGTAGCGCCAGTAATGGCTTCGCGGTAGGCAACTTGAGGCGCACCTTGATTTACTTCTACTTTAAATTCACGCTTTAAACGGTCGATGATGATCTCGAGGTGAAGCTCACCCATACCAGAGATGATCGTTTGACCTGTTTCTTCGTCGGTGTTGACACGGAAAGTTGGATCTTCTTCAGAAAGTTTAGACAAACCAATAGAAAGACGGTCTGTGTCAGCTTGCGTTTTTGGCTCAATTGCCAAACCGATTACTGGATCTGGGAAGTCCATAGACTCGAGGATGATTGGTGCATTTTCAGCACAAAGGGT
>JBIIZO010000199.1:0-2740 GCA_044346245.1 Crocinitomicaceae bacterium
GATGGCAACGTGGCCCTAATGGTCAATAAGTTAGATGAGCCCCAGTTTTATCGCTCTGAATTGGTGCGCTGTGGGGCCTATAGAGGGCAAGCCACTTCTTATGTGGCCAAAGTCTTAGGAATTTACGCGCGCTGGAAATAAATGTCAGAGAAGCGCATAATTGTTGTTCAGGGCCCAACTGCATCAGGCAAAACTACTTTGGCAATTGCCTTGGCTCAGCACCTTCAAACCGAAGTCATTTCCTTCGATTCTCGCCAGTTCTACAAAGAACTCGCCATTGGTGTTGCAAGGCCAAGTGCAGCAGAATTGGCAGCAGTAAAGCAGCACCTAATTGCTTCTCATTCAATTCTAGAACCATTGAACGCTACATCTTATGTTGTACAGGCCAGACCAATTTTAGAACGGCTGCTCGAAGAAAAGGGCTCAGTAGTATTGGTTGGTGGCTCGGCTTTATTTGCCGATGCCCTCATTTTGGGTCTGGATCCGTTGCCGCACGACACAGTTGTTCAGGGTAAATGGCAAGCTGTTTTTGAAAACGATGGTTTAGTAGCACTGCAATCCGCATTAGCTAAGCAAGACCCAGCATTTTATCAAGAAATCGACACCATGAATCCTACGCGGCTCATGAGGGCTCTAGAAATCAATGAGCTCACAGGGAAATCCAATTTAGATCTTCGTAAAGGACCTCGAAAAGACCCGCCGCATGTTGCGCGCATGTTCATCAACTGGCCCCGTGCTAGCTTGTACGAACGTATTAACGAGCGCGTTGATATCATGATTGCCGAAGGGCTCGAACAAGAAGCACGTCAGTTTTTTCCAGAACAAATGTTATTACAAGCCTTACAAACAGTTGGCTACCGCGAGTTTGTTGCTTATTTCGAGGGCACTATGGGTAGGGAAGAGGCTATAGAGAAAATAAAGCAGCACACGCGTAACTATGCCAAGCGACAACTTACTTGGTTGTCGCGCTACGATCAAATTATGGCACTAGAGCCTGCAACTGCTTCGGAATTGTTGGCTACTGCACTTGTTAAAATTGGTTAAAGAAATGTTAAAAAGAAGGAGCGAAGCTTAAAATCAAGCATTTTCGTACCTAAACAGTTGAACATGAAAAATCTATTTATTTTACTTTCGTTCTTTTTTCTCCAACAACTCCACGCACAGAAAATTCGTTTGAAGGTTGAAGATCAAAAAGATACCACAGTTTACTTAATTAAATACTTTGGTTCGAAACTCTTCTATGCCGACACCGCCCAAATGAAAAATGGCGAGGTTATCTTTGATGGCGCCAAGCAAAAACCAGGTATTGTTGGTTTGTTTTTGCCCGGTCAGCGCTACTTTGAATTCGTGTACAACAACGAAGAAATTCAGCTCGAAACTAAAGGCCCAGACTTTATGGCGAACATGGTCGTCAAAAAATCTGAGGAGAACAAATTGTTCATCCCTTACGTGAAGTTCATCAGCAGTAAAAAGGGAGAAATAGCCAAGCTTTCTGAGGAACGCGCCAAACTCAAGCCCGAAGACACACAATACGCCACACTCGGCACGCAAATCGATGCACTCAGCAAAGAAGTAGAAGTGTATCAAGCCAATTTAGTAACTGCCAATCCAGGAAAACTCGTTTCTAAAATTGTCCAGATGTCGACAGACGTTGTTGTGCCAGAGCCTCCTAAAGATGCGAACGGCAAAATGCTCGACTCCAACTTCCGTTATAAATATTATTTTGCTCACTATTGGGACAACGTCGATTTCAAGACCGATGCGTTGGTCAATAACCCTATTTTTGCCAACAAACTCGAGTTTTATTTTGGTCAATCCATGATGATACAACATTGGGACACCATTATTAAATATGCATTTGCGTTCTGCGACACCCTCAATCCGAAATCGCGTATGTACGAATACAGCGTAGGTTGGATTGCTTCTACCTACGGAAAAAGCGAAATTATGGGTATGGACAAAGTCTATTACTACATGCTCAAGCGTTATTTCTGTACCAAAGATGGCAGCGGCAAATCTCCAGCATTTTGGGTAGCCGAAGACAAATTCGAGGACCTCTGCGAAAACCTCGACAACAAAATGAACACCGTGATGGGCATCAAGCCACCAAATCTCATCATGCGCGATACCTCTGATACCAAATGGCTCGATTTCTACAGTCTCAATTCTGAATATACCATTCTCTATTTCTGGGATCCAGAATGTGGTCATTGCAAAAAGGTAACACCAAAAATTCAAACGCTGTATGCCGAAAAATGGAAAGCGCGAAACATTGAAGTTTACGCTGTAGGTAAGGGAGTAGGCAAAGACTTTGAAGCCTGGAAAAAATACATCCGAGAGAACAAATTGACTTTCATCAATGTTGCCGTTACCAATAGCATTTATGAAATTGCCAAAGCCACGCCAGAAAAATTAGTACCGCTCTACCCCGGTGAGAAAGGAAAGCCGACTACTTTGCAGAGTCTCAATTACCAGCAGACCTACGACATCTATTCCACCCCGAAAGTATTCGTTTTGGACAAAGACAAGAAAATAATCGCCAAAAACTTATCAGTTTCGCAATTAGAAGATATGCTTGATCGCCTTCAAAATAAATCGGACGCACCCAAATTATTCCCTCCTGATCCAGAAGAGGACGAGCACATGCAAAACGACTAAATGACGCCAAAACAACTCTCCTCGACCCTTCAGAGTCAACAAAACTGGTTAATTACTACACACAAAGGTCCTGATGGCGACG
>JBIIZO010000083.1:0-9431 GCA_044346245.1 Crocinitomicaceae bacterium
TTGGGTTCTCCACATTTATGATCATGCCGCTCATTGGTATATTGGCAGACAAAATCAATAAATTTCAGCTTTTCATGACTGCTTCTCTTGTCATGATTGCCTCCGTTTTGGTCTATGTACACTTGGGTGAAACCACCCTTTTTGTGCTGATTATTGTCAACATTTTCATGATAGGCGGCATTATGGCGCGCATGGTGCCTTCTCAGGCCCTCACCAGTTCTGTTCCCGAACTCCATGACCGCGGTGCATTTATGAGCATCAATGCTTCTTTACAGCAAATAGCTGGTGGCATTGCTGCAATCATTGGGGGTAAAATTGTTTGGCAGTACAGCCCGAGCGCACCACTCATGAACTTTGATCTTTTAGGCTATGTAGTCGTCGGGGTGATTATCATCAATATTTACCTGACGCGCCGCGTGTATTTGTATGTAGACCGCAAAAACAAAGAGGCAGCCTAGGCCACCTCTTTGAAATTTCAATATATCGTTGAAGATTTACTCTTCGGTCAGTTTGGCCAAGCGCTTGAACTTGAGCTTATCCTTGATGCGGTCTACGGTGTAGTACATCATAGGCACTACAATTATTGTCAAGAACATCGAGCTGGTTAAGCCGCCAATCAGTACCCAAGCCAGGCCGTTTTTCCATTCGGCACCCGCACCTGTAGCGGTGGCAATTGGCACCATCCCAATTACCATTGCAATGGTAGTCATCAAGATTGGACGCATCCTTTCACGAACGGACTCTAACAAAGCGCTATAGGTACTCATTCCTTTTTCTTTAAGGTGATTGGTGAAGTCCACAATCAGGATGGCATTTTTTGCCACCAGCCCCAGAAGCATGAGCATCCCGAGCATTGTGAAAATACCCATATTGGAGGCGCTGAGTGCCAAGGCCAATATGGCTCCAACCAAGGAGACCAAGATGGAGAACAAGACCACAAAAGGATATACAAAGTTGTCATAAAGCGCCACCATGATCAAGTAAACCAAAATGACACCAATACCCATAGCCGTACCAAGCGCCCCAAAAGATTCTTTCTGACGCTTGATTTCACCACCCCAAGTGAGGCGTACATTCGGGTCTAGCGGTTGCTTTTTGAGGTACTTTTCGATGTCCGCAGCAACTGTACCCGGTGCAGTACCCAAAACATAACAACGCAAGGTGGTATTCGAAATCCTGTTTTTACGCTCGAGCGTACCTGCAGCGTTGTCTACAGAGATATCTGCAAACTCGCTCAATTGCACTTGCTTGCCTTCGTTGTTGGCAAAAGTCATATTTTGAATATCCTCTACATCTTTGCGGTTGGCAGCATCGAGCATCACGCGGATGTCGTATTCTGAGCCATCGAGGTCAATTTGGCTGTCGTCGTTGCCAGAAAGCGCGCCTTGCAATTGCATTCCTACAGCGGCAACATTGACGCCGAGTTGGCCCATTTTTTCGCGATTGAGGGCAATTTTAACCTCAGGTGTTACATCTTCTGTGCTTAAGTAAGGATCTTTAGCGCCATGCATGGCTTTAATGGCTGTTTTGAGTCTGCGCGCTTCTTTGATCATGAGGTCTTTGTCATTACTAGAAATAAAGATCTCAATTGGTGCTTGTTCTGAATCGATCAAGCCCATGTTGAGTGCCTTCACTTCTACGCCCGGATACTCATTTTCGATTTTAGTCCGGATCATGTTCATGTAGTCGACGGTCGGGATCTCTTTTTGCTTGTCTTTTTTGAGCATCACCGTGATTTCTGAACGGTTTTCTGAACCAAAAGCCGCAGCACCAAGACCAGCGCTTGGACCACCTACGTTGGAGAAGACGATGTCGATCATGTCTTTTTGAGCCAATAACAATTGCTCAATTTTCATGGTGGTGAGGTTGTTTTCTGCAAAAGTGGCGCTCTTTTCGTATTTGAGTTTGAGCATAAACTTACCTTGGTCACCTTGCGACACAAACTCCTGCCCAACGATACCTAGGCCCATGGTGGCAAATGAGGCCACAAAAATGGCAATGATGATCAGGCCCATAGAAATTTTATGGCGCAGCGCCCAGCCTACAATTTTGACGTAAGAATTCGTGAAAATAGTTACGCGGCGTTCAAACCAAAGCAAAATGGCTTGGAATGGTTTCTTGGGGTCGAGCTTGACTTCCTTGGCAAAGCGCGAAGCCAACCAAGGCGTTAAAGTAAAACAGACAAAAAGTGACATCAGGGTAGAAACCACCACCACTATCGAGAATTGGTGGAGGATATCCGAAATGGTTCCTTCGATAAAGACTACTGGAGAAAACACCACGACATCCACAAGCGTAATGGCCAAGGCCGTAAAACCAATCTCGTTTCGGCCATCCAAGGCAGCTTGGCGGCGTTTTTTGCCCATTTGAAGGTGTCTGTAGATGTTTTCAAGTACAACAATCGAGTCATCGACCAAAATACCGATGACCAAAGACATCGCCAAAAGGGTCATGAGGTTGAGGGTATAACCCAAGAGATACATCGCTACAAACGTAGAGATCAAGGAAGCTGGGATAGAAACCAAGACAATGAATGCGTTGCGCATGGTGTGCAAGAACAAGAGCATGACGAGCGCCACTAAGAATACCGCCAACTCGAGGTCGTGGATCACGGCGTCTACCGACTCAATGGTTGGTAAAGAGGTATCTGTTGCTACTGTAAACTTGAGTGCTTCTTTGCTGTATTTGGCCTCTAAGTCTTTGAATTTGGCTTTGGTGGCGTTGGCTACATCTACCGCATTGGCATCAGATTGTTTTTTGATGCGCAAACCAATTCCGTTTACGCCATTCAAACGCGAGATGGTGATTTGATCTTCGGAGGCATCTACTACTTCAGCCACATCGCGCAAGCGAATGGCGCTGGTTCCTTTGGCCATCAGGACTAAATCTTGAAGGTCGTCTAGGTTTTTGTACTTACCGGTTAAGCGTACCGTGATTTGCTCGCTGCTACTCTTGATTTTACCTGTAGGGAAGTCGAGATTCGAAAGCGCAATGGCTTGATTGATTTGGGCCATAGACAAGCCCATTTTGCGCATTTTGTCTTTGTCTACATTGACCCGAAAAGAGCGGCGCTCGCCTCCAATTACTTGTACTTCTGCAACGCCTTTCACCTGCTTGATGGCCGGCAAAAGTTGGTCGTCCATGAGGCGCATGAGTTCGGCGTCCGACAAATTTTCTGCTACCGCACTGAGCTGCAAGACCGGCGTGGCATTCGGCTCAATTTTGGCCACCATTGGGTTTTGGGCGTCGTCTGGCAACCTACTGAGGTTGTTGTTGATCTTGCGCTGCGCGTCTTCTAAGGCATCGTCTATGTTGGCAGATGCTTTGAATTCAAGTAAAACAAACGAAGCGTTGTCAAAAGAAAAAGAAGTTACCTCATCGACGTTTTCCATTCCGGAAAGTACATCTTCTAGCGGTTTAGAAACCTGACTTTCCACAGTAGATGGCGAAGCACCAGGGTAAGCAGTGGTAATGGTAAGCAAAGGCGCCGAAAAATCGGGCATGAGCTCATAAGAGAGTTGTTTGTAGCTGAGGAGCCCGCCGCCCACCAAAATAGTAAAGACGACGATGATAAAAGAGGGCCGCTTAATGGCCAATTCCGTAAGTGTCATAAGGCTATTTGTTGCGTTTAATGTTCATTCCGTCTTCTAGGTTCACTTGGCCTTTCACGACAATTTCGTCGGAGGCGCTCAAGCCCGAAACCACTTCCAAGAAGTTACCATCAGCCGTTCCTGGGCTAAATGGCGTCAAGACTGCTTTTCCGTTTGATACCACGTAAATTTGTGGGTTCTTGGTAGAACCTATAAGGGCCTTGCGCGGCACCGCCAATGCTTTGACGCTTTCGTTGTTGGATAGCGTCACGTTTCCGTACATACCTGCAAGAATTTTTTGTGCGCTGGTGTTGCTCACCAATACTTGGACCTTGAAATTGTGCAAGCCGTCGGCCTGAACAGAAATGCTGTAAATGCTGCCACTCACTTCTTTGTCGTGCGCATCTACGCTCACGCCTACTTTTTGGCCTTTTTTGAACTTGAGCACATCGCGCTCAGGTACAGAAATAGTGAGTTTGAGCTGCGAGATGTCCGTGAGCTCCACAATTGGCGTGCCTGGCATCACCATTGATCCGAGGTCGGCCATTTTTTTGGTCACTACGCCTGAAAAAGGTGCCAAGACTTTCGTGCCGCGCAACTGCTTTTGCAACTGCTTGAGTTGTACTTCGGCAGATTTGAGGGCGAGTTCCATTTTTTCGGCTTCCATAGAAGAAACCGCTTGTTCTTTTCTCAGGTTGGCAAAGCGGGCGTTGTCATTTTTGAGCTGTGCGATATTGAGTTTTGCATTTTCGATTTGCAGCGAAATAAGCTCGTCGTCTAGTTTGGCAATGACCTGTCCTTTGCTGACTTGATCGCCTTCTTTGACTAATAATTCGGTGAGTTTGCCCGAACCTTCTGAAGCCACATTGTTTTGGTGCATGGCCTCAAAGACGCCTAAATAAGAAAAAGCGCTTTCAAAGGTGTGCATTTGGGGTTGGTCTGTATCGACCAAAACCGCTGCTTCCATGTTGTGGATGTAAATTTTCTTTTTGGCTTCTTTGGAGTTCGAAAGGAGTTTGAAAATGGTAAGGCCCAATAGAGCCAAAACCGCTAGAGAGATAAAAATGATGCGTTTCATGTGTTGTTATTTGATATTTCCGTTTGATTTTAAATATTCGAGTTCTGCTTGGCGCAAAGCAACATAGGCTGCCACCACACCTGTTTGCGCTTGTTCAAGACTTGTTTGCGCTTGAAGCAAATCGTTGGTGCCGATGAGCCCTTCAGTAAACTTGAGGCTTGCATGTTGGTGCACAGCTTCGGCCAATTTCAATTGTTCTTTAGAGATGTCGAGGGCATTGGCTTTCACCTCCATGAGGCGTTTGTTTTGATCTATTTGCAATTGCAACTGTTGTTGAACAAGTGCCGTTTTTGTCTCGAGTTGTTCTTGTTTGAGTGCATTCACCGCAGCTTTGTGGTGTTTGTCTAGGCCATCAAAAAGGTTCCAGTCGACGCGTAAACCAACAAAAGCACCGTCGATACCTGTTCTAAAATCAGTTTCGGGGTTCATGTTGACATTGTATTGATAGATGCCATAAAGATTGACATTTGGCAAGTAACCCATTTTAATGCCCTTGGCCTCTTCTTGGGCCATTAATTTTTGTTGTTCGAGCAATTGAAGCGCAAATAAATTGCTCGCATTTTGATCTACCAAAATCGTTTTTTGAACCATTTGATCTGTTTGCAAAATGATTTTAGATTTCGGATCCAAACCCATCAGTATTTTGAGCAGGTCTTCTAGCTGATTTTGAGTAGCCATCAAATTGGCTTGAGAGTTTTCTAAATTCAAGCGATTGATGCGGATTTTATCGGCCTCTGTTTGCACGAGCATTCCTTGCCCCACCATCAAATCCATGTTTTGCAAAATGCGATTGGCGTATGAAATATTGCTGTCAATAAATTGAAGTTGCTGATACAATCCTTGCAAAATAAAAAAGGTATTAGCTACTTGGTATTTGACATCTTGAATGGTCATGTCTCTTTGGATCTTGACAATTTCACTATTGATGCGCAAGGCGGCTAAACCGTAATTAACTTGAGAATTGAACAAAATTTGGTTGAGCTGAACGGTGTTGCTTAATACAACCGGTACGCCAAACTTCACTTCGGCAAAAGACCCGGCTGGGCCTCCAAAAAATTGTGCCGGAACAACCTGACCTGGAATGATCGCATTGTATTTGTAATCGCCAGTAAAATTTAAAGACGGCATGCGCGTGGAGAGATACGCAGCGCGTTGGCTTTCGTTGATAGCGACATCTAATTGGGCGCTTCTAATTTGTGCATTTGCGGAATCTGCCATGCGCAAGCAAGCTGCCAAATCTAATGTTTGGGCGTGAGCCGATAAGCCAAAAAATAGGCTCAGCAGTCCACCGGAGAACAGGGTTTTCATTTTCATGCTTTTGGGTTTGATATAAATAGATAATTGGTAATGAGTTCTTTGACAATTTCTTTGTGCTTTTTGAGGTCTTCTTCAAATGTTTCAGTAGAGATGCCGTGGAATTGTTTAGTCAAGTTTTTTGACATAAAAGGATAATGCACATTTGACATCAGGAGCATGGTAACATTTCTAATGCTCACATCTCTGATTTCACCACTTGCTTTGGCTTGTTCAAATTGTTCAAATATGCCCGTATTTGCAATGGGCTCCAAAAACTGACTCGGCATGGGTGCGTTTGTCTTGTTCTGATGCAATGATTGCAAGATAAACATGGGCAACTCTGGATGCTCCATAAAGAAGGAGAATTCTTTGTCGATGAGTTGTTCTACTTTTTCTTTGAGCGTGAGGTCCGAACTGAACACGGCAATCATGGACTGCAGAAAATCGCTCATGGCACCTTCAAATATGAGCTCAAAAAGCTTTTCTTTGGAGCGAAAGTAGTAGTTGAGTAGCGCCACGTTGCTACCCACCTCTTTAGCGATGTCGCGTACAGAACAGCCATCAAAACCTTTGGTCATGAAGACTTTCTTGGCTGCTGCCTTGATTTTTTCTTCCGTACTTTGATCTCTTTTCATGTGTTTGTTTTGGCTAGCGCGCCGCAAAGTTAAACACTCTTTTTAAACAAATGTTTAAGAATCTTGTAAAAATTAAACAATTGTTTAAATTTTGGCAAATTCGAGGCGTTTTTGTTACTTTGAGAGATGAAGTTTGCCCCGATTCTAAGCCTCCTGCTCCCAGCCCTGTCCTTCTCGCAAGAAACCGCTTGGTTCGCCGACGCCAAACTGGGCATTTTCATCCATTGGGGTATGTACGCTGCAGACGGCACATCAGAAAGCTGGGCCTTTCACAACAAAACGGTTCCTTATGCGCAATACATGAGCCAAATGAGCAGATTCACGGCCGAAAACTACAATCCAGCGGCGTGGGCCCAACTCATCAAAGAAAGCGGCGCCAAATATTGTGTCATCACGACCAAACACCACGACGGCCTTTCGCTCTACAACACCCAACTCAAAACCCCACAGGCGCCCAAACAAAAAAACTGGAACCCTAAATATCCGCTGAGCACTACCTACCAAACACCCGCAAAGCGAGACCTCATCAAGCCATTGTTTGACGCACTAGAAAAAGAAGACCTAAAAAAGGGCGCCTACTATTCGCTGCTAGACTGGACTTCTAATGATTACCCCGGTTTTTTAAAAGACTCTAGTCGGTATCAAATTAAAGATGACCCGCAGCGTTGGGCGAGCTTTCTGGCTTACATGCACGGACAAATTGCAGAAATCAATACCCAATTGCAACCAGACCTTTTTTGGTTCGACGGCGACTGGGAACACTCCGAAGCAGAATGGCAGGCCGCCAAAATTGATTCGATCATTCATCAGACCAATCCGAATGCCATCTTAAACGGCCGACTCAAATCTTACGGAGACTACGATACACCAGAACAAAACATGCCGGTGCTGCATCCTGACCGCAACACCTGGGAGCTCTGCCTCACCACCAATGACAACTGGGGCTACCGCCCCCAAGACCACCACTTCAAAAGTCATTTTGAACTGCTCAGCATCTTTACCGAATGCTTGGGTATGGGTGGCAATCTCCTTTTGGATATTGGTCCAAAAGCCGACGGCAGCATCCCGAGCGAACAAATCGCGATACTCAAAGAGTTTGGCCGCTGGACCCAAAAACACAGCACGGCTATTTACGGCACCATTGCAGGTCTCCCCTACGGTCACTACCACGGCAACTCCACGCTTAGCAAGGATTCAACTGTTTTGAATTTGTTTGTTCCAAGCCCACAGGGTGTAAACCCTGACAAGATGAACCTAATGATCCCCATTTATATCAAAGGTTTGAAAAGCCTTCCAAAATCGATTACACTCCTCGGATCAACAACCCAAATTGAAAGTCATGAAGTCGGTAAAATTTCTTGGAGCAGCATACCGGGCACTTTATTTTTGGAAATCCCTATTTCGGCAATGGACCCTATGATTAGCGTGGTACAAATCAAATTTGAAGAACCCATTCAACTCTACCGCGGCAAAGGCGGTTTTCATTAAAGCGGAATTGACCTCAGCTATGCGTACTTTTTTATTTCTCTCTATCTTCTTTCCGTTGCTCGTTTTGGGTCAGCAAGAACTATTCAACAACAAAGCGCAATCAACTTTTAATTTTTACCTCAGAGAAATCGGGCAACAATACAACCCTTATCAACTTCATTTTTTCTGGCCAGACTCCAGCTCATTTTCGAATTGCAAAAATTGGGGTACCGACGGCTTTGGCGTGATCACCAATCAGCATTCCATTTTTATTTTTGGCTATACCGATCAAGCCCTCGAAAATGGCGTTTACGACGTCTTGCAGCGCAAATTTGGCTTTGAATATTATCAGGCAGAAGCGCTACAAATTCCAAGCTCCCTGCCCAAGAAGTTTGCCTACGACAAATACGAATCCATCCCAGCTTTTAGCTACCGCGAAGTATTTTACGGCGAAACCCGCCGCAGTGGCTTTGCCAATTGGCACAAACTCACCAGCGGTGAATCTGTAGGCACCTTTGAAAACCACCCCAATTGGGGTTTATGGGTACATACCCTCCATCGCCTCTTGCCACCCGAGCAGTACTTTGAAACGCATCCTGAATACTACGCTTTGCGCAATGGCGTGCGGCTCAAAGACCAAGTCTGCTTGAGTCATCCGGAAGTATTAGAAGTGGTTTGTAGCAATTTATCGAAAGAAATCGCAAAAAACCCGAAAGCCAAATATTGGTCGGTGAGTCAAATGGACAACTATAATTACTGCGAATGCAGCGCCTGCCACCACACCGATTCATTAGAACATAGCCAAGCGGGCACCATGCTGCGCTTCGTCAATGAAGTTGCCAAGCGCTTTCCAGATCAGGTCATCTCTACACTTGCGTATCAGTACACGCGCTCCGCACCCGTGCTCACCAAACCTGAGCCCAACGTAAATATCATGCTCTGCACCATTGAAGAAAACCGGGCAAAAAGCTTGCGCGGCACCAGTTTTGAAAAAGATTTGCGCAATTGGGCGGCGCTGACCCACAACATCCTGATCTGGGACTACGTCATCAACTTTTCACATATGGTCATGCCCTTTCCCAATTGGCCCACCTTGCAGGAAAACCTCCTGATGTTCCAAGCTTATGGCGTACAAATGCTCTTTGAACAAGGCTACAATGCGCCCTCTTCAGAAATGCAGCCCTTGCGCACCTACCTGCTTTCCAAATGTGCCTGGGACCCCACCCGCGATGCCACAAAACTCATTGATGGTTTCACCAACTATTTTTACGGACCCGCGGGCCCGATTGTCAGGGAAGTCCTGGCTGCACAAATCAAAGATTTGCAAAACAGCAACAAAGCACTCACGCTTTACGAACCACCGAT
>JBIIZO010000084.1:0-9335 GCA_044346245.1 Crocinitomicaceae bacterium
AGGGCTCAATTTGCTTGTTTTTGGTCAAAAAACGCTCAGTGCAACAGCTTCAAATCTGGCTGAACTCAAAGGTGGAATCGCTTCAGGCCATATCCAACTGACTTTACCTGCTGAGGTAAGCGAAGAAAATGTCATCATGTACGCAAAGTATTACACGAATATGTTTACCGTTGATTTCAATGCTAAATCACACGTTGCCACTTTCCATATGCTCACCAACGATGCCAATTCAAGACGTGTTATTTTACGTTTCTTAGGCGCCAATCAAATCGCCAATGTTCAAGTTGCCGATCGTGCATATGACCTCGGTGCATTCTTTGACAACTTCCTCCAATAAATTAAGTCACTCCTTTTTCAGTCATGAGAATATTTTTTGTTGCAGTAGCTGCACTTGGCTTTGTCTTGTCCAGTTGTAAAAACACACAAATTGCATACAAGCGCTATGGCCCTGTTGCCGTAGACTCAACTCAAGCGCTTTCCCTAGACCAAATGCTTGTAGCTTTAAAGGCCAATCCAACAAATGATATTTTTACGTTTGCCGCTCCATTAGTTGGTGTCTGTCAGAGTGCTGGATGTTGGGTCAATGTGCAGCCAAGCAATGGAGACCTCATTCGTGTGCGCTTCAAAGATCACTTTCTCGTTCCACCCAGCACCGAAATCAACTCAGTGGCCTATTTTCATGGTAGAGCATATTATGATACACTCTCGATTGAACTCCAAAAACACTTTTTAGAAGATGCCAAAGCGCCTCAATCAAAAATCGACCAGATTACTGCACCGAAAATAGAATTGAATTTTGAGGCTGATGGGGTTTGGGTTAAGAAGACTTCTTCAAAACCAAATAAGTAAACGCTACAGAACCCCCTATAATAGCACCCTTTACCCACCATAAATAGGAAGGTATTAAAAAAAGCGCAACAAAATTTACTGGAATCAATAAGATAGCCAGTAAATGAAACTTTCCTTGGTTTTTATTTTCTGAAATCATAAATCCCTCCTGGTGTAAAACAGAGGTGCAACGGCATGTCATTGTGATGCAAATCTGCTATGAATACAAACTCATCAAATAGGTGGAGGCCTATGAATAGGCAATCCGGTTTACACTGTTTGAGTAGGCGGTCATAAAATCCTTTTCCATATCCAACGCGCTGCCCTTCGGAATTGATGCCGAGTAAAGGCACAAAAACGTAATCTAGTTTGTTAGCGAGTAGGGTACGACCGTGTTTGGGCTCAGGAATACCGTAAGAACTGATTTCGAGTTGACTCGGGTGCTCGTAGTGATAGAGCGAAAGGCTATGATCGCTAAAATTGGCTTTAGACAAGACAGGGTGACCGCCTTTCAAAATGATGTCTTCTAATAAACCGTAGGTAGAAATTTCTTTTTGCCTTTCTATGGGTAAAAAAATACTTACGTATTTAGAGTAGAAGGGTAAAGAATCTAGCACAAGTGCTTGCACTTGTGCTGAGATTTTAGTAATATCAAAAGGGCTTAGCTGAGCTCGCTTGGCTTTATAAAGCTGGCGAATTTCGGCTTTAGTCATGTTATAAACGTACGCCGAGTTCAGAGAGCTTACGGTTGTCTACAACAACTGCTTTTTTACGCAAACCACCCATTGCTTGACCTTCCACTTGGTTGGCCAAACCTTGCATGAGTTGGTCTTTTTCTGCTTGGAAATTGGTTGTAGCCGGTGCTTTAGTACTCGACTTGATTTGAATCACGTAAACGCCTGTTTCTCCTTTGAGTGGAAGCGTTCGCTGACCTTTTTTAAGTGCTCCTGAGAACAAATTACCGATGATTGTAGGCTCGTAGCCAGCATTGGAGATTTGCGGATTTCCAAAGGTAACTTCAGCATCGATAACCGGTGTGCTGAATCTTTTGGAGATGGCTTGTAAAGACTTTCCAGCCATTTGATTCATGAATCGTTTTGCTTTTTTCTCTTGGATGAGTTCTCTTTCCATTTGAGCGCGCACGTTTTCAAAAAGTGGCTCACCTTCAGGACGAATGGCGCTGATCATGGCGATTACATATTTTTCTTTGTCTCGAATTGGAGAAAGCGTCATGGTACCAACTGTTGCATCTTCGGCATAAGCCATTTCTAAAATGCGGTCACGGGCCATTGTAGTAGTGAAGCCATATACTTTAGGCGCTTTGTCTTCAATTTGGATGACGCGTGGTGCATAGTTAGCACGGGTTACGATGGTATCGAAAAGCGCTGCTTTCTTAAATGCATCTTCTTCTTTAGAAATCTTGCGGTCAAGTTTCATGAGGATACCATTGACTTCGCTTTCCATGTTAGCTACAGTTTCGTCAGATGGTTTGAAAGTAACGCTAATTGACGCGAGTAAGGGGAATTTGCTTGTGCCGCGCTCGAGTACTTCGATGATGTGGAAACCGAAATCTGTTTTTACTACGCCTACTTTTCCGATAGGTGCTGTAGCACAGTAGCCACCAAATTCTTTAACCATGTCGCCTTCGAGGAAGTCTTCGTAAAGACCACCTTTGTCTTTTGATCCTGGATCTTCTGAATATTTTTTGGCCATTGCATCCCAATTCGTTTTGTTCAAAACTTTAGCTATGCTGTCTGCTGTTTTCTTTTTGGCGGCGATTACTTTTTCGTCTTTGCTATTGTTAGTAGAAATCAGGATGTGGCGTGCTTTAAGACTAGATGGTGTAAAGCCAATAACTTTAGATAAAACCATTTTTTCTTTAGAAACATATGGGCCAACTAATTGACCTAACGCAGCTGTTTTAAAGATGGTGTCTAAGCTCATTGGATAAGTTTGGTAGCGATCAGCTTTCGGATGACCCTCTGGTACGGATGTAGCGCGTTTGTCGCTGAAGTAAACTGGTGTTTCGCTGTTTTTGGCAACGAAAGCAGAATCGTTGGTGCTTGCTGAGAAGCCTGCACGAAGTGTATTCATTTTGTTCGTGAAAACAGTAGAGTCCGCTTTTGAAGGGCGGATATTGACATCGAACATTTTAACATCGCGGCTAGCGTTGCGCACTAAGTATTTTTTGTCGCTTTTGTGTGCATCGTAGTATGCTTTGATCTCAGATTCTGAAACTTTGACGTCAGCATCAGAAATTTCGGTGTAACGACGCACTGTAAAAGAAATTGTTTTCTTTTCGTTGTTAGCGTAGTATTGATCTTCGGCTTCTAGGTCCGTGACGTAAACACCTTGCTTGAGCAGACCAAAGTACTTCTCAGTTTTGCGGCGATCGGTGTGGTAGGATTTGAAACCATTCCATTGCTCAACTGCTTGCGCTTCTTTAGATTTTTTGAGGTTATCTAAGGTTGCTTTGAGTTTGACACGTCCATTTTCAATGGATTGTGGCGTTTGGATGCCAGTGAGTGAATCAGTAAAAAATTGAGCGAGGTCTTGTAAAACATTGAAACCGTCTTTTGCATACCAATAAGCATCTAGTTCACGGTCGGTAACACCGATTCCGAGTTTTTCGTATTCTTTGCTGAGGATGGTAGAATCTACCATGAAGTTCCAAGCTTTATCGCTAGAAGCCTCCATGTCGGTTTCGGTAAATTCTTTGTTGTTTTGTGCTGCCTGATTGCGCTCTTGTTCTTGAAACTTAGCACTTGCAATACTATAAGATGCAGGATCTACTTTATCTCCAAAAACAAGGCCAATGCCATATTCACCTTCGCCAATGCCAAATAAACTTTGGTAATCATTGAGGATAAATGCCAACAAGGCGATGCCTATCATTGCTACTAGTAAGCCAGATTTTGCGCGTATTTTACCAATTAATGCCATTTGAATTGAATTTTAAGATTGCGAATATATGAAGATTTGAGCAGAGCCCCAAGTATTTGAACACAAAAAAGGAGGTCTAACGACCTCCTCCTTTAGTGTTTGTATTTTCATTTATCGGTTTTGGTTTAGGAGTCGCCTCTGGAGCGCTTGGTTTAGGCGCAACAGATTTTGGAGTCACCGGAGCAGGTGTTGGTTTAGGCGCAACTGGCCTTGGGGCAGTAGGAGCTTGTTTGTTGCCACTTGGGTTGGTTATGATGCCTTCGCCACCCGATCCATCGTAAGTCACCAAATAAGTGTCGGTCAAGGTGCCACAATCATTAGTTACGGTGATGGTGAGGTTATTCAGGCCTGGATTAAGACTGATCTCTGCCAATATATTGCCGAGGTTATTGCTGAAGCCAGTGAGTTGCTCACCATTCATGGCTAGCGTGACGGTCATGCTACTGGTGTAATTCAAAATTTGGGCATTGTAAGTAAAGATGGATTGGTCAGTGGTGTGTCCGTTCGCATCCATGTTGTAATTTACTTGTGGAATCGAGCAGGGTTGGTAGTTGATAACTGTTGTTTTGGTATCTGTACCACAAGAATTCATAGCGCTGAGGCTGATATTATTGCTGCCTACCGTTAAAACCAACGGCATACTGAATTGATTACCGAAGAGTGTTCCGCTTGTTTGCGTAATGCCATTGTTGAATACTTGAACCGCAGATACATCAGTTATTTGATTGACGCTTGCAGTTAAAATCATGTTCGGGTTCGTAACAGTTAATGTGCTGGCACCGGGGCTTGTTATTTGAAGTGTAGGCTGTACGCATGGAGCGCTGTAAGAGTAATTGATGTTTTGAGAAGCGACGCCACAGGTATTTTGTGCGGCGAGCGTCACTACATTGGTTCCATTGCTGAGCTGTAAGGAGGCAGCGATGTTTCCGTTTTGATAACTGAATGCCTGAACGGTATTGTTGAGCATGAGGTTGATATTCTGCGCATTGCTCACGCCATTCACGGTTGCACTGAACTGCATGGTCGGGTTGGTGAGCGGTCCTGCAGCTTGCCCAAATTGAATCTGTGGAGCTTCGCAAGGAACGTAATTGATGCTGATGGTTTGGCTCGTGCGCCCACAATCATTTTTTCCTTGAATCACGATGGTGTTGGGGCCAGGTTGTAAATTGAGTGCAGCACTTAAACTTTGATTTTGAAGCGTGAAGGGTTGTCCGCTTTGTCCGTTCAAAGAAAGGGTGATTTGATTGCTATTGAGTGCAGTTACTTGAGCTGTCAAGGATAGCGCAGCAGTAGCTACAGTACTGCCATTAAGGCCAGAATTGCTTACAGCAATTAGAGGCTGTACACATGGAGTGTAGTTGAGATTCCAAGTGTGTATATCCGTGCCACAATTGTTAGTTGCGCTCATAGCAATGACGTTTGAGCCATTGTTTAATTGTACGGCAGCAGTCAGTACACCATTTTGAAAATCAAAGGCTGTTGGTACACCGTTGAGCAATAAACTGATTTGATTCGCAATGCTAATTTGTGCAGTTTGGGCACTAATTGTGACGTTGGGGCTTGTGGTCTGAAGACTTGCAGCTGGGCTTGGGTTGCTAATTTGAGGCGCCGTACAAGGCTCGTATACAACTGTCCAATTTTCGATGTCGCTGCCACAAGTGTTTGTAGCAACTAAATTGATCAAATTGGAGCCTTGTTGGAGGCTTAAAGTTGCGGTGAGGTTGTTGTTTAAGAATTGGTAATTCTGGGCTTGGCCATTCAAAGTCAGTTGAATTTGATTGGCAAATGTGTTGCTTACTGTTGCGTTATATACAAGTGTTCCGTTGCTGGTGCTTGCTCCATTCGGAATCGGGACATTCGTTATTATTTGCGGTGCCTGGCACTGCGCATAGTTGATTTGAATGGTTTTGGAATCGTTTCCACAGGCGTTGCTGACCTGAATGCTAATTTGGTTGCTCCCTGTTATTAAAGTAAGCACACTGCTGACCTGGTTATTGACAAAAGTGAACGGAATGGCAATGCCGTTTAGCTTGACTTGAATGGCTTGGCTATTATTGACATTACTTATGTTGGCAAGTAAATTAAGGGTTTGCACATTTGAAGTAGTTCCGTTTGCATTCGGTTGCAATAGGGTAATGAGCGGTGCTACACAGTTGTCGTAGCGAATAAACAGGGTTTTAGTTGCTTGACCGCAGCTGCGCGCTGCTGTCAATACAATTTGATTGAGTCCGGGTTGCAAACTCACAACTGAATTAAGGTTGCCAAAAATTGCGTTGGAATTTCCGTTGGCATACGTGAAAGCGATAGGAGACCCGTTATTGGCAAGGCTCAAACCGTTCGAGGAGGGCATGTTTTGAATCGTGGCCGCCAAAACAATACTGTTATTGCTCACAACCAACGGATTGCTACTCGTGGTGTTGTTCATATTTCCTAGAACATTTAGAACAGGTGTTTGGCAATCATCAAAAGTGTAGGTGAAAGTCTCGACATCAGCGCCGCAGTCGTTGCTAGCGGTAATCGTGATGGTGTTGAGACCCGCTAATAATTGTGCACTCAGATCGAGTTGGCCGGTTGCCGTATTGTAAGTAAATGCCGTTTGTTCAATGCCATTAAAAATGACTTTGATATTGTTGCGGTTTGCAACATTGCTTACTGAGGCACGCATGCGCAGTGCAGCAGAATTCAGTGTGCTATTAATGGCTGGGCTCGTAATGGCAATAATAGGTGGCGTGCAATTTTGATAATTGATGGAAGTCGTGATCATGTCGGTTCCGCAAGCATTGGTGTAACGGATCTGGATATTGTTCAGGCCAGGTGTGAGGGTGATGTTGGCAGAGATGTTTGAGCCAACGAGTTGGGCGTTGTTCACCGCAATATTGTTGTGCAAAACAAGCAATTGACCGTTTTGTGTACTGCCGTTAAGTTTGGCGCTAACAGCAAGGGTGCCTACATTGGTGGTAGTACCCGGTGCGTTGGGCTGCAACCAACTGAGTTGCGGTGTTCGGCAGTCGTCGTAGTTGATACTGATTTGATCAAAGGCACTACCGCAATCGTTGCTTGCATTGATGCGAATGACGTTCGTACCAGGTGTCAGGTTGATGCTGCGCTGCACCAAACCGTTGTTCGGATTGAAATTGAAGCCATTTACAGACATACCGTTGTGTAAAATCTGAATTTGGTTGTTGTTCAAATGACCACTCAGCGTTGCATTAAGCGCATAAGTGGCTTGTTGTACAGTACTGGCATTGGCGCTCGCGTTCATGATCTGAACAGTCGGTAGTTGGCAAGCCACCTGCTCGATTTGAACTGATTGGATCTTGGTTCCACATGCATTTGTGGCAGTAATTGTAAATCTGTTGAACCCCGGCAAGAGATTCACCATCGCTTCAACTCTTCTAGTTTGCGCATTGAAATTGAAGGGTACAGATTGATTCAACTGATCGGTGAGCTGTATTTCTTGGGCGCTATTTACATTGGCAATATCAAAGCGCAATAATAAACTCGTAACCGAAACACTTGTTTGCGGCTGTCCAACGATGCTGATCACGGGCTGCTGGCAGTTTTGCGAAAAGTTGTTAATGTTTGTGACTGCTTGGTTGTCGTCGCGGATAGGCGCTGGTTTAGATTCTCTTCCTTTGAAATGGAGCTGAAAAAAGCCCGATGTATAATGATACCAATCGTTTCTTAGGCGTGGATCACTTTGAATAAGGCCATCAAATGAATCGACCATTGTGAAGGTGGTCTTGTGTTCAATACCAATACTGAACCTGCCTTTGTGATAAGCCAAACCAAAACCAAGACTCGGCATCCAGTTTACTGCCCACTCGTTGCCTTGAAGTCCATCTAGTCTGGTTTCATAAATTTGATCGGTAAATCCGAGTAATTGTTGTTTTGCTGGCATGGTTAAATCCAGGCCGTTGTAGTCATAAATACCATTCGTATCTAATACATCGGACCAAGTTTGCTGCCAGGTAAGGCCAATGCCTCCAAAAATATAAGGATCAAAACCGGTGCGCTCACGCAAACGTCCGGCGTGTAAAACGAGTTCCAAATCGAGTTCTCTGATATCCGAACGAAAGTTATGTACATATTGATTCGCGCCAGTTAAGTAGGGGTTTAGAACAGGAATGAAACTTAAATCTGGTGCGTCTAAAGTTGAAAATACATCAGACTGTCCATACCATTGCCCAGCCAGGAAGCGCCCTCTAAGATCAAAAGACAAGCCGCGTCCGTAGTCGTAATTGTATGAACGCCCTAGGGTAAGCCCCCAGCCATTGTAGCGTTCGTTGTCTAGGTCTGTGCTTTGCCAAGTGCCGCCGTAATTGAGGCCCCAAAACCATTTAGAAGAGTTGTAATTGACGTTTTGTGCTGAAATACTCGTTAGCGTAATAGCAAAGAGAAGAAGTGCGTAAAGTTTTCTCATGTATTTTGTTTTGTGGGTCGCGCCTAAATTTTATGCCAAAGTTCTTAAAAATTAGGATTTTAAGAAAAAAATAACAGGCTTATTTATGGTTTTGGGTAGTAAGTATAGTTCGTGAAGCGCAAAATACTCAGTTGTTCTGAGTTCATATCTTTTTTGATAAGCGAGCCTAAGAACCCCGTTTTGTAGTCGTATACAATTTGATAATCAGTTAGGAATTTACCGTTTTCATAGCGGTGCATCTCAATTAAATTACCCCATTGGTCGTAGCGGTAGCGCCATTCGTCATTTGCTACGGGCAAAGTATCTGTAAAAGAAGCTTTATTGGCTAACAAACCGGTTTGATTGTAGCTGAACTTGGTACTTTCGCTATTTTGCGAAATGCGGTAATAAGTGGTGGTGCTGCGCAGGTAGTTTTCTACATCGAAGTCCTTACTCACCTCAAGATAAGGTTTTTGGTAGTTGTTGTAGCGCGTGTAGTTTTGAGGTTTGTCGCTGTGGTAGCGAAGGGTTTCTGTGCGCATCTTGACCGATGACAACAATGAATCTTTGCGGTGGTCATAGACATCGCGATAAAGCGCAATGCTGGTCAGTCTCGAAAGGGAGTCATAGGTGTAGTGTTCTGAAATGGCCCCACCATAAGCAGCATAACGGTGCAAGCGCAGCTCACCATTTTCGAAATACGCATAATGATGAAAAATACTATCCTTGGTAGCTCCTTTCTGCAGGATTTCCATGCTGGCAATGAGTTGGCCTTTTGGATTGAAAGTATACTTAAAGGAATCTGAGCTGGGCTTGAAGGCTTCGCTCCCTTTTTTATAAGTGTAAAAACCGTCTATTGTTCGGATATGTTGGGCAGCAATGAGGCTGTCATTGAAAAATGGAGTGGAACTAAACGCTTGCCCTTCTTGATTCAAGATAAACTGTGCGTGTAGCCCGACAGCACAACAACTCCATAGAACGAGTAAAAGAACCTTCACTAGCGCAGACCCAATAATACGCTCTTCCAGCTCGCCTTTTGTGCAATGACGCCTTCGAGTTCAGCAATACTGATGCGGTCTTGGGTCATGGTGTCGCGGTCGCGGATGGTCACGGTGTTGTCTTCTAGCGTTTGGTGGTCTACGGTGATGGAGTAAGGCGTACC
>JBIIZO010000008.1:0-28872 GCA_044346245.1 Crocinitomicaceae bacterium
AGCATGAGGTCTTTGTGTAAGTCGCCTGGCGTGCCATCTACATTGATGCGATAAACAGAAGCTGCACCGCCCATGAGCTCGATTTCTTCGATTTGAAGGCTGCGCTGGTCGGGGTTGTAAATTTTGAAAGACTTGGTGGTGGAGCCAATGGTGGTGAAAATGGTGTCAAAAACCAGGGTGTCCGTTGAAAAGGTAAGGTTTGATTTGGAGAGCAAAACCTGCTTATTGCAAGAGCTGAGCGTGCTCCAAAAGAACAAACCGACCAAAACCGTAAAAGCGTAGAAATAGCGCATAGAAAGACAACGCACAAAACTAAAGAATATTGGTGGTTCAGCTCAATTTTAGGTAAAAATGTTCTTTGGCTTGCCCCGGTCGCGGACTCAGTAGGCCAAAAAAGTAGCAATCAGCAGAAAAATGAAATGTATTGGCGGCACATATTTTTTGCCAATAATGTTGGTTTTCTTGGATGTGTGGCTCAAGAAGGATGAAAATGGATTCTGGATGAATGACTTGCTGCTGAATGGTTTGCTCAAAGTGGTGTATTTGATCGTGTGGAACGATGCAAACGCATGGTTTTGAGCTGTTTTGATCAATGGTCGCAAGGTCGCACAGCAGGTGTTTAGGTAGCGCTTCGCTCAGCTTGGCAACAAACTGCCTCGTTTTTTTACAGTTGATTTGGCGCGCAAAGGGTACTTCTTTTTGAGTTTTCAAGCGCCCCACGACATCCGCCAACCAATAAGCATAAGGCGAGTGTGTGCCATGGCGGCCTTTGGCTTTCCACAGAAAAGCTGTATATTCGATGCAGCGAAACATTACGCAAAATAACAAAAAAGAAACCGATGTCGGTCCAAACTAATTCGCACATAGAAACGCAAAGGGAAGCCATTCAAAATGGTCAGCAAACTCTTCCCGTTTTACGGCCTTGTCGCTTGGGCGATGGCATCCTGAGCATGACCAATGAACAGCAAGAGCGCTACCGCCAAACCGCCCGTTTTTTAACTGATCCGTTGCACTTTTTTATACCAGCTTCTGGTTCGGGCTCACGCATGTTTGCCTTTCTTTTTGATTACTTGCAGCACCCTGATGCCGAAAACACCAAGCAAGCAGAGCGTTTTTTCAGTCGGCTGCAAGATTTTGCCCTTTTTCGTCAATTGCCACCTGACATTCAAAAAGCCTATTTAGCCGGCGAACTCACCTTGAGTGCGTTTATTGAGGTGCTAATGGGTGCCGACGGCCTCAATTTTGGCGCACTACCCAAAGGCCTGATTTCTTTTCACATCCACGAGCCTTTTGTGCTCAACGCTTTTCAAGAGCACCTGAGCCAAGTTCAATCCTTAGCACAAGGCCCCATTCATTTTCATTTTACCATCCAAGAAGACTTCCATCAAGCATTCGAAAAATGTGTGGGCGAATTAGCGGCTATGACAGGCCACAATTATCAAGTGACGTATTCAAGTCAAGATAAAAATACAGACGCATTTGTATTCGACGCGCACCAAGAATTAGTTCTTGATGCAAGTGGCAAACCCTTGCGCAGGCCTGCAGGTCACGGCACGCTATTACAAAACTTAGAATCGTTGAAGGCTTCGTATGTTTTAGTCAAAAATATCGACAACATCCAACATTTTAATCAAAGACAGCCGAGCAATGCCAATTGGGAATTTCTATTAGGTCTTCAAATTGAAGTGAGAGAAGCCCTGCGTCAATTTGTAGCGACTGATGATCAAAAAGGTTTTAATCTTTGGAATCAAACTTTTGGTTTACTAGATCAAACCCAATTGGATAGCCTTACGCTGCAGGAATGGAAAGCGCTGCTCAACAGGCCTCTGCGTGTTTGTGGAATGGTTCGCAATGATGGTCAGCCAGGTGGCGGCCCATTTTTCGTAGAAATGAACGGCGCCGCAACCAAACAAATCGTCGAAAAAGCGCAGCTGCACGGCCATCCTGAAGCCAGTAAGCTCATGTTGCAAAGCGCTTATTTTAATCCGGTCCTAATGGTCCTGAGCCCCTGCGACCTCTCAGACAAGCCCTTGCCCTTGCAGCAATTTGCAGATCCAAACACTTATTTTGTGGTGGAGAAGAATCAGGGCGGTGAACGCGTCTATTTTGTAGAGCAACCAGGTTTGTGGAATGGCGCCATGGCCAATTGGAACACCCTTTTTGTAGAGGTGCCTTCTGCTGTTTTTTCTCCAGTAAAATCTGCCTTAGATTTATTGGATTTTGCACATCAAGCAAACAAAGGCGCTTAGAATTGGTTACTTTTGTAAGCCAAAATCAAAAAGCATGATACCCGTAACTGTTTATAGCGAAATGACGCCCAATCCTTCAACCATGAAGTTTGTGGCCAACAAATATTTATTGCCAACCGGAGCTTCTGTCGAGTTTGAAAACAAAGCCGCTGCCAAAGGTTATTCTCCGCTCGCCGAAGCCCTTTTCGACTTCCCTTTTGTGACCAAAGTTTTTATTGCGGTCAATTTCGTTACGGTTGCCAAAACAGACAACGTTCCTTGGGATTTCATCACCATGGAGCTCCGCGAGTTCATCCGCGAATGGATCAGCTTTGAAAAAGAAGTCTTAATTGCCATGCCGAGCCAAATTCAGCACGATACCCCTGACGCTGTGCCTTCAGGTGCGGTAAGTTCCGAAACAAGCGCTCCTCAGCCCAATTTTGCAGCTTCTCCGCTAGATGACACTATTATTGATCTCCTCGATCAGTACGTGAGGCCAGCAGTTGCCAACGACGGCGGCGCCATTGATTTTCTCGGTTTTGAAGACGGAAAAGTAACGGTCATGCTCAAAGGTTCTTGTGCAGGCTGCCCTTCCTCGACAGCAACTTTGAAAGGTGGCATCGAAAACCTTCTCAAGCAGCATTTACCCGAAGTGCAAGAAGTCGTCGCTTTTAACGCCTAATTTTGGCGCAAATAGTGTCTATGTGCGAATTTTGCGTTATTTTTAGATGAACAACTTTTTAAACTTGTTGTTTCTCAACAAGACCCATGTCGTTAATTACGCCAACATACCAACTCAAAGACGCACTTAAGAATCATTTCGGTTACGATCAATTCAAGGGCGCCCAAAAGGAAATCATCGAAAATGTATTGGCAGGCCGCAATACCTTCGTTCTTATGCCCACTGGTGGAGGCAAGTCTTTGTGCTACCAATTGCCTTCCCTGATTTTACCAGGTACTTCAATAATTGTGTCACCGCTCATTGCGCTCATGAAAAACCAAGTAGATGCCGTTCGCGGCTTCTCTCAGACGGGTCAGGTAGCCCATTTCTTAAACTCATCGCTCAGCAAAGCAGAAATCGCTCAAGTGAAGTCTGATGTCCTAAGTGGCCAGACCAAAATGCTTTATGTAGCGCCAGAGTCTCTCACCAAACAAGAAAACATCGATTTTTTAGCAGCGGTTCCGATCTCCTTTTTTGCCATTGATGAAGCGCATTGTATCTCGGAATGGGGTCACGATTTCAGACCTGAATACCGCCGCTTGCGTGAAATTTTCGAAAAAATCTCCTCGGTTCCGATCATTGCCCTCACGGCAACGGCCACCCCAAAAGTCCAGCACGACATCCAAAAGAACCTCAACATGCTGGATGCCGATGTCTTTAAGTCTTCTTTCAACCGAGACAACCTCTATTACGAAATTCGCCCCAAACGCGAAGTCGAGAAACAAATTATCCGTTACATCAAGCAGCATGAGGGCCAAAGCGGCATCATTTACTGCCTGAGTCGCAAAAAAGTAGAAGAAATTGCAGAGCTTTTGCAAGTCAATGGCATCAATGCGCTTCCTTACCATGCTGGCCTAGATGCGAATTCTAGAGCCCGACACCAAGATGCCTTCCTCATGGAAGAAGTAGACGTGATTGTTGCCACAATAGCATTTGGTATGGGCATTGATAAACCCGATGTGCGTTACGTGATCCACCACGACATCCCTAAATCTATCGAAAGCTATTACCAAGAAACCGGTAGAGCAGGACGCGATGGCGGCATTGGAGAGTGCATTGCTTTTTATAGCTACAAAGACATCGAGAAACTCGAAAAATTCCTGCAAGGCAAAGCCGTTACTGAACAAGAAATCGGCCGGCAGTTGCTGCATGAAATTGTCTCTTATGCTGAGACCTCCGTTTGTAGGCGCAAATTCATTTTGCATTATTTTGGCGAAGAATTCAGTCATGAAAACTGTCAGGAAAAGTGCGACAACTGCAAGCGTCCGCAAGAGCGCATGGAGGGTGGGATCTACCTCAATTACTTATTGCAAAGTGTCGTTGCGCTGGACCAAACTCAAAAATCCAAGCACTATTGCGCGTTCTTATCGGGACATGTCAATGCAGATATCAAAGCCTACAAGCATGACCAACTGCCTTTGTTTGCAATCGGCAAAGATCACGACGAACACTTTTGGAATGCCGTGATCAGACAGTCAGTTGTGGGGGGCTACCTCTATAAAGATGTGGAATCGTTTGGTACGCTTAAGCTGACGCCAAAAGGGACGGCATTTTTAGCAGCGCCAGACAGTTTCATGTTATTTAAGCAGCACGACTTCTCCAATACCGACGACGACGATATCATCCTCAATCAAAAAGGCGCGGCCTTCGATGAGGTACTGTATGCGCAATTGCTTGAACTCCGTCGCAAGGTGGCCAAACAAGCTGGTGTACCACCCTTTGTGGTATTCCAAGAGCCTTCGCTGCGCGATATGTGCTTGCAGTATCCGATAGACCTCAGTGAGCTTACCTCCATTCAAGGTGTTGGTACCGGCAAAGCGCAGCGCTACGGCGCGCCATTTATAGCGCACATTGCAGCACATGTCGAGGCGCATCAAATAGAGCGCCTTCAAGATTACGTGGTCAAGTCTTTAATCAATAAATCGGGTGCAAAAGTGCAGCTCATCCAAAACATCGACCGCAAGCTCCCATTAGAAGACATCGCTAAATCTCAAGGAAAGTCTTTTGAGTCCTTGCTAGAAGAACTAGAAACAGTAGTGAACTCCGGCACCAAACTCAATATCGCTTATTACCTCAATGAGGTACTTGATGCCGAGAACCAAGCAGAAATCATTGATTATTTCATGAGTGCAGCATCCGACGATCTCATTACGGCCTATCACGAATTTGACGGTCTATACACAGAAGAAGAATTGCGCTTAGTGCGCATCAAGTTCTTGTCTGAATACGGGAATTAATCTTTTTCGTAAAGAGCATCCCAGGCCGAATTACGCGTCACACTGTGGTAATGCGTTTTGGCTTCTTGGAATATAGCGCGGCCTAATTGCATGCCTTTCTTACTTTTGGCAAGTGCTTGATAAATAGGCAAAACAAATTTGCGGCGTCCAATTTTATTCAAAAAGGCCTTTAATTGCGGCTCGATTTCGAAAATGTAGTCCGATTCTGCTGCGAGCACAAACCAATCACACAATATTTCGCTGTTTTGCGTCTGTGCAAAATGGAATTGTTTATCGAGCTGTCTGAGGCGCGCAGGTTTGGTTTGAGGTGCTAGGGCGCGGATAAACAATTGCCATTCTTGTATGAGGTAGGCGTTGTATTGGACCTCAATGCGCTGTTTGATTTTTTTGCGTTTGCCGTTTTTACGAATCCATTTGTATCTAACAACTGGTTTGAAGGGGTCTTTGCCTGCATTAAATGCTTTTGCGAACCCTTTGATTTGGTCGAGTCTTGGGGCTACAATTGCTTTGCAATTTGGGGGTAAGCCAGGCTCGTAAATCCATTGGCGGTAATTGAAATCGGTTCCGCTTTTGGCCAGTAATTGGGTTTCTAGGTAATCGATGAAGCGGTCTGCGCTGATGGTTTGAAAAGCAAAGTGCTTGAAATACTTTTTGAGGAAGAGATCTAGTTTGGCCCTGCCAACCGCTTGTTCTAGGGTGCGAAAGAAAAACGCGCCTTTGACGTAAGCGATATCAGACATCGCAATGTCAGGGTCGCGGTTGACTAGATCGAGGTGTAGTTTGCTGTCTTGCAAGCAGCTGTCTGCAGCCATTTCGGCAAGGGTTTGTTGGAGTTCGCCAAATTCTACTTGCGCTAAGATATCGGCAATTTCTTTGCCGCGCAGCGCTTCCATGATACGCTGTTCAAAGTAAACGGTGGTACCTTCATTGAGCCAGAGGTCTGACCAAGAATGGTTGGTCACTAAATTGCCAGACCAAGAATGTGCTAACTCATGCGCAACCACCGACACCAAGCTTTTGTCTCCGGTGAGTAGCGTTGGGTTGGCAAAGGTGAGCATTGGGTTTTCCATGCCGCCAAATGGGAACGAGTAGGGGAGCACCAAAACGTCGTAGCGCCCCCATTGGTAGGCACCGTATAAATCTTCGGCGACGCGCATCATTTGCGGTAAGTCTTCGAATTCTTTGGCGCATTCTTGAAGGAGTTCTTTTTCGGCATATACACCGCAGTGTTGACCTAGGTCCTTGAAGCCGATGTCGCCGACGGCCAATGCAATGAGGTAGCTTGGAATCGCTTTGGTCATTTCAAAATGATAGCGCCCGCTTTTGTTGAGTTTGGTTGGGTTTTTGGCACTCATGAGCGCCAGTAGGTCGTTGGGTACTTTTACGTCGGCGCTGTAGGTGATGCGGTTGGAAGGCGAATCTTGGATGGGGATCCAGGTGCGCGTCAGAATAGCTTGCCCTTGGGTATACAGAAAGGGCTTGGTTTTGGAACTCGTGAGGGTGGTATCGAGCCAATCCAAGGCCCCAGAAGCTTCGGTGGTTTGGTAGTAAATATTGACGTCGGTAGTTTTCGCATCTACATTGACCAAAAGTGCTTGCCCAATGATGCTGTCTTTGTCCATAGGCCCTATGGTGAAGTCGGTTTCTTTCTCGGCGCCTTTTGGGCCTAAAGTTACTTTTTGGATCAAGAGTCCTTTGACGTCAAAAATGGCCGTGTCTGCTCCGCGGTTACGCATTTGGTGTCTGGCAATACCGTAGATTGTTTGGGCTGCGAAATCAACCTCGAGGTCGAGGTGTAGGTGCTGGGTATTGATTTGATCTAAATTGGCGTAGCTGTGGTCGTCGTTAGGCCTTTGGCTGAGTTGTTCAGTTGCAGCAGGTTGCTTATTGGGCGTGCCAGAGCAAGACCAAAGCAAAAGTGTAACAAAGAAGAGTAATGCGCGCATTAAGGAGTAGTTTGGAGTCTAATATAGCCAAATTTTTCTTGTGGGCCAAGTACGCCGTAGGTATAGATGCCTTGATTTTTGATATCAAACTCAAAAGCTTTTGGAATCAGCAAGATGTTTTCGCTAGCGCGCTCATGACTAATCTTGCGGGTCATTTGACCTGTTTGAAAATCAATTTGCACCCAAGCGCCTACATTTTTATTTTTAGACAAACTGAAAGTGGCCACTTCTTTTAAGCCCTCTTTAAACACCCCGTTTTCATCGTAATTTGTTTCCGTGTCGTTGAAAATAAAGTTCAAGGACGTGCTGTCCATAAAACTGGCGTAGGAGCTAAAAGGGCCGTAATCATTGATGCTGACTTGAATTTTGGGAATGCGTTGCTCCCAGCGCAACTGACCACTCGGGTCAATGCAAAAGGCGACGATATCGTTGTAGTAATAATAATTGGTGGTCATGCGCTGACCCGTTTGGTTGTTGTAGGTGGTATTGGTGTAGACGTAGTATTTTTCAATGGAACCAATGTAGCTGCCGTCTTGAAGCGTGTAGATATCGCGGACCTCATAGCGCGAGAGCTGTGGGGTTTCGCCTTTTCGCTCCATGCGTTTTTGCAAGCGTATTTGTTCTAATACCTCGTGTTCGCTGAGCATGATTTCGACACTCAAAGGAATGAAGCCCACTGCGGTAACGGTATCGGCCAAAAGGTTGATTTGCGCATTGAAAAAGCCGTCTTGTTTGTCACTCGCTTCGCTATTGCTGTAAATGCCGAATAAGGTGAGTTGGGAGGACTGCTGAGCGTTCATCACAAAGTTGGAGATGCGCTTGCCCTGCAGGTCAAAAGTATAGTCTTGGATGCCGTTTTGGGTGATTTGATAGACATGTAGGTTCTTGAAGGCTTTGCGTACCCGAATGCCTTGGTTCTCAACTGCGCTCATTTCTATCACGCCGATGAAAAAGTCGCCGTTGTCGGTTAGGTAGTAATCTTCGATGGAGCTGAGGTTGGCGTCAAACGGGAGGTTGTATTCACCGCCACCGAGTGCTTTTAAGTCCTTATTGAAAAGTTGGTAGCCGTAGGTGTCTACGCCGTTGCGCTTGCCTGGAATTTGGTAATACGCTACAAAATAGCCTTGGTTGGGTGCCTGAATGAAGTTGAATTCAGGTTGGGCGTTTGGTCGGGTATCGGTGTAGGCGAGTATTTCGTTTTCTTCAATCACATTGAACTCTGCATCCAGCACCTTGACAAATAATTTCATTTCCTTGCCAGCTCTGTCGGCAATAAAGACGGCGTGCCCATTTTTGAGCCGTAAGGTTTGTTGGTAATAGCCAAAGCCTTCTGGGCTCACGGGCTTGATTTTGGTACTGGCCTCGCTGTTGAGTTGGGCAAATTGGGTCAGGGTAAAAGACCCGCCGCCAAGCTGGCTACTTGCATGAATGGTAGAGAATTGTTGGTTGTCGGCAGGCAGCACACTAATGAGGCTGCCTTTGCTGCGTTGAAGCGCTCCCCATTGCCAATCTAGATTTTGAGCTTCCAATACAAATGAGCAAGCACAAAACAACGCGATGAGTAGGCGCGACAGCATTAGTCTACAAGTTGAACCCCGACGTAGTTGTCTGGGCTGATCAGTTTGAGCTCGGCTTTCAGTTGGGCTGAAACGGCTAGGTCGTCAATGAAAGCATGCACACTTTCTTTGGTGACGCGTTCGTTTTTGCGGGTGAGACCTTTAAGTGCTTCATAAGGTTTTTCAAAACCTTCGCGACGCAAAATGGTTTGGATGGCTTCTGCAACAACAGCCCAGTTGCTTTCGAGGTCTGCAGCTAAAGCGTCGGTGTTCAATAAAAGTTTGCCGAGCCCTTTGAGCGTGGCTCCAAAAGCGATGACGCTGTGAGCGAGCGGCACTCCCACCACGCGCAATACTGTGGAGTCGGTGAGGTCGCGTTGGAGGCGAGAAACGGGCAATTTGGCAGCCAAGTGCTCGTAAAGTGCGTTAGCTAAGCCCACATTGCCTTCTGAGTTTTCAAAATCGATCGGGTTGACTTTATGAGGCATGGCCGACGAACCGATTTCTCCGGCTTTGATCTGCTGCTTGAAGTAGTCCATGGAGATGTAGGTCCACATGTCGCGATCGAGGTCGAGGATGATGTTGTTGATGCGCTTCATGCAGTCAAAAATGGCGGCAAGTTGGTCGTAGTGCTCAATTTGGGTGGTGGTTTGCGAGCGGTCTAGGCCAAGGATGTCGTTGACAAAGTGATTGCCAAAAGCGACCCAGTTGGTCTGTGGATAAGCGACAAAATGTGCATTGAAGTTGCCAGTTGCGCCACCAAATTTGGCTGGCAACTTAAGTGCTTTGAGTTGGGCCACTTGTTTGTCTAGGCGTTCTACAAATACTTGGATTTCTTTGCCGAGGCGAGTAGGGGAGGCGGGTTGGCCGTGGGTGCGCGCAAGCATCGGGATGTCTTTCCAGTCCTTGGAAAGGGCCACAAGTTTGTCTTGAACAGCCGCTAGCGCAGGTAAATAAACTGCTTCAATGCCTTCTTTTAAAGAAAGGGGAATAGCGGTGTTGTTGATGTCTTGGGAAGTGAGTCCAAAGTGAATGAACTCGAGGTAGGCGCCTAAGCCTAGGCCCTGCATTTTTTCTTTGAGGAAGTATTCAACTGCCTTGACGTCGTGGTTGGTGGTTTGCTCTGTTTCTTTGATCCAAAGCGCGTCGGCTTGCGAGAAGTTGGTATAAATAGCTCTTAGCGCCGGGAATTGCGCTTTCGGAAAGTCAGACAAATTGGAAATACCGCTGTCCACGAGGGCAATGAGGTATTCAACCTCGACCAAAACGCGGTAGCGGATGAGTCCGTATTCTGAAAAATAGGCTTGTAAGGCAGCGGTTTTGGATTGGTAGCGACCATCTATCGGGGAGATCGCGGTAAGGGCGTTGAATTCCATATTGTATCTAAAGCACAAAGATACAACAAGCGCAAAAAATAGAAAAACCGAAAAGCGATTTATCGTAATTTTACTGCATGCAAGTGTCTAGTCGTTTTTTGAAATTCCAGTGGGTTGTCCTGACCCTCATTTTTTTAGTTGTTTTTGCCGGAAGTTTTGTCCGGATGTCGGGCAGCGGAATGGGGTGCCCAGACTGGCCTAAGTGCTTTGGCAAATGGGTTCCACCCACCGAACTTACTGAGTTGCCTGCCGATTACCGCGAGGCTTACTTACTCAAGCGCCAAAAAAAGGTCGAAAAGTTTTGTGCTTTTCTAGCTAAAATTGGACTGGATCAAACGGCTGAAAAAATCAAAAAAGACCCCAGCGTGTATGTCGAAGAAGTCTTCAATGCACGCAAAACTTGGATCGAATACATCAACCGGCTCGCTGGTTTCTTGGCAGGTAACACTATGCTAGTCAGTTTTGGTTGGCTTTTGCTGTATTACCGCAAGCGAAAATGGCTGCTGCTCACGGGGCTCAATTTGATCCTGATGGGCTTCGAGGCCTGGTTTGGTTCTATTGTTGTGGCTACCAACTTGGTTCCCTGGACCATCACCGTTCACTTGTTTTTTGCTTTAGTTATTATCGGTCTACAATTGTATTTTATCCATCAATTGCGTCGGCAAACCAGAACAGATATTCCACAAAATCAATCTTTCCAACTCTTGAGTTGGCTCATTTTGGCGATTACTTTTTACCAAATGTTCTTGGGTACCCAAGTGCGTGAGGCCATTGACGCTTTGGTAAAAAAGGGCTACAGCCGTACCGAATGGATTGAGCAACTCGGCATGCCGTTTTTTATCCACCGCAGCTTCAGTTGGTTGGTTTTGATCTTGCTCACTTATTTGTTTTGGCAGAACCGCAAAGTTTGGCATTATGGCCGTATCAATGTTGCGTTTTACGTTCTTGCGCTCGAACTGAGCACTGGCGTCGCTTTGGCTTATGCAGACATGCCAGGCCTTGTTCAAACCGCACATTTGGTCTTTGCAACCATCTTGTTTTGCGTTTTGCTCCTGATGCGTTTTGATGCACGTGCGCAAAAACTGCAAAAATAGCCACCTCATTTTGTGGGCAGCAGTCGTTAGCGTACAGAACCAACCCGCATGCACACCGACGCTCCGTATCTCAACAGCTTAAAAGCACAAGATCCAAAAGTGCTCAAAGATTGGTATTTGCATACCTTTCCTGCTTTGATGCGGCAAGCAAGCCGTTTTTTTTCGCAGGAAGCCGAGCAAATGACGGCTGTGCACAATGCCCAGCTCAAAGCGCTCAAAAATCTTTCGCAATTCAAGCCCGGCTCTTCTATGGAGGCCTGGCTGGCTGTGATTTTAAGAAATGAACTCATCGATTTATACCGGCGTCAACACAAATGGCGTTGGCTCTCTTTTGAAGCCAAACACGAAGTAGCGCTCGAACCCGATTTTGACCGCCAAATGGATGAGGAATTAGAGCTGCAAAAGGTAGAGGCGGTCCTTAGTAAACTGAGTCCGACGACGCGCTTTGTATTCAGCTTTTATGTCTATGAGCAGCAAAAACCGCAAGAAATTGCGAGCGCCTTAAAAATGAACATACAGACCGTTCGTTGGCATTTGAAAACGGCCAAAAACATCCTTAAAAATCAACTGAGCCATGACTAATCCAAAATCATTAGAGGCCCTAGCGAAAGATACTTGGCCGCTTTTTGAGCGCAAATTGCACCGCGTGCGCTTACAGCAAAAAGTTAAAAAGTGGTTCTTATGGACGGCGGCGGGCTTGGCTTTGGTTGGGCTACTACTTGTTTTATTTGCAAAGCAGCCTGCCAAGCGCAAAAAAGATGCAAAAAAGGCTACGACAATCCAAGCGCCGGCAACAATAAACAAAAAGGCTTTTAGTCAAGAAAAGTTAACTCCAACACCTTTGTTTTTTAAACCATTTGATCAAGCCATATTCAAACAGCATCCTGTTTTAGAAGGATACTGCGCTTGGTCTTCCTTAAAAGACTTAAGATCTATAGCGCTCTCGAAAAACAATTCCGCTCTCTTGTACAGAGCTGACCTGCCCTTGGCCTGCGCGCAACTCAATATCCAACCCCTTACATGGTCTTTGCAGTCAAATGGTCATTCTTTAAGTGCACTCATCGACGAACAAACGCTCATGATCATGAATTTGATGTTCGGTACACAAGCCTTACCTGAGTATCCTGCCGACTTCAATAATGAGTCTTTTTACCGTCCGGCGTTTTTTCCGGCTGATCAATTCGTACATATCGCATTTTATGAGGTAGGTGAATGGATCCAAGATCCTTTAACCGTTAGGCTCAACATGAACCGCATTAGCGACAACATACGCATTGCCCCTTGGCTGGTTTCGAGCAATTCAGTAAGAAATAGCGATGGCACATATATCATGACCAACGCTTTTGACCGCGTGAGCCCCGGCGTGTTCTTGTACCGCGGACTCAATCCGAGTTTTGACCGTTCTTCAATTCAGCGGCAATACCGCAAAAATCTTTTTGTGGCCGACCGCCCGCCAACGGCGTTCAATCCGCTGCTTTTTCATCGGGCCGATACCTTGATCGCCATTACAGCACAAGCGCAGCGCATCACCAAACTTTCGATGTATGGACTTGTTTGTGGCTCTAAAGAAATCACTTACAAAAGCAAAGGCATTCACAGCTTGAAGCGCCTAGAACCGATGCTCGACCCCGTGAACAATACGCTGTACGTGCTGGCGCCAACGAACTTTCATTTCGTTATTTATCGAGTGGATTTAAATAGCGGAGTGGCCCAGCAAGTTTTCCAAACTCCAAGTGTGTGGAAGGGCGCTGAATTTGAGATCTCCGCAGGGCAACTCACCTACAACTATAAAGGCAAGCTGATTTCCGTAAGCCTACCTTAATCAGCGCTGGCATTTTTGATTATATCCCAGAACCTCAACAAAATAGGTGCCCACTGGGAAATCAGCGATAGGGATCAGGTGTTCGGTTTGGCTGAGCTCCAAGGTTTGCAAGACCCGACCCTGTAGATCTCGAATCCTTAATTGTTCACCTATCAAAACAGGATGAATACGCACAAGCAGCGAGGCATCTTGCAGCAAATTGTAGACCTCAAAAAAATCTTTTTCGCTGACATCTGCTTCTGGACTATACGCCAAACGCCAGGTTTCATTGAGGCGGTCGTTGCCAGCTATGCCTGTGGCGAGATGAAAATAACCATTCCCCACTAACGCCATGCAGCCTTTTCTGGGGCTTGCTGCAAAGGGCAGTAGCGGCGTTGTTTCAAAAGTGTTGAGGTTGATTTTCTCTAAGGTACTCAAGACCTCATCAGTAGGGGTCACGCCTCCAAAAACAAACAAGAGCGTATCTGCTTGCGCACTGCCGATATACATCCGGCTGCCCAAGTTGAGTTGAGCGGTGAAGTTGCTCCATTGGTCGTTTAGTGGGTCGTAAAGCCAGGTGTCGGCATTCCAACCGGTTTGGTTCGCAGCATCGGTTCGTCCACCCGCCACAAAACCATTCGTTTGATTGCTAAAGCCGATTCCGCGCCAAATGCCGTTGAAGGGTAGGTTGCCGAGTTGTTCCCATTGGTTGCTATTGAAGTGAAAACACCACACCTCATTGAGGATTCCGCTCGCAGTGCGTCCGCTAACCCAGTAAAGATCGGCGCCAATCAAAAAATGTTGCGCTCCGGCGCGGCCTGCTCCTGGAAATTCGGGCATGGGGTCCCAGGTATCTGTCAGGGGAGCATAGCGCCAAAAAGTGTTGAAATAGTAACCGTTGCAGTTCTCGCCACCCAAAATGTAGCCTTTTTCTTGGTAACTAAAGGCGCTGGCATATTGTCTTTCTTGCCAAATGGGCAGCGGTGCAGCGGTATTCCAGGTGCAATTGTAGGAGTCGTAAACAAAGAAATCACGGGTACAACCAAAATCGCTACCGCGCCCCGTGCCGCAAAAGTGCAGGCTACCGATGCTGAATTGTGCGCCGTCGTCGCGGGCCATGCCCGGAAAAGTGGCTTGTTGCTGCCAAAACTGAGCAGCTGCCTCTAGGGGCAGCAAGAGCAAAGTCAAAAATAAAATCCGCATTTGCCCTTAACGCAATAATTTGATTTTTAGTATCCTAAAAGGACGGCGTTCCCGTAAAATGTCGTGTGGTTGGCGTGTGCATGAGCTGCCATTTGTAGTTGAGTTGCAGGCCTAATCTGAGGGTGCTGTTGAGCGAGCTCGGTTGATTCAGGTTCAAACTCAACATGACTTGATGCACATCAGCAAATTGCTTACCATAACCTAAATTCAACTGACGGTACCCATAACCTAATAGAAAATGATGGGTATTTCGCAAATAGCTCACAGATGTATTCAGGTATTGTATCCCTTGGAAATTGTCAAAAATGACCGCGGCATCTAGGCGCTGCAGGCTATCGATTTGAAACGATTTTTGAAGGCCAATATGTAATCTGGCGTTGTTGGTTATGTATAATGGCTCCGTACTTCCGTTTTCTATGTACACTTTGGAGGAATAAATTGAATTAACGGCGCTAAATAATTGCCAAGTTTTGTAGCGCAGCTGAAAACCCAAGTCTAAATCCACCAATTGATATTTGTCTGTAATGAATTCAATAATAGGTGATTCAAAGCGCATACGATCGTAATTGAGACCAATAGCAGGCCTGATGCTCCAATCCCGATTAATTGCAAAATCTCTACCTAAAGAGAGGCCAATTACGGTATTGTTGAAATACGAATCCATCCCGGTTTGCGTTGTTTGGAAACCAAATTTCCATTTGCCCATACTTTGCTGAAAGCGCACCGCACCTTGGTAATTTGTATTATAGATGGAATTGAAACCCATGTATGCAAAATTGGAATTGAAGGAACTCGCTTGATACCCCTCGCCATGCACGCGTGCATCCATATGATATGCTGGGTTTCTGAATTCGAGTTCGTCTGCTGTATTGCTGTATTGCGCCCAGTTGGTGAAGGGAAGTAAAATCAGCAGCAGGAAAATAGAATGGATTTTCATAGGGTTTGGTTTTAAATGGAATGATTAAATCTTGCCTTATTGAGACAATTAACGGAGATGAAAAGTTACACTACACCATAAGTCAAGTTTTTACGTTACCTTAGGTTGTGCACAACGCTTCTATGAATTCAGAACCCGACAAACACCTGCTTTTAGCCGCGCAAGCGGGCGAGCGCAGAGCCCAACTGGCTTTGTATCAGTTGTGTTATCCGGTTTTGATTTCGTCCGCGCGCCGCTATTACCACAACACCGACGAACAAATGACGGTCGTCAATAATGCCTTTATCAAAGTCATTGTCAATCTTGGATCTTATGAAACTGGGCGCTTTTTGAGTTGGGTCAAGCGCATTATTTCCAATGAAATCATCGACGAATACCGACGCAACAAGCGCTACAACGAGCTCTACCGCTTCGATGCGCCCGTAGAAGAGCGCGGCGCCCTAGACTTTCAGACCGATACCATTTTTACCAACGAACAACTTCAAAACCTCCTTTTGCAATTAAACGAACCCGCCCGTTTGGTGTTCAATCTTTTTGCCATTGAAGGTTACAGCCATAAAGAAATCGCGCAGCAATTGGGCGTCACGGAAGAAACCTCCAAGTGGCACACCAAAATGGCGCGCAAAAAATTACGTGAATTAATCGATCTTACCCATGAAAAACCAAGTCAAAGATCCGTTGGATAAACTTTTTTCAGGTCTCCAAGACAGCGCCCATGAAAGCCCCAGTCCGGCTTTTTTACAAGACCTCGAAGCGCGCTTAGATGCGCTCGAAAAGAAACGCCGCAGGCCACTTTTCGCCTGGTGGATATTCTCCGCACTCGGGGCTGTCATTTTAGTAGGTACTTATTTTCTATGGGTTCCAACTTCAGCCAAATCTAAGGTTCCGAATAAATCGGCATTGGTTGCTCAAACCCCACCTTTGTCCTCCTCAAAATCAAAATCATCATCATCATCATCATCATCCTCTTCCCCTACTTCCACATCATCTTTAGTCAAAAGCAACGCTACATCAAAAAAATCGTTGTCATCAACTTCATACGCTACTTCGACCTCCACAACGCTTACAGCTCCTATTGCCAAGGTCGGGGCTCCTTCAACTGGTATAATTGACGCGCAGCAAGATGTGTATGTCATTAACCCCATTTTACTTGATGATGATCATCACATTGACAGTGCTATCTCAGTAGCTCAACCCGTGCCCGTCATACAAAATGAAATGACCGCGGCTAAAAAGCGCGTTCAACATCAAGTTGGTTTGCAATTTGGTGTGAGTGGTATTTTTTCGAGTTTCGAGGTGCCTACAAGTGATCCGCTGTACACCGCAACGGAGTTGAAGCAATTCAGGACTGAACGCGAGATTGGCGAGCGCCAAACCAGCAGCTGGGATTTCAGTTTGCGTTATGGGCTTAGTGTTGACCGTTGGCAGCTGCAAACAGGCTTGCAGTATTTTGAATGGGGTGAGCAGCTCCAATATGAGGTCATCTCGGTGAGCGGAACCAATCGTTATCGGTATGTGAATGTGCCGGTACTCTTGGGCTATACATTTGATCTTGGCAAGGTGCAACTGGTTCCGTTTGCTGGCGTTGCTTTAGGCAAAGGTCTCTCCACACAGGGTACTTATATTCAGCCACAGATCAATGGTGTGGCGCTTGCCAATGCCAAACAAATAGCTGGCACCTTGATTGGACAAGTTGAGCTTCAATACCACCTGACCCCTCAACTCCTTGTCACGTGTACGCCAGTTTACCGCCGGACTTTGGGTGCGCTTGTCGATAACGGTCTGGTTGTCAATCGCTATCAATCTTTGGGCTTGTTGACTGGATTTGTATTTAAATTTTAACGCAACTTAGTGTATAAATTACACTAAGTTAAGTTAATTACTACATTTACGGCATAAACCGACGTAACTATGCCAGCAGTAATCAAAGGCCTCGGTAGCTACTTGCCGACGCTTCGCATGACCAACCAAGATTTCATATCTCATCGTTTCTACAAAGATATCGACCAACCTTTTGAAGACAGCAATGAAGTGATCATTGAGAAATTCAAGGAAATCACAGGCATTCAAGAGCGGCGCTATGCCCAAAAAGAACAAACTAATTCTGATTTAGGGATTATAGCAGCCCAACGCGCTATTGCTGCAGCAGGCATAGATGTCGAGTCCATCGATTACATCATTTTTGCACATAATTTTGGCGACGTGCGCTTTGCCTCGAATCATTTAGATATGTTGCCGGCGTTGTCGTCGCGCGTGAAGCATGCGCTGGGTATAGCCAATCCGAATTGCGTGGCCTACGACATGCTTTTTGGCTGCCCGGGTTGGATCGAAGCGCTCATTCAGGCCAATTTGTTCATCAAGGCCGGAGCGGCGCAAAATTGTTTGGTGATTGGCTCAGAAACCCTAAGCCGGGTAGTAGATCCGCACGATCGCGACTCCATGATTTTTGCCGATGGCGCCGGAGCGTGTATCTTGAGTGCGGGCAGCAGTGATGGTGAGCAAGGCATTTTGGCCCACGCCACCCAGACCTTTACCAAAGACGAGGCGTATTTTCTCAACAATGGCCCTTCCTTGAACTCCAAGCACCACATCCACGAGAAATACATCAAAATGCAGGGCCGTAAAATTTATGAGTTTGCCCTGACCAAAGTGCCTGCTGCCATGAAGCTGGCCTTGGATAAAAGCGGTGTAGCCATAGAAGACGTCAAGAAGGTTTTTATACATCAGGCCAATGAAAAGATGGACGAAGCGATCATTGACCGCTTTTACCGCCTCTACCGCGCAGAGCGCCCCGCACATATCATGCCCATGAACATCCATTTGTGTGGCAATAGTTCGGTGGCAACCGTCCCTACGCTGTTAGATGCAGTAGTGCGCGGGGAATATCCGGAGCATGAACTTCACAAAGGCGACATCATTATTTTGGCTTCGGTAGGTGCCGGCATGAATATCAATGCGGTGGTATACAAGTGGTGAGTGTCACCAAACCATCACTTAAACTTGCATGGCGGCCTGATACAATTTGAGTTCGTCCCAGGTGACTTTTGAACCCAGTTTTTCTTTTAGCGGATTCAGGGAAGTGCCCTCAAAGCCCTCGAACATGACTTCTAGCTCATTGATGCGCTTGCGGTTCATGACATCTGATAGTTCGATTTTCTCGGCTCTGATGAGGTAAGCAAAGTGGCTATTGATCGTTTGTACCGACAACTGCCTTTCGCGGGCAATTTGTGCGGCATCGAGGCCTTGCTCGAGCAATTCGAGTGTTTTTTCTTGGGTGCTTTTCTTTTCTTTTTTGTCTGGGCTCAGTTTTTTGGTGGTTTTCAAGAAGGAGTGGTCGTCGTCGTTGGGGTCGTCGAGTAGGGAAGGAACTTGTTGGAGTTCTTGCTTCACGATTGCAATTTTTGACAATTTATATTGCGTAATTTCTGAATTCCAAACGCTGTTTTTGGTGATTTCTTCTCCGTTGGCCACCGCTTCAATGAGGATGCGTATTTTCTTTAATTGCAGGATGGTTTCGGTCAGGATGTCGTCGAGTTCTTCGAGTTCTTCCGCGTAACTTTTCGTTTTGCGGATCCGGCTGAGTTCGGCAATTTTGCGCAGGTTGGAGAGCAACACGCCATCTAATTGGGGGTAGAAATAGTGGTAGGCGGCCAACACGCGGTCTTTGATGAATTGTGGGTCAAATTCAGGTTTGGCAAAGATATTGGTCAACTGCCTGATGAACTTTTCTGCGGGTTCTTTGCTGGCTTGGATGACCTGATTTTGCAGTGCAATCCAGCTTTTATTTTTGGTTTTTTCACTTTTGGCACCCAAGGCTTGGTAAGAAGCTTCGTGCATACTCCATTTGGAGCGCAGCGTGTACCAGTCGAAGGCTTGGCTGAGGGTCTGGAGGAGGTAGTTTTTGGTGTGTTGTTCGAGTACGGCGGGCAATTGTGCTTCGTCGGCCTTGTTTTGACTGTAGGCCATGACTTGTTGGTCATTGGAAAGCCCGTTCATGCGCATGGCTTGTTTCAAGACCAAACCATCCAAAGTGCGCAAACGTGAAAGTGCTACATATGCTTGGCCTGGTGCAAAAACGTCTGATACATCTAGCACTGCTTTGTCAAAGGTTAGCCCCTGGCTTTTGTGAACGGTAATGGCCCAGGCAAGTTTGAGCGGATACTGCACAAAGGTACCAATGACTTCCTCTTCTATGGCTCCGGTGCTGGCATTGAGTACGTAACGGATGTTGTTCCATTCAAATTTCTCGACATTAATGGCCTTTTTTTCTTCGGGAAAATATACGGTGATTTCTTGCTCGCTCAGCGATTGAATTTTTCCCATTTTGCCGTTGAAATATTGCTTCTCAAGGGAGTTGTCGTTCTTGATGAACATGACCTGCGCGCCGAGTTTGAGTGCCAGTGTGGGTTCAATAGGGTAGAGGTGCTTGGGGTATTCGCCCGTGATTTCGGCTTCGTAGTGCCATTCCTTTTCTTTCAAGGCTTCAAGTGCCTTTACATTGAGGAGGTCGGCCTTTGAATTGTGAGTACTGAGGGTAATGTAGCCCTCTTCTTTGGTGGCATCGAAGTCTGGCTTGACATATTGATTGAGGATGCTGAGGTCTTCGGCGGTTATTTGATTGTTGCGCAGTTGATTGAGCAGCTGGATAAATTGTTGGTCTTGCTGGCGGTAAATGGTGCTCAGCTCGATGTAAATAGGTTGTATTTCTTGCAAAACCCTGGCGTGAAAGAAGAAAATACCGTTGTAATATTGACGCAGCACCTGCCATTCTTCTTGTTTGGCCACCGGCGGAAGCTGCAGGAGGTCGCCGATAAACAAAACCTGCACATTGCCAAAAGGCTGATGAATGCCCCGGACGTTGCGCAGCGTCCAGTCGATGGCGTCTAGGAGGTCTGCGCGCAGCATGCTCACTTCGTCTATAATGAGCAACTCAATGTTTCTGATGAGTTTGAGCCGCGTTTTGTTCATAGTAAAATGGCGCAGCAAGGTATCTTTGGTTTCAAACTTGACGGTGTCGGTAAAAGCGGCCTGCGCGCCAAATTCCGGAATAAAACCCGAAAAGGGCAGCTGAAAAAACGAGTGGATGGTAACCCCGCCTGCATTGAGCGCCGCAATACCCGTAGGCGCTACAATGACTGCATTTTTGTGCGTAGAAGCCATGATTTTGCGCAGCAAGGTCGTTTTTCCGGTGCCGGCCTTTCCTGTTAGGAAGATAGATTGATTCGTTTGATTGATAAATTGTTCTGCAAATGCAGCTACAGCATTTGTTTGGAGCGCTTCGGGTTTCATTGAGTTGAAGGTACGGACTATTTGAGAAACTGAGCGCGTAGATTTACGGAATCGTAGAGAAGTTAGTAACTTGCGCTCCAATTCAAGCCCTATGCAAGTCATCAACCCCAAATCTGCCCTGGTTTTTATCCTCATCACCATCTGTTTAGATTCCATTGGTTTGGGCATCATCATTCCCTCATTTCCGACGCTGATTTCAGAAACAGCGCACGTTCCGTTGGGCAAGGCCTCGCAGTATTTTGGTTGGGTAATGGGGGCGTATGCCCTAATGCAGTTTGTGTTTTCACCACTTATCGGCAACCTCAGTGACCGCTTCGGTCGCCGCCCCATTTTATTGATTTCCGTGCTCGGCATGAGCCTGGATTATTTAGTCATGTATTATGCGCCCGATTTATTTTGGTTGGTGCTCGGCCGTGCCATTTCTGGCATTTTTGGCGCCAGTTTTACCTCTGCCTCGGCGTATATTGCCGATATCTCCACCCCAGAAAAGCGCGCGCAGAATTTTGGCATGATCGGCGCTGCCTTCGGCATTGGCTTTGTAATTGGCCCCGCAATCGGCGGCCTGCTATCCGACTTCGGTTCGCGAACGCCATTCTTAGTGGCCGCTTTTTTCTCGATGGCTAATTTCATCTATGGCCTGATCGTTTTAAAGGAATCTTTACCCAAAGAGAACCGTCGCAAGTTCGAGTTCAAGCGCGCCAATCCATTTGGTGCCCTCCAGCAAATCAAGCGCTTCGAAAAATTAAAATACCTCTTTTTGGTTTCGTTTCTGACCGTGCTCACCACCATGTGTGTGCATTCCACCTGGAACTTCTATTCCATGGAAAAATTTGGCTGGACCATCAAAGAAGTTGGCGTTTCCCTCGCTGTAGTTGGCGTTTGTTTCGGTGTGGTTCAGGGTGGCCTCACCGGTAAAATTGTCTCCAAAATCGGTCAGAAAAACGCCGCTAAACTCGGTCTTTTCCTCTCCATCTTCGTCTTGATCGGCATGGGACTCATTACCCAAGGCTGGATGATGTATGCCATTATACTACCTTACGCACTCACCGGCATCGTAGATCCCGCCATTCGCTCCATTGTCTCTAGCCAAGTGCAAAGCAATGAACAAGGCGAACTCCAAGGCATTTTCACGAGCCTCATGAGCCTCGGCGAAATCATCGGGCCGCCTTTCTTCATGTGGTTTTATTACCATTTCAAAACGAGCGTCCCGAATTCAAATATTGGCTTGGGTACGCCATTTTTCATTGCGGCCTTGCTTGCTTTGGTAACTTACTTTTTGATTTCTTGGACTTTGAAGGGGTATGTTGCCGAAGCATTTGCTCCTGAAGCCGAAACTCAAAATTGACATGCTATAAAACACCAAGTTGAATTTACTGCACATCGCATACCACCCCATTTATGCACATCCTTTGCCTGAAGGGCATCGCTTCCCGATGCTCAAATATGAATTGATACCTGGTCAACTGCTCCAAGAAGGTACGATTTCACAGCAAAACCTATTTGCGCCCCAACCTTGCACAAAAGAAACAGTCCTACTCACGCACACGGCAGAATACTTTCAAGAACTCCTCGAGCAAACGTTGAATGCACGGCAGCAACGCGTGATTGGTTTTCCTCATTCTGAAGAATTGACGCTTCGCGAATTGATCATTACTCAAGGTACAATAGATTGTGCATTAGCAGCCCTTCAAACAGGCGTTGCCCTCAATGTTGCAGGTGGTACGCATCATGCCTTTGCCGACCACGGTGAAGGATTTTGCTTACTCAATGACATGGCTATTGCCTCAAACTATTTGCTGGCGCAAGGATTGGTCAAGCAAATCCTGATTGTAGATCTCGATGTGCATCAAGGCAACGGGACTGCTAAATTATTTGAAGACGAGCCCCGTGTTTTTACTTTTAGCATGCATGGCGCCACCAATTATCCGTTCAAAAAGGAGTGCAGCGACCTCGACATCGGACTTCCGAACGGCATAACCACTGAAGCCTATCTAGATTTGCTTTATGAGCACCTTCCACAACTACTCGATAGCGTTAGACCGGATTTCGTTTTTTTTTTAGCAGGTGTCGACATCCTTGAAACCGATAAATTCGGCAAACTAGGCGTCAGTATGGCGGGCTGCAAAGAACGAGACCGTTTTGTTTTTTCTCAACTTAAAGCACAGGCGATTCCATGTGCTGTAGCACTAGGCGGTGGCTACTCTGCAGATGTGAATGTGATTGTCGAGGCGCATTGCCATACCTTTCGCTTGGCAAAGGATATTTTTGAGCTCATATAATTTGCTTCTCCACCTCATAACAACATTTAATAAAGGCCATTTTTGAGTCAATTTAGAGCGTCTAAAATGACCCCAAAAAAGCAGCGTTTTTAGCTACATTTTAGGTTTTATTTTCTTGATGTAAGGAAGATGGATAGCGCTTTTTTTTCTTCCTGTTTACTCCATTCTTTATATAGTTAATTAATTGATTTATAAGTTTTTAAATAATTTATATACTTAGAATTTTATTTCTTAAATCTGTAGAAAACGCTACGTTTTGGAGCATCTTTTTGCAGTGGCATAGCCTACAATTTCGCCCTTCTTATTTTCCAAATTATAGCGACGATTTTCAACTGAAAATGCCCTTGAAAAATACTTGCTGCGCGCAAGCTCAAGAGCTGTGGATTTTAAATTTTCTATTTTAGCCACCTAAACGAAAAACTATGAAAAAGATCGCTTTTATTTTGCTGAGTATGGTTTTGTTGGGTGCGTGTAGCAGTGCAGATCAGACCAAGACTTTCAAGTTAGAGAACCTTGAATTTATGTACGGTGGGCCGCTTTTTGAGGGTTCCAATTCCGCTCAGTATGTCGCCAAAATTGATTTGAAGGAAATACTAGGCGTAGACTATGAAGAAGGTATGGAGATAGATGAAGCGGCACTCAAAAAAGCATTTGTCGAAATCGTTAAGCCAGAAGGCTGCACAGACATCAGCTCGTTTGTCATGAGTTTGGCTTCAGATAACCCGGATTTAGCCATGCAAGAATTAGCAGTAGTGAACCCCATTAAAGCATATGGCGGAAAAATCAAGCTCAAACCGTCGCCATCTGCTGATGCCACTGATTATTTTGCTGAAAAGTCCGTGTATGTTGTCTTGGATGCGTCGTTTTTGAAAGATGTAGACGCAGACGTCCTTGTCAAGGGTACGTTTGAATTTGAATTAAAATACTAAACCTTAATAAATTAAATGATGAAAAAGTTATCTTTTATTGCCCTTTTTTCGCTTGTAGCCCTTTTGTTTTCCTCTTTTGCACCAGCCGATGGTGGCGACCGCTTACTTGGTGTTTGGGAGCCTAGCAACGGCAGAGCCCGCGTCAAAATTGAAAAAATCGGATCTAAATATTTTGGCAAAATTGTTTGGCTCAAAGAACCGATTGACCCCGTGACAAAAAAACCAAAAACAGATAAAAACAACCCCGATCAGTCGCTACAAAGTACGCCCTTGAAAGGTTACCGCATGCTCAAGGATTTTGTCTATGACGGAAATAACGAATGGTCTGGAGGCACCATCTACGATGCCTTGAACGGAAGCACTTACTCTTGTGTGATCAAAATGACGAATGAAAATACATTGAATATCCGCGGCTATATCGGTGTTTCGGCATTGGGGAGAACAGATGTGTGGAAGCGTGTAATCGTAAAAAACTAAGCATATGAAGGTCGTCATTTCAGCTAAGTTTGGAATCCAACTCTTCTTTGGCTTTTCCTTTTTTGCCTGCTCGTCTGTTGCACAAGTCATCCCGCCAGATTCGACGGATACCCTGCAGGTAGAGGAAGATTACAGCATTTACGACAACGTTGAATTTTCGGCAGAAGGCGCCAAGCGTTTTTGTAGCCCGAAGATCGAAGGCCTTAGCCCTGCTAAATTGATCAGTTTTGGCTACGACTACCAGTTTGCTTACGATATTTCGGCAGATACCTTGAATACCTTACAATCTCCTGCAAACTATAATTTGAATCCGCAGGATGCGCAAATTTTGCGTTCGCACGGAATGAGGGTCGGATTCAATATTCCGGTCATTTCTCAGACGAACCTCGTGTGGCAACTCGGCGCCAACTATTGGGAGCAGCGCTATGATTTCAAGGATCCTCAAAATTTGCAAAACCCTTTACTGAAAACGCTCAGCGAGCATGGATTGCGCACTTTAGGCGTCAGTACTACCTTATTCAAGCCCTTGAATGACAAAAGTTTTGTTTTGTTCCAAGGTTCTGCCGATTACAGTGGCAACTATTCGCTCAAGTCAATGATGCCGCTAGACTACATGAAATATTCAGCAGCGCTCATTTACGGTAAAAGGCCAACTGAGTTGAAGCAATGGGGTGTGGGGCTTGCTAGAACGTATCGGGTTGGCGAAATCAATTACATTCCGGTGGTGCTCTTCAACTGGACTGACCAAGCCAACAAATGGGGAACCGAAATGTTATTCCCAGCCCGAGCGCACGTGAGAAGAACCATCAACAGCCGCAACATGCTTTTTGCGGGTTATGAACTGGAAGGGCAAAGCTACCGTTTGTGGAATTCGGCTAGTACAGATGGTTATGACATGCTTGCCGACGAACTAGAGGTCAGAAGAGGTGAAATTCGCCTGCGTTTGATCTACGAATTTGCAGTCAAAGATTTTGTCTGGATGTCTGTACAGGCCGGTTACCGCATCAATTACCGTTTTGATGTCGACCGTTTGATAGATGGCGCAGAAAACTACCGCGCCTTCGGTTTAATTGAAGATACACCGCCATATGTGATGCTCAACCGCCTCAGCAATCCGCTGTATATCCATATCAGCATCAATTTGGTGAGCCCTTGATGCTTGGTTAATCCACGACCATCAAATCAATCCAGGTCTCCGCTAAGTTTACCGTTAACTGCGTCCCTTTTTTGGGCTTGAGCGTGAACTCAGGGTCACTGGAGAAAATAAGCAACCCTAATTTGTGACCCGCTGGAATAATTTGGTCGTCTGGCTGGAAATTGAAAGTGAGATCATAAAATTTACCCGGTTCGAGTGCTGCGCTTTTGTCGAGTGCAGCGTAATTTTGTGGGTCGGCCCAAGCGCGGTTCACGATGATATCCTCGATTTTTAACTTGTTCATTTGCGCATCTTGCGGAACGGCAATGAGGTACACCGACAAATTGGCTGCGGCTTTGCTACTTGAAACTTGGATCTGAATGCGCCCAGTTCCGGAAAGGTGCATTGGTTTGTTTAAATTGCTCCAAAAAAGAAGTCTGTTTTGCTCGTTTTTCGCAGAAAGGAGTTGGATGGCGCTAAGGTTAGCGTCGTCTGTAAAAGTGAGTTTTTCCGTTGCCTTGACTTCCCGTGTCAACATACCTGTGTTTGAACTAGCCTGACTAGGATAAAAGCGCTGTGCTTTGGCCTTCGGATTTGGAAAGGCAGTTTGCGCTTTTGCCTCGCGTTCTCCTTTCGGGACAATCCAGGCGTCGGCAAGTTTCTCGACGCCATTATTGACGCCATGCAAATACTTGGTAAACCACATGTTCATCATCCAAAGTGGCGGAGGGTAGCCGTGGCTCAACTGATTGTAATAAATTTTGGCGGGTAGCCCCATTTTTTTGGCCTGCTCATAAAAGCGAAAGCTATGCTCGGCCATCACATTCCAGTCCTCAAAACCATGACACATGAACAAAGCTGCTTTCATGCTGTCCATTTGTGTGAGATAATCTCTAGCTGCCCAGAAATCATTGTAGTCGCCCGTTAAGCGGTCTTGACCGGGTACCAATACTTTATCGCGCATGAACGCATCGTTGTGCGCCCGATTTTCAGGGTCGCCACTGTGCACAAAATCGTATAAAATATCGGTGTCTTCACCTAAATAACCACCCGGCGAGCGCACCAAACCATTCGAACGGTAATATAAATACCAAGAACTCACTGGTGCATTCGGAATGATTGCCTCCAAGCCTTTGACGCCCGTACAAGCAGCTGCCAAACACAAGGTTCCGTTATAAGAAGTTCCCATCATACCCACTTTTCCTGTGGACCAAAAAGCGCTCACGGTGTCCATACCCGTGCGTGTAGTGTAACCAATACCTCTACCACAAAGCCAATCAATGACCGCAGCCGGCGCCAACTTTTCATTTTCACCACCAATCGTGGGTACTCCATCAGAAAACCCAGTTCCGGGCGAAGAAGAATAAACCGTAATGTATCCGCGTTTCACCCAAGTTTGGTCCTGAAAATAAGCCTCCAGCGGTCGGTTTTCCTTGCGTTTAGCCACAGCATGTTTGTGCGGCGGCGGCGTAGCACCAATTTCATGGTTCACATCCCAATAAAAGCTCTTCGAATCGCCACCCGTCCCCGCAAAATAAGGACTCGACGTATAAATCACAGGTAACTTGAGCCCCTGCGTATTGGTCTGAACCGGGCGCGTCAAAAAAACATGCATGCGGTCCAGCTTCCCATTCTGATCGCTGTCAAAATTGGTCTGTACCCACAATTCTTCTTTGATCCACTCCGATGGCTCACTAAATGCCGGCACAAGTTGCGCTTGCCCTTCTTTAAAGACAGGTTTGGCTTGTTGGGCGTAGGAGTTGTTCAGTAAGAGTAGGAGGAAGGGGAGGGATAGGATTTTTTGCATTTGAGAGGTTGCTTATATGCTATAAAGATAGTAATATAAAAAAAAGCCCCATCACTGGGGCTTTGTTGTGGGCGAAAGGTCTGAAGTATCGAACTTGTTGAGCGAGGATTTGGATCGAATTGAGATGGAATTAGGAAAGTGAATGATTTATACTTGAGAACGATATCATGTATAAATAATATCATTATATTTACATGATGACAGGATTGAGTTAAAATACTATACATGACAAAAAAAGGAAAGCGCATAGAAGATAACTTTGAGATTCCATTTAATAATTTGCCCATTTTGCCACCCGCAAAGGAATCTATTGAATCCGTAATTATTTTAAAGCAATTGGTGAAATCCTCAGTTGCACTTGCGGAATTAAAAGGAATCATACATATTTTACCCAATCCAGAAATTTTACTCAATGCGGTTATCCTAAAAGAAGCAAGAGCAAGTTCAGAAATAGAAAATGTTATAACCACTCAAGATAAATTATATCAAGCATTATCGGTAAAGGGTCATCAAATCGATTTATCCACTAAGGAAGTATTGAGGTATAGGGAGGCCATGTTATATGGATTCAGAATGATTCATAAAAAAAACATCCTGACCATCAATACGATTGTTGAAATCCAACAGATTCTTGAAGAGAATAATGCGGGTATAAGAAAACTACCAGGGACGGCATTGAGAAATTCAGTAACTGGAAAAGTTATTTATACCCCGCCTGATCAAAAGGATGTTATCAATTCCTTGTTGAGTAATATGGAAAAGTTTATCAATCTTGATGAAGAAGAAATCCCTCATTTGGTAAAAATGGCTATTCAACATTATCAATTTGAGAGCATACACCCGTTTTATGACGGGAATGGACGCACAGGACGGATAATTAATATTCTCTATCTTATTATGTCCGGTCTGCTAGATCAACCCATCTTATTTTTGAGCGGTTACATCATTGAAAATAAGTCAGAATATTATCGATTACTCCAAGAAGTAAGAACGAATAACAAATGGGAAGACTGGATTCTTTATATCTTGAAAGGAGTTGAAATAACTGCCCAAGCGACAATAAACCAGGTTACAGAAATGAATACGCTTTTTGAGCAGACCAAGGAAAAAACAAGGAAGGAGTTCCCGAAAATATACAGTAAAGAATTGATCGAATTATTATTTGAGCATCCGTACAGTAAGAGTGAATATTTGGAAAATCGATTGTCGATCTCACGTATAACCGCGGCAAAATACCTTAAGGCACTTGAGCATATTGGGATTCTTCAGTCAAAAAAGGTGTGGAAGGAAACGCTGTATATCAATACGGAACTTTTTGAATTATTAAAGAAGTACTAAAATTATACGGATTTTCTAAACGAAAAAGCCCCTTTTAAAGGGGCTTTTGAAAGGAGTGGGCGAAAGGTCTGAAATATCGAACCAAGTTAAGGAGGATTTATCTAATTTAATGGCCGAAAATAAAGATGGTCTTAAGCCTTTTTGAGTTCTTCGATTTCAATGCTCAACGTTGGAATGTCTTTTTGAATTATTCCCCAAATCAAAGCGGGTTCAACCGAGTCGTAAGCATGAGATATGATATTTCGCAAGCCAATAATTTTCTTAGATGATGAAATATTGATGTCAGGTTGAAGTTCAGTAATTTTTCGGACAGCTTCTCCTATGATTTCAAGATCTCTTTCGACGGCTCTTTGCATGATAACATCGTTTGAGAATTGATTGAAGTCATTATTGAGTCTGTTCTTTATCGTTTCAATTTCAGTAATAATACTTTCGATATCAAGGATGTATTTGAGTGCTTTATGCTGCATAAAGCTCAATTTTTGACTTTTCGATTTCTTCTTTTAACACTGGATTTCT
>JBIIZO010000085.1:0-9314 GCA_044346245.1 Crocinitomicaceae bacterium
CAATACTCAAACGAACTAATTTTTCAGTGATATTCATGTGCAATTTATCAGCTGGTGGAATATCGACGTGGGTCATGGTGGCTGGGTGCTCAGCTAAACTTTCTGTTGACCCTAAACTCACTGCTAATTTAAAGAGCTTCAATTTATTGAGAAAAGCAAAGGCCGTTTTTTCATCGCCTTCGATGTCAAAACTGATCATGGCGCCTGGTCCGAGACATTGCTCTTGATAAATGGCTTGTGTTCTGGGATTCAGATTTTCTTTGATGCCTAAGAAATATACTTTTTCTACTTTGGGGTGCTTTTGTAAGAAATTGGCCACCAATAACGCATTCGCTTGTTGGCGCTCCATCCGGATTTGGAGGGTTTCTAAAGAACGTAGCAGCATCCAAGCTGTGTGTGGGGAAATCATGTTGCCCAAAAAAGTGCGTAGGGTCTTGACTCGGGTAATGACTTCGGCTGTGCCCATCACTGCACCTGCAATGAGGTCAGAGTGCCCGCCTAAGTATTTGGTTGCTGAGTACATTGCAATGTCGGCTCCAAGTTCCAATGGCTTTTGCCAAAGCGGCCCCAAGTAGGTGTTATCTACGGCAACAAATACTTTATTTTGATTATTTTGTGAATAGCGCGCGCCCAAAGCAACCATTTCTTTGATAGAAAACAAATCATTGGTAGGGTTGGCTGGTGTCTCGACGTAAATCAGGGCCAAATCTTTGCCTTTACCGCTGTTCTCTATGCGTTTTTCGATTGCTTCTAGGGTGTCGTGCACACCAAATTCCAGGGCGCTTACGCCAAATTTAGGCAAGACGTGATGAATAAAATGATGCGTGCCGCCATAAACTGGTGCAGAATAAAGCAAAAGTGCGCCTGGTTTTAAAAATTCCAAAAGTACCGTTGAGATGGCGCTCATGCCGGATTCAAAAACAGCAGAACCCGCTGCGTTGTCCCAAAGCGTTAGCCTGTCTTCTAAGATTTCAAGATTTGGGTTATTGATACGGCTGTAGATAAGCCCGAGTTCTTCATTTGGACGGCTTTCTCGGTGGCCATAAGCCAATTCAAAAAAATCCTTGCCTTCTTCTGCGGTATTGAATACGAAGGTCGAGGTTAAAAAAATAGGGCATTTGACAGCGCCTTGACTGAGTGCTGGCTTGTAGCCGTGGCTCATCATTAAACTTTCTGGTTTCATGTTTTTGTTGTTGATGTCAGTAAAATTAAGCTTTCTTTTTGAATCAAAATTCTAGCTATTTTTGAAAATGCAAGTATGTGTTTACTGTGCCTCAAGCGGGCATATCCATCCCGATTATTTTAAAGCGACCTCGCAATTGGCGCATTTGTTGGTCGAAAATGAGGTTAAAGTTGTTTTTGGCGGCGGTTCATCGGGGCTGATGGGTCAATTAGCTGATAGCGTTTTGGCCGTAGGTGGCCAGATCAAAGGCATCATGCCGCAGTTCATGAACGAAGTAGAGTGGGGCCACGCCGGCGTTTCAGACTTTGTCTATACCGAAACCATGCACGAGCGCAAGGCTAAATTCCTAGAAGGCACCGATGCCCTGATCGCTTTACCGGGCGGCCCAGGAACCTTTGAGGAGTTGTTTGAAGCCATCACCCTGAAAAAACTTGCCCAATTCACCAAACCAATTGTTATTCTGAATACACGCGGCTATTTTAATGCCTTTCATTTACTCATGCAAAAATCAGTAGAAGAGAGGTTTATGCCAAATGAATTAAAGCAATTATTTACTATCGTAGACAACCCAGAAGAGGTCTTGCCCGCCATTCACAACGCACAAGCCTGGAACAAAGGCCTGAACGATGCGGGGAGCCTGAGGTAAATTGATACCTTATTTTTATGTTAAATTATAGAGCGGCGGTTTCTATCGAAATTATTTATCGTAATATTGCGATATAGTTAAATAACATGGGTATTACCAAAACCGATACATACACCGACCAAACCTTAGCAGTTGCAAGTATTTTCAAGGCACTCGGACATCCGGCTAGAATTGCTATTCTCGAATTCTTAGCCAAACAAACCACTTGCATTTGCGGCGAGATCGTAGCCGAATTGCCGCTTTCACAGGCGAGTATATCTCGACATCTCGTAGAACTTAAAGTAGCTGGCTTGATCAAAGGAACCATCAGCGGCACCTCGGTTTGTTACTGCATAAATGAGACACATTTTCCATTGATCAACACATTTATACAACAACTTCAAACACCAACCAATCAATCTTGTTGCTCATGAAAATTTCACAATTCAAAAGTGCCTTGCAATTGGCCAAGCCATCCGCAAGCCCTGTATTTCTTCAAACTTCAGGTATGAGCATCGCTGCGCATTACCACATCACCGAAATCGGACTCGTGCTCAAAAACTACGTCGATTGCGGCGGAGTGGTGCGCCAAGAACGAAAAGCCACCATGCAAATTTGGCTGGCCAACGATACCGATCATCGCCTAAGTACTCAAAAATTGCTCGAAATAATTGAGAAGTCAGAACAGCTCTTCGGACTCAAAGACGAAGAGTTAGAAGTGGAGTTCCAAGGCCAAACGATTGAAAACTACGGTTTGGTTGCACAAGATTTCGGCTTTCAGTTTACAAGTAAGAAAACAACTTGTTTGGCGCCAGGACATTGCGGCATTCCCAATGAGCTCTTACCTCAAGAAATGCAAGTAAAAACCAGTTGCAGCCCAGGTTCAGGTTGTTGTTAAAAAAATACATAAATGAAAAACCGCAAACTCAACTTCGTAGATCGCTACCTCACGCTTTGGATTTTCTTGGCCATGGGCATAGGGGTCACGCTAGGTAATTTATTCCCAAATATCGATCGTTGGATCAATCAGTTTGCCGTGGGTACCACGAATATTCCGCTGGCTATTGGCTTGATCATCATGATGATTCCACCTTTGGTAAAGGTCGATTTCAAGCAAATTCCTATCGTTTTTCAAAATAGAAAACTCCTGAGTCTTTCTTTGCTCATTACCTGGATTATTGGGCCCTTTTTGATGTTTTTATTGGCCATCACTTTTCTTCAAAACGAGCCAGAGTACCTTACCGGACTCATCATTATTGGCCTTGCGCCTTGCATTGCCATGGTCATTGTCTGGAATGAACTCGCTGGGGGTAACCGAGAGCTTGCTGCGGGTTTGGTGGGAATAAATAGCTTGCTGCAAGTCTTTTTCTTCTCGGCCTACGCGTATTTTTTTCTTGAAATCATGCTGCCTTTATTTGGCTTTGCTTCTATTCAAATTGATTTGAGCTTTTGGGATGTAGCCAAAACGGTTGGCGTTTATCTCGGACTCCCGTTTGCAGTAGCGCTCCTCATTCGCTATTGGACGATTCGCAATAGAAGTGAACAATTCCTCAAAACCCAATTGATTCCGCGCATTTCACCATTTACGCTCTACGCCTTGCTCTTTACAATTGTGGTGATGTTCAGCTTGAAAGGACAACTGATTGCCCAATTGCCTTTTGATGTACTGAAAGTTGCACTGCCATTGGTCATTTTCTTTTTGATCATGTTCTTTTTGATGTTTTGGGTCGCTCGCAAAAGTGGCGCAACTTATGCCCAGACTGCCACTGTGGCCTTCACGGCATCGGGCAACAACTTTGAGTTGGCTATTGCAGTTGCCATTGGTGTTTTTGGACTCAATTCTGGACAGGCCTTTGCGGGCGTCATTGGCCCTTTGGTAGAAGTTCCGGCCCTGATTTTATTAGTCAAAGCAAGTTTGTATCTGAAAAAGTATTTTTAATGGAAAAGAAAAATGTACTAGTGCTCTGCACTGGCAACAGCTGCAGAAGTCAGTTAGCCGAAGGATATATTCGTCATATTCACGGCGAGATAGCCAACGTTTACAGCGCAGGAGTGGAGATGCACGGGGTAAATCCACGAGCCATAGCTACAATGGCTGCAGACGGCATAGATATCAGCGGCCATACCTCGAATCACGTCGATGAATACCTGCACATCCCATTCGACCTCATTATTACCGTCTGCGACCACGCCAGCGAGCGCTGCCCAATTTTTCCGAGTTCAGCTCAACGCATTCATCACAACTTCCCGGACCCTGCAAAAGCAACGGGCTCTGAGCAAGAAATCATGGCAGCCTTTGCAGCCGTTAGAGATGAAATCAAGCGCTTTTCTGCTGCTTTAATGCTGTAGCACTCGTCTTACCTATATCTTCTAGTGGAATGCGGCGGATCACGTCTAAATGGCGGTATTCGGTAGGGGAGAGCCCTGTGATTTTCTTAAACTGATTGGAAAGGTGCGCAATGCTACTGTAATGCATTTTGTACGAGATTTCCGATAAGTTCATTTCGCCATAAAGCAGCAATTCCTTGATGCGCTCAATTTTATGCGTAATGATGAATTGCTGTATGGTCATGTTGTTTTCCGTTCGAAACACATTCGATAAATACGTGTAATTCAGGTTCGTTTTTTCACTCAAATAGACAGAAAAATTGGTCTTGATATGCTCGTCTGAATAATGGATCATTTGAATAATCACCAACTTGATACGCTCTGAAAGTAGCGTCTTGGGGTCGCCAATGAGGTCAAACCCAACTTGCTTGAGTTTATACTGAAAATCAAGCTCCTGTATCATGCTTAGATTTTGTTCAAACTGAATTTCTCCCAATTCTATTGTTTGGAAAGGTATTCCCATGTCGACAAGGATCCCCGAAACTTGGTTGATGCAACGATTGCTCACCATATTTTTGATGTGTTTTTTCATAACAGTAAGGTTGTGTTGCTAAGTTAGAAAGCCTGAATAAGGATGTCTTGCATCATTATTAAAATGATTTACACAATTGAGATGTTTCAGTGAAGTTGAAAGGGCACCTCATTTAAGATGTGGTCATCTGGTGCAGCAAACGTAGACCACTCATGCTTCCCTACACGTTGATACACCTCTGAGTGTAAGCCAAAATCGATGAGCAATTGAGCTCTAAAATCTTTGATGCTGAGTGCGGGATCAAAAACAAATAAACCTTCCTTACCAATTGCGGAGCAATCTTCTATGCGGTCTTTGGTGCCTTTTGCCAATTTGGTATGTCGCAAATGCGCATGCTTGGCTTGGTCATGAGGTTCCGCTGGCTTGTAATAAAGTTGCAACAGCAAGTCCGGAAAAAAGGTGCTGAAATCAGCGCAGAGCGCTTGTACTTTTCTGTGTTTGTAAATTTCTAAATGAATCATAATTTGAGGATTGAAGCGTGAGGGTGTTGTTTAGTAAATTGTTTGGGAATTCTGCTTGGAAATGTAGTTCCATTCGATTTCGTGCCATCAAGTAGGTAACAGTAGACTCTGCCCCTTGGTTAATATTCACTTCGTTTGCTTCAAGACCATCGAGACAACCACCTGAAATTGGGTTATAAACAATCTGATTCAAGGTGTTATTGCCTAAATACCAATCAAATGCTGTCTTCATGTGTAGAAGGTACGTATTTAATTTGGTTATTTGATAAAAAGTTGAAAGCGCTAAGATGGTATATGACACGTCGATGGGTTGCTGCCCTTCAAAAGAAATTTCTTGACCTGGTGCATACCAAGTCTGATTGGAAATCACTTTGAACTGACCCTCCCCAAACAATAAATTAATTAGATAGCTAAAACTCTGTTTTGCAGCCATTTGCTGATTTATATTTTGCGATAGTTCCGCCGCAAGCAAAAGCGCCTCAGGTAAAACGGCATTGGCATAGGTGAGTTTTGGCTCAAACCAATAATGCGCCTCATGGTGCTGCTGCTGATAAAGATTTTCTATTTTGTTGGCCATCGCGCCAATGAGTTCGCGAATAGAATCGTCTTTGACGACCTCATTGTATTTCACCAATCCTTTGATGGAAAAAGCGAGGGCTCTTGGCGATTCCAATTTTTGCAGCATCTCTAGGCTACTTTGCACCAGAAATTGAATTCTAAGGAAATAAATCGGGTCGAACATATGTTGAAGCGCAGCCATTGTACCGAGCGCCCAAATTGCCCTGCCGTTCGCATCGTCGAGATTTTCAATTCCATTTTGAGCCGTGGGTTGCTCTTGGTAATCTAAGTAATTGATAAAGCGACCGCTTGCAAGTTGCATTCTTTCGATAAAATCAAAATGAATGCTTATGTTTTTGAGTAGGCTGTGTTCAGGCTTGAGTGCATAGTATTCAACCAAGCCAATGAGTGCCCGCGCGTTATCGTCTAAGGTATAACCCGACTCGAGTAGCGGAAGTTCTGCCTTGCAAAATTGAATAAGCCCGATTGGGGTTGTGCAATTTTTGAGATGATTCAAATTGTAAAGCGGCAACTCAAAATACTTGTTTTTCTTGTTGTCCGGATGCATCTTTTCAATGAGACGCATGTATTGCAAGGCCACATTAGGCCAGGCAGAGGGCTTGCTTTGCTGAAATGCCGCTTGTTGCATTTGCGCATGAATGATCGGATCTTCTAGTATATGCACAATTGCTTTGGCCATTTGCCCCGGATGCTTGAAGTCCACGACTATCCCGGCTTTACCTAATGCATCTTTAGCCTGAGGAATTGATGTCGAGACGATAGGACAGCCGCAAGCCATGGCGTAAGCAAAAGTGCCACTTACTGCTTGGTTGGGGTCATTTGAGGTAAAAAGGTAGACATCTGTAGCCTGAAGGTAATCTTCGAGCAGTTCGTTGTCTACAAAAGCATCGACAAAACGCACATTTGAAGTCAAATCGAGCGCTTGTACCAATGAAATTAAATAGGTTCTGTAGCTTTCTCCTTCTCGACTCGCTACTTCGGGATGCGTTTTTCCTAATATAACATAACAGCAATTCGGAAATTTTTCCTTCACTACCGTCAAGGCTTGCAAGGCGGTTTCAATGCTTTTTCCGCGGCTCAGCAAGCCAAAAGTTGTGAGGATGGGCCTGCCCGCTAAACTTAATTTTATTTTGAGTTGCTGGCTGTTGCGTTGGGCCACAAGTGCTGTGCCATGGGCAATCACCGTACATTTTTCTTTCGGACACACATACGCCTGCTTCAAAAGTGCAGCGCTAGATGCGGTCATGCAAACTACGGAACTGGCATACTCAATCAGTTCATTGACAAGCGCATAACGCTCCGCACAAGGCTGGGGTAAAACCGTATGAAAATTGAGGATCAACGGAATAAGATTTGCTTTGAGAAACAGCAATAAATCTTGTCCGAAAGCCCCACCAAAGAGGCCAAATTCATGCGCAATCAAGATGGCGTCGTAGTTGTTTTCTGCCTGAAGCGTTTGCGCCAACTGAAGATATGCGTTTTTGACATCGACTTTTAAGGTATGTGTCACCTCCTTTGGGTAGCAAAAAGGAGCGTCGCTCTTTTCAAGCGCACAGATTTCAACTAGGCAATTCTGACCAAACTTATCTACTAAGCCGCTTCTTAAATCTTGGCTATAAGTGGCAATTCCACACTCTCTCGGCGGATAACTACACATCAGTAAGATGCGAAACGGGTTGAGTTCTTTAGGCTTCATAAGCAACAGTTGTAGGGTGTTTTAAAAGTTCCTGGAGCATTTCTGACAGCGAAAAATAAGCACAGGCAATACAGGTGTCGGCTGCACCATAATAGACATAAATCAGGTTTTCGACTTGTATAAAGGCCGTCGGAAAAACGACGTAATCGACATAACCAAAGCGCTCATAATCAGTTTCTGGTTCTAAAACAGGGTAGGGCAGGTTTGCTAATACCCGACTCGGATGATTCAAATCCAATAAAGCCACATGAATTTTGTAAATGACTTTTGTGTCGCTGCGATAAGCTGCATGATAAATCAAAACCCAGCCCAAAGACGTTTCGATAGGAGGACAGCCTGCGCCCACATAATTAGAGCTCAATTCCCTTGGGTTCAAAAACAAGGGTATGTTTACAACTGCGTTTGTTTCCCGATTCCAAAAAGCAGGCGTAATCTCTGCAATTTCATCTACAGAAGTCAATAAAATATCAGGTTTGATGCGGTGCATAAAAAAGATTTTTCCGTTTATTGTCCTCGGGAAAAAAACCAAATTCTTATCCCAACGAAAGTACTTTTGTTCGTTATTTATAATGAGGTTGACTTGTTGTTGATCGACGATAATTCGCCTGCCAAAAAAATGCTTCAAATCGTAACTAAACAACAAAGAACCTAATGCGCTCCAACCGTCATAAGCGGTATAGCTTAGGTAAAAAAGACCGTCGATTCTGACGATTCTAGGGTCTTCCAAGCCCATTTTTTCGGCGGGTGTTTCCCCGACAAGAATGGGTTCTTCTTCGCGATACGCCACATGAGTTGGTGAGCTCAGGCAGCAATAACCAATGGTAGAGATTCCTGCTTTGTCCATGGCGCGATAAAACATATGAATCAATCCTTTGTGAATGATGACCGCTGGATTGAAAACGCCTAATGCTTCAAAAGCATGCGCGGTGGATTGGAGCACAATTCCTGCGCGTTTGAATACAATCATACTTGACCTCGCGGTCCTTTAAAAATGATTCAGCGAATGATCCATTATGGGCGCTTTTCTTTGTGTTTTCTCTTCCTTCTTTTCTGTTTTTTCGATGGCTTGCTCGCTGAGCCATTTATTCATCAACTGGTCGAGCACCAGATGAATTGTACTTTTGGCAACCGGAGAAGTAATGCCTATTTGGTTGGTGAGCTTGTCCCAAAGCGGACTGTATGATGGCTGTTCTGTGTTGTGCTCTTGCGGTGCTTTTTGCACTGCGGCGCCAAGAAGTTCACCGATAATGTGACCTGGTGTGAATACCGACGCCAGTTTAGAGATGCCTGCTGTCACTTGCGTTTCTTGTTCTTTTTGCAAGGCATATAACACCTTGAGTTGATCTTGAATGGCTGCTGTCGTTTTCATAATACTTAGATTTTGTGCTGTGCTTTATATAGAATCCTGGTACATGCGTTTAAGTAACTGGGTTTCAAATAGCGTGCGCAAGCGCTTGGCCAAATACAGCTGCAAAAACAAAGCGAGCAGACCTGTAGCTGAGGCAACAAGTGCAAAGCCCATCGCTTTGTCATCGATGATCTCTGCAATGTAAAATGCCAAGGCCATGCTTGAGAGCAAGGTGAAAAGAAAAACGAAACCCCAAAGCAGCAATTGCCAAATAAGGTGCGCACTCATTTGCACAGTCCTTTTCAATACTTCGAGTTTGGCAATCTCAGTGGTCGTTTTGAGGTATTGCTTGAATTGATCTGCAAAATCATTGATGGGATGTTCGACGTTCATGTCTAAATTTTTAATGGTTAAAAAAACCAGTGCAAGCACTGGTTTAATTTGGCAAAAGGCGCAATGCAACTACCTTTTCCTTGGATTTACGCGTCCCGATTGTGTGCTA
>JBIIZO010000086.1:0-9242 GCA_044346245.1 Crocinitomicaceae bacterium
CCAATGAGCGCTTTAGCACCGCGTTCGATCACGAGCGCATCTGGCGCTTGCCAACGCACAAAATAGGCACCGTCTTTGAAATGCAGGTTTTGGTGGCACCACAAAAGGTTTTCGATGTCGCTATCGATTGGCAAAGCATTGGTGTCGGTCGGGACATGACCAAAACGATTGCTGTTGTAGCCAATATTAAATAAGTCCTCGAAAAAGAGCTGCGGGGCGCCGTCTACCGACATCGCAATTGCATGTGCAGCCGAACTTCGGCCGTCGTTGGGCTCTATGTGCGGGCTGAGTTCGGAGCCTGAGTTCCAACCCGTGTAGTTGCCTTGTGCAGACAGCTGTGGCCTGAAGGTATCGTGGTTATTGACAAACGGAACCGTTCTTTGGCGATTTTGCTGTTGCTGGCTCGGTATCTGACTCAAGTCGTAGTTGCCATTGCTGTTCACCATTGCCGAGAGCGCAAAACGGAGGTTGAAATCAAAGGTACCCGCTCGGTTTTGAACGGCGTCGGCCCAAGCGTCGAGTTGTGCAGTGCTGCCCACCCATTCGCCTACTGCAAAAAGTTCAGGGCCTCCACTTGCCCACATGGCGCCGTATTGTAGGTTCCAAAGTACGTCTTCAGAAACATAGGCAGGAAAGTGCTTGACCGCATCAAAACGCAGGCCATCAAATCCGACTTGCTTTTTGTACCAAACAAGCCAATTGCGCATGCCAGCACGCATGTAATCTGCACTTTGCGGTGGATTATATAAAGCATTAGATGAGGTGCCAAACGCGTTGCTTTCAAAAGAAACATCGGGACCCCAATACGGTGAATTGATATCGTTGCTACAACAGACATTATTGTTATTGGGGTAAAAGTTCTGCCAGTTTTTACTGAAACGACCCTCACGAGCGAGATAATTGGCGGCGCTTTCAGCCGAGGCTGGCGTCTTGAAACTCACGTAACGGAAATTCTTGTAGCGGTTGTTTTGGCCGTCGTCCATGGCTGCCGGGTCTTGACCTCCTGAACCATTGGCGCTGCCCGCGTTGCTCACGTGATTGAGCACGACATCTTGAATGACGTCGATGCCATTGGCGTGCAAAACAGCCACCATGCGCAAGAGCTCGTCTTTGTCGCCCATGCGGGTTTTGGTGCTGTTCTTTTGGAATTTGTCGCCGAGGTCGTAATGATCAAAAGGGGAATAACCCACGCTGTTGGTACCCGCATTTTTGATGGTAGGCGGAATCCAGACGGCATCTACGCCTAACTCCGCCAAGCGCGGCGCAAGTTCGGTGAGGTAATTACACCAGCCATTTGGGTAATTGGTGTTCCAATAATCCCACCAATAGGCCTGCAAGACCACCTGCCGATTCGTTGGATTGACCTGCGCAACAGCTTGCTGCAAGCTTAAAAGCACAAGCGTGCTCAACAATAATTTTTTCATCACAACCTGAATTACTTCAGTGCTGCCTCATGCTGGGCTCCTGCCTCAATTTGGATGGTAGTACCCGCTAAATCACATGAAATCAGCGCCGAACCTAAATTAGTAATCGTTACTTTTTGTTGCGTAATCGCTATGTCTAGGGGTTGATTTTGATAGCGGATCTGAAATGCATAACTTTTCCAAGGATTTGGAATCTGTGGATCGATAGACAAGCTGTTCTCGTACACACGCACACCTGCCAAGCCTTCTACAACGGACATCCAGGTACCGGCCATAGACGTAATGTGCAAGCCTTCGTCTGCCTCGTGATTGTAGTCATCGAGGTCTAGGCGACTGGTGCGCAAATACAACTCGAGGGCTTTGTCTAGGCGCTTGATTTTGGCGGCGAGAATAACGTGTACACAAGGCGAAAGCGATGATTCATGAACCGTTTTAGGCTCGTAAAAATCAAAGTTCTCGCGAATGATGTCTTCGTTGAAATGGTCTTCAAACAAATAAAGTCCTTGGAGTACATCTGCTTGTTTGATAAAAATGGAGCGCAAAATGCGGTCCCAAGACCAATGCTGATTGATCGGACGCTCGGCAACAGGAATGTCTGAGGCACTCAACTGCTCTTTGTCCATGAAACCATCTTGCTGCAAGAAGATGGAAGTACCTTCTAGTATTGGAAAGTAGACGTTAGCTGCGATGTGTTGGAACTTTTCAATTTCTTTGGCAGTCAGCTTTTGAGGAAGATCGGAATTAACTTTCGCATTGACTTCCAAGCAATAAGAAATACACCAACGTGCAATGTAATTGGTGTACCAGTTGTTATTGACGTTGTTTTCGTATTCGTTTGGCCCCGTTACGCCGAGCATGACATATGCTTGCTTTGCCTCAGACCAATTGAAGCGCTGCGCCCAGAAACGCGCGATCCCGGCCAAAACAGGCAAGCCGTAGGTGTCCAGGTAAGCGTGGTCGCCGGTATGGCGGACGTAATTGTAAATACCAAAAGCAATGGCGCCGTTGCGGTGGATTTCTTCAAAGGTGATTTCCCACTCGTTGTGGCATTCTTCGCCGTTCATGGTCACCATAGGATACAACGCAGCACCGTCCTTGAAACCGAGTTTTTCGGCATTTTCTATAGCACGATCAAGATGGTGATAACGGTAAACCAGGAGCTGACGCGCTACCTTTGGGTCAGCTGTTTTCAGGTAAAAAGGCAAGCAATACGCTTCAGTATCCCAGTAGGTGGCGCCGCCGTATTTTTCGCCGGTAAAACCTTTTGGACCAATATTGAGCTTGGCGTTTTTACCCGTATACGTTTGATATAAATGAAAGATATTGAAGCGGATGCCTTGCTGAGCGGCAACGTCGCCTTCAATGGAGATATCTGCGCTCTTCCAGATTTCGGCCCATGCGGTTTCGTGTTCGGCGCGCAAGGTGTCAAAACCTGTGGTGTAGGCATCGCGCACGCGCTTGATGGCTTTAGCAGCCAATTCAAATTCAGAATGATTGATTGTGGAAGTGACGGCTACATATTTTTTGAGCGTAAAACGCACGCCTTGCACCAAGTAGTGCTCAAAGTTGTTTTCAACGTAGAACGCTCGCTGGGCAACGTTCGGATGAATGGTCAGGAGTTCTTGTTCGCGCCAAAAACTAAAACGCATGGCCGTGGCCACACAAAAATCTGTTTTTTTGGTGCGCGTGCACAAAATTCCTTTCTGAAGATCTACTTTTCTGGAGTCTTCTTGCCAAAAGAATTCGTCGTAGTTGGCGTCGTGGTTGCTAATGTTGCCATCTAGATACGGCGTAAACTTGACATTTCCACTGAAATTGAGGGGTGTGACGCTGTAGCTGATTGCTGCAATTTCTTCGCGCGCCATTGAGCAAAAACGGATGCTCTCGATCTCGAGTTCTTTTCCGCTGCCAAACACAACGCGTACTGTTCTTTTGAGCAAACCGTTTTGCATGTCCAACTCTCGGTGAAAGTACTTCACTTGCTGGCTATTCAAATCGAGTTGTTCGCCGTCAATACTGATGTCTATTCCTATCCAGTTGGTGGAGTTCAATACTTTTGCAAAATACTCTGGATAGCCGTTTTTCCACCAACCAACTCTTGTTTTGTCGGGGTAGTAAACGCCACCAATGTAGCTACCTTGCAAAGAAGGTCCGCTATATTTTTCTTCAAAATTGGCGCGCTGGCCAAAAGAACCATTTCCGATACTGAAAATACTCTCGGCTTGTTGTTGCTTACTCTGGTCAAATTTGCTTTCGATGATCTTCCAAGGATCAATTTCAAATAAATTACGCATATTGCTCTACTCTAAATTCGGTCAAATCGTTCAAATAAATATCTGCTAAGTCTGCAATGTGTGGGTTACCCACCCCAACAGCTGTAAAACCTCCTGCTTTTGCGGCGGCTATTCCTGATGCGGCATCTTCAAACACCATGCAAACAGAAGGGTCAAACCCCAATGCACTAGCGCCATTTAAGAAAACCTCAGGATGTGGTTTGGGGTCTTTGACCCCATTTCCGTCGATGACCACCTCAAAATAATTTCGGATATTTAGTTTATCTAAAATAAAATTGGCATTCTTACTCGAAGAGCCTACGCCCAAGCGGATTCCTTTTGCTTTAGCCTGTTCGAGCAGGTTCAAGACGCCAGGAAGCAAGTTTTCTTGATTCAAATCTTGGATAGACTCGATGTAAAAATCGTTTTTGCTCTTCAATAGAGCCTCAAAATCTTCGGCAGAGATGGTCTTGGCACCTATCTCAAGGATTTTTTTGAGGGAATCGACACGGCTCACCCCTTTCAAAAGTTCATTCTCTTTTTCAGAAAAGGCAATGCCCAACGAATGAGCACAACGTTGCCAAGCCAAAAAGTGGTTGTGTTCGGTGCTGACCAAGACGCCGTCGAGGTCGAATAGAAAGGCTTTCATGTTATCCACGCGTGATTTGCTTATCGGTAAGAATCAAATTAAGTAAGCCACCCAAAACAAGCGACGAGCCTGCTAGAAGCATTGGTGCAATTGGACTCGATCCGAATATTTTGGACAACACATTGACACCACCTAAAGCGGCAATAATTTGAGGAATCACGATAAACATATTGAACAAGCCCATCATGAGGCCCATTTTATTTTCATCAACGGTGCTTGATAACATGGCGTATGGCATTGATAAAATACTACCCCAAGCAAAGCCGATAAGTGCAAAACAAAGCCAGAGGTAATCTGGGCTCGGAATAAAACCCATTAGGATAAACCCAGCTCCACCAGCCACAAGTGAACCTAAATGCACCCATTTGCGATTGACACTGTATTTAGCTGCATAAAAAGTAAGGGCCAGCGCAAATAGCATTGAACTAAGACCATAAATACCCATGTTCGAGCCTACTGAATCGGCAGCAACTTGATACGCATGGTTCATTCGCTCAAAGTTGGCACTGTTTACTGTAGGTGCGGGAGCGTTGTAAACGGTTGCTGTGAGTGCTGGCGTGGCCATACTCCACATAGTAAAAAAGGCAAACCAACTAAAAAATTGAATCAGACCTAGTTTGATCATGGTCGGCGACATACTGGTCACCGAATTCCAGAAATCTTTGATGAAATTGGTGTTTTTCTTTTCTTTTTGAAAAGCTTCTTCATCGGAAGGCGGATACTCAGTTGTTGTAAATATGGTGTATAAAATGCTGCCAAGAAAGACTACCGCACCAATGGCGAAAGCCACTTTGACGTTCATCGGAATGCCTTTGGCAGCAGCGTCTTCAGAGAAACCCAGTTTGGAAACCATCCAAGGCAAATTAGACGCGACCCAAGTACCGATACCGATGATGAGCGTCTGCAAAATAAATCCATAAGAACGCTGAGATTCAGGTAGTTTGTCGGCAACGAGCGCACGAAAAGGCTCCATACTGATGTTAATAGAAGCGTCTAGCATCCAGAGGAAGCCCGCTGCCATCCATAGGATTGGAGAATACGGAACAAAAAAGAGTGCTAGTGAACTGAGGATAGCCCCTATTAAAAAATAAGGCTTGCGCCGACCAAAACGCAAAGACCAAGTGCGATCTGAAAGAAAACCAATGATGGGCTGCACAATTAAACCCGTAAGTGGGGCTGCAATCCACAAGCCTGGGATTTCTTCGGGAGTGGCGCCTAGCGTCTGAAAAATTCGCGACATATAGCCTCCTTGGAGAGCAAAACCAAATTGGATTCCCATGAAGCCAAAGCTCATGTTCCAGATTTGCCAAAACGAAAGTGTAGGTTTAGTTTGCATGGCTCAAAAGGTCAGTTAGTTCTAGTGCACATAAACAGCATAGCCCCAAGGAGCAAGCGTAAGCACCTGTTTGCTTATTAACTCCTCTGTTTTATGGGTGAAAACATTCTTGTAAGAACCGGCAACAGCAGTAGTTAAAGGAACTTTTTTTGGCTTCGCACTCAAGTTAATGAAAACTAATACCCTAGAATTACCCTGCTCACGAGAATAAATCAACAAATCTTTTTGTTCTTTGGAACTAAGGAATTTGGGAGCGGTTTGTTGGCTACCAACCATTAATGCAGGTTGATTTTGATGTAGTTGCAACAAACTAGTGTAAAAATCTACGAGGTCCATTTTGTCCCAGTTGATGGTATCTTTGTCGAAGAATTTCAAGCGACGATCTAATGAAGTTTCTTGACCGTTGTAAACCAATGGCATCCCTTGAATCGTGGCTGCAATAACGGCCATTGCATAACGCGCATCGCCCATACGTTCCATTTCTGTACCGTTCCAAGAATTTTCGTCGTGGTTAGACGTAAAGTTCATGTGGAAAGCGCCCACGGGTAGCTGCATGCGCTCAAAATAAGCCTGCACGTCGGCAGCGTTTTTCTTTCCTTTGGCTACATCGTTTAAAATGTGGTGAAACTCCCAACCATAGGTCATTTCAAAGGCAGAATAGAGTTCTTTACCTTCTGCTTCGGCCAACATAAAGACAGGTTTAATTTGATCCAAAGCTGCACGCGCTTTAATCCAGAAGTCCATTGGCACCCAACCTGCGACGTCGCAGCGATAGCCATCGATGTTGAAATCGCGCACCCAATATTCCATACAGGCAATCATTTCTTTGCACATTTGAGGGTTGTCGTAGTTTAAATCTGCAACATCCCACCAGTCGGTACCAATCGTTGGTTGTACTTTACCCAATGAATCTAATGTGTACCAATCTAATTTTCCTTCTTCTATCCAAAGCGCATCAGGCGAAGTGTGATTAGCAACCCAATCAATGATGACTTTCATGCCTAGTCCATGAGCTGTTTCTACTAATTGTCGAAATTCGTCGTGGGTGCCGAACTCAGGATTAATTCCGCGATAATCCCTAACCGCATAATAGCTTCCTAGACTTCCTTTTCTATTGAGCTCTCCAATCGGGTGAATTGGCATCAGCCATAAAATATCAACACCCATAGCCTTGAGGCGCGGCAGGTGTTTTTCAAAAGCGGTAAAAGTCCCCTCAGGGGTAAATTGACGAATATTAACTTCGTAAATAGTTGCATTATGCACCCAATCAGGCGTTTTAAGTTGGGCAAATGCAACAAGCGAGAAAAATCCAAAAAGGATAGATAGCATTATTTTTTTCATGGCTTAGACGGTTTCGGTTTTAAGAATGTATTTCAAATGGTATGCCACTAAGCCTTCAACAGGTTTTTGAATAATCGAGGCAATTTGGATGTGGAGTTCTGCTGCAGCTTGGTATAGTTCTTTTTCAAAAATTTTAGATAAAGAACCTACAAAATGGACTTCTGTATTTTGGTAATCGTCGTAACAACAAACATGCACCTTCATAAATTGTTTAAAGCCATTGAAAACCATTTCTGAAAAGAGAGGATGTGCTTTGTGCTTGGCAATGAATGGCATGAATGATGCAATAAAAACGTTGGCGTTTGGCTCGCGATACACGCGATCGACGATGAGGTCTTTATCGAGTTGGTAGGTCGCTATGAAATCAGCTTCGATTTCTGCTGGTAAATGATGGTATAAAAAAGAAGAGAGCAATTGTTTGCCAAAATAGCTTCCACTACCTTCGTCTCCCAGCACATAGCCCAAAGCAGGAACTTCTTCGGATAAATTAATACCGTCGAAATGACATGAATTACTTCCTGTACCGATGATACAAGAAATACCTGGCTTGCCATTATATGTAGCATAAGCGCATGCAAGTAAGTCGTGTTCTACTAAAATAGATGCATTTGCAAAGATGCGGCGCAAGCCTTCTTCAACGATTTGATTGAGTTCTGGACTTGAACAACCAGCGCCATAAAAGAAAATACCTTTGATGCCAGCTGCTAAATGCATGATTTCTGCGTTTTTCTTCAACTCAGCTTCAATGATATCAGCCGAATGAAAATATGGATTGAAGCCCATTGTTGAAAAAAAACTTTGGTTATTTTTGTTGTCTACTAATACCCAGTCGCTTTTGGTAGAACCACTTTCAATAATGAAATACATAGTTTGTTATAGAGTGAATGATAGCTTTGTGTCAATTTTACACTATCCAAATATATAGATAATACTTCATACGTGCAGCACAATCCTAAAAAAATCAATTCAGAACTCAATCCAAACGTATCTGTAGACTGCGTTATTTTCGGCTTTGACCTCGAACAACTCACTGTGCTGCTCATCGACCGTGGCGAGATTTCATCTGCTTTTGGCCCACGCATGGCCCTACCCGGCAATCTCATTTACGATAATGAAAACCTCGACATGGCGGCCAACCGCGTGCTCGATGAACTCACTGGACTCAACAATATTTATTTGGAGCAAGTTGGTGCTTTTGGCGACCCTGACCGCATCCACAAAGAGTCTGACCGCGAATGGCTCAAAAGCATTCGAGCAGAACCAGAAGCCCGCGTGATCACAGTAGCTTATTTTACCTTGGTTCCGATGTCCGACTACAAACCGCAGGCCTCCTCTTTTGCCAAAAACGCAGACTGGGTGCCGGTCAGCGAAATCAAAGAACTTGCCTTTGACCATTTCGAGATTCTACAAGCGGCTAAAGAAAAACTCAAGCAAAAAATTAAAATTCAGCCTATTGGCTTCAATCTTTTGCCAGAAAAATTCACCTTGAGTCAGCTACACCGCCTTTACGAATCTATCCTAGACAAACCCCTAGACAAACGCAATTTCAGACGCAAAATTCAAAAACTAGATATACTGACGAGCCTAAGTGAAAAACAACGTGGGGTACCACACAAGCCTTCCCTTCTCTACGAGTTCAACGAAGAAAAATACCAAGAACTCACACAAACAGGTTTCGACAACTTCGGTTTCTAGACAGCTTTTTTTTCTCAGCATAAAAAATCGTAATTTTCAGAGGTAAAACTTACCATAGTGTAACTTTTGCGACCAACAAATTGTTCTACTGCCAGACACAATTTTGAACCGCTCTGACTACAATACAAGTGTAGACCTCCACAGTGATTCGCTGTATAGGTTTTGTTTGCATTTCTTGCGAGATGTCGAACCAGCACGAGACACCGTACAAGACTGTTTTGAAAAATTGTGGATCAACAGAAAAAGCGTCACGACAGACAAAGCAAAAGCTTGGTTATTTACTTGCGCCAATCACCTGATGCTCAATCACGTGAAACGCGACAAAGTCAAACAACAGCATTTGGAATCGCTCGGATGGAGCAGCTCCAACAGCTCCGACAAGCAATTTGAAACCCAACAAATCATCGAATTGTTGGTTAAAGATCTGCCCCCGTTGCAAAAAAGCATTCTGTTGCTCCGAGACCTCGAAGGCTATACTTACCAAGAAATCGGCTCCATGCTCACCCTGACCGAAGCCCAAGTAA
>JBIIZO010000201.1:0-2681 GCA_044346245.1 Crocinitomicaceae bacterium
GTTCGTTTTGCTCCATGTGGTTTCAAAAATAGTTAAATTCTATTAATGGTATCAATTCCTGAAAACTGAAGCGGGTTCAAGTTTGGTGATGCGGCGAATAGCAAACAAGGTTCCGGAAATGCTAATAACAGCCGTAATGACGAAAAAGCCAAATTTGATGGCTGGTGAGAACGTAAAGAGTGTGCCCGCATTGGCAATGCCGTTTCGGAAGCCTTCGATCAGCGCATACCCAATCATAAAACCAACTATGGCGTAAAGGGTAGCTTGCATTAAAATGAGTTTGCGGATGTAGCCGTTGGTGGCACCAATGGCTTTGAGGGTTCCGTAGTCCTTGATGCGGTCAATGGCGGCAGAGTAGAGGGTGAGCCCAATGATGATAAAGCCCGAAATGAGCGCAAAAATAATGAGCGTTCCAAAAGAGAAAGCGATGCCACTCGACTTCAGTACCGTCAAAATTGTTTGGTTTTTAAACTCGACGGGCATCCAGGCCTTGACGCCCGGAATATTCGCATTGATTGATTTCACTACTTTTTCCATGTTTGCTGTGCGGTCTACCTCTACCAAAAAGGCCGAAGTTTTGGATGCCGAAACATTGCCCAAGAAACGGGCGCGGTCTATGGTGGTGTAGGAAATGAGGCCGCCTCCAAAAGAGCGCGCACCTTTGGTGATGGCGGCGATGCGGACCTGCTTGTTATTGAGTTCAAAATAGTCGCCTTTTTCGGGTTTACCAAGTGCTTTGGCGTCGAAGAAGTCTACCGAAACAGCGCCGTCTGAAATGAGGTCTTGTGGGCTGCCGTTAAAGAAAATTCCTTGCTGAATACCGTTGAATTCAGGTAATTCGACCCCAACAATACTTAGGCCGGCAGCGGTGCCGTCTGGGAAACGTGCTGCGCCACTCGCAATGACAAACTGATGCGCTTTTTTGATGTGCGGTAAACTTTCCATTTCAAAACCCAAACGCACATCTATTGGGGCAAGTGCATTGACGTTTTCGGTTTTGTTGTCAGTAACCCACACATAGCCGTCGTTCACCCGCACAAAATAGCACATAGCATTGGTCAAGAAGGTAAAAATACCGGTTTGCTGACCAACCAAAAAGATAGAGATGATAACGCCAAACAACGCGCCAATACTTTTGGGCTTATCGAATTTGATGAATTTGAGGGCGGTGCGCAATAATTGCATGGCTACAGGCTAATGACGCATTCGACTCTACTACCAATCAAAACCGCTTCGGGTTGGTCTATGCGCACCCGTACCTCTCGCACACGGCGGTCTTCGAGGTTGTCAGCACGGTCATTGAAGATGGATTTTTTGGAGAGAAAAGGCGCACAGTAGACAACTGTTCCCGAACTTAGCTTTTCCTTTGTTCCTTGGATATTGATCTGAACGCGCTGCCCTTTTTTGACTTTCATGGCAAAAAGTTCGTCTACTTCTGTGGTAGCGATGAGGTCTCCGGCAGGCGCGAAATCGCCGAGTTTGGTTCCGATACTTACTGCTTGACCTAATTTGCTGTCCCAGCTCAAGATCATACCATCGGCTGGTGCGTAAATGTTCTTTTTGTCTAAAAGCTTTTGGGAATAGTTGCGTTCTGTTTCCACCTCACCTAAGGTTGCTTTGGCTTCTGCTAAATCGGCTTTTGCAATATTGAGTTCCGCTTTCAAATTTTTGTAAGCGCTTTCGGAGTCAAACGCTGCTTTTTGGGTGCCGGCTTGTGCGGCAGCTAGGTTGCGGTCGCGTCCGCGCTCGATGTCTGCAATACTGACTTTGAGTTCGATGGCTTCAATTTTGGCTTCAAGGCTTTTAATGCGCTGTTGACGTGTCAGTAATTTGGCCTCACTTTTTTGCATTTGCGCTATATCAAGACTTTGGTCTAGGGTGAGTAGAAGGGTGCCTTTTTTGACATATACACCTTCCAAAACATGGATTTTAGCGATTTTTCCTGCGCTTTCGGCACCTAGCGGGCTAATTTTGGCGGCGGGCTCTATGCGCGCAATCCCAATAATTTTGTCAATTTTATCGACTTTGTATTTATCGACTTTGACTTCTTTTTCGGCTTTACCACCACAAGAATTGAGTGTTAAAAGGAGGAGGGCAGGGAGGAGGATTTTTGAATACATATCAGTGAATGGCTAATTTTTGAGAAAGGTCGGTTTTGGTTATTTCGGTGGCGCGGCCGGCTTCAACCTCTATGATGCGGTCGGCGTATTGGATGAGGCGTGGGTCGTGGGTCACCACACAAACAGCTTTGCCGCTGCGTGCGAGCTTTACAAGCTCTTGCATGACCGTTGAGATTGAATTGGCATCTAGCGAAGCCGTGGGCTCGTCGCAGAGCACTAATTGCGGATCTGTTACCAAAGCACGGGCAATGGCTACCCGTTGTTGTTGGCCGCCAGAAAGTTGTTTAGGAAGGTTGCCTTTGCGGTCGAGCATGCCTACAAGTTCAAGCGCGTCGAGTGCTTTTTTCTTGGCTTCTGCCCTTGGCATTTTCTTGAGTTGCAAAGGCATCATGACGTTATCGAGGGCGTTGAGTGGTGCAATAAGGTTGAAACTCTGAAAAACAAAGCCAATGGTGTGCAAGCGCAAAGCTGCGAGTTCTTTCTGATTGAGCTCATTGACAAACTGATCCTTGACCCAAAGTTGGCCATAAGACGGGTAAATGACACAGCCTAGCAAGGAAA
>JBIIZO010000202.1:0-2662 GCA_044346245.1 Crocinitomicaceae bacterium
CAACCGGCGTTGAACTCATACGCAGCGCCAAAAAAGAAGGCCTCGACCTCACTGCCGACGTACACCTCATGAACTTATGTTTTACCGAAGCTGAAATGCTCGGTTTTGACACCCGCTTCAAAGTATTACCAGTACTCCGAACCCAAGCAGATCAAGATGCGCTATGGGCTGGCGTGCTCGATGGTACGCTAGATGCCATTGTCAGTGACCACCGCCCCGGCGACCCCGAAGAAAAAGAACTCGAATTCGACCTCGCTAACTTCGGTGCACCACAACTAGAAACCGTCTTCTCCGCGCTTTTGACGCAGCAGCCCGACGCCATGCAGCACTTTTTAAACGCGCTCAATATCGGCCCGAGAAAAGTGCTTGATTTAGCAACCAATGCCATCGAAGTGGGCGCTCCTGCCGAACTCACCTTATTTGACCCGAGTTTGCCTTACCGCCCCAACATGCGCCCCGAACAATGGCGCTTTAGCCCCTTCAAGGATCTTACGCTTCAAGGGCAAATTCTTGGTGTTATCCGCGGCGCACACGCATCTATAGCCCAAGCCTGATGTCAAAAAGATCTTTTCTTAGAGAATTCTTCAAGGCCAACCGCATGGTGGGTTCTGTACTTCCGAGCTCCCGTTTTTTGAGTAAAAAAATGCTGTTACCCATTGCCTTTGAAAAAGCGAAAGTGCTCATTGAGCTAGGCCCCGGTACCGGTGTTTTCACCAAAGAATTACTGCGCCAAATGCCTGCACATTGCCAATTGGTTGTCATTGAGCTCAACGATGCTTTTTTCCACGACCTTCAAAAGAAATTCCAAGCGCCGAACATGCACCTGATCCATGGTTCAGCTGCAGATATCTCAGCGGTCTTGCAACGCCTGCAATTGCCCAAAGCCGACTACATTCTATCGTCTTTACCGCTCTCGAACTTTCCCGTTGCGCTGCGCAGTGCCATTTTTGAAGAAGTCAAGCAAAACATGCAACCCGAAGGCAAACTGATCCAGTTTCAATACTCACGCGGGCTTAAAAAGCTCTATGGTGCCCATTTTGATCAGGTTTCCATAGACTACACCGTTTTGAACTTCCCGCCGGCCTTCATCTATACTTGCACCAATAGCTGATATCTTTTGCCTATCTTTGCGCAAAAATTTACAGTATGCTTTCGGTAACCAATCTCTCTTTACAATTCGGTAAACGCGTACTTTTTGATGAAGTAAACGTCAAATTTGTCAATGGCAACTGCTACGGCGTTATTGGTGCCAACGGTGCCGGCAAATCTACCTTCCTCAAAATTTTAACCGGTGACCAAGACCCCACAACAGGTCGTGTAGACCTCGAGCCGGGCAAGCGCATGGCTGTACTCAAGCAAAACCACTTTGAATTTGACCAAATTCAGGTCTTGCAAACCGTGATCATGGGCCACAAGCGCCTCTATGAAATCATGGTCGAAAAAGACGCACTCTACGCCAAAGAAGATTTCAGCGATGCCGATGGCATGAAAACAGCTGAGCTCGAAGGCGAATTTGCAGACCTCGAAGGCTGGAATGCCGAAACCGATGCCGCTACCCTACTGAGCAACCTCGGTATTGATGAATCTAAGCACTACATGCTCATGGAAGAGCTGTCCAACGATCTCAAGGTTCGCGTGCTCTTGGCGCAAGCGCTTTTTGGCAACCCAGATGTTCTGATTTTGGATGAGCCAACAAACGACCTCGACCTCAAAACCATTTCTTGGCTCGAAGACTTCTTACTCGATTTCCGCAATACCGTTATTGTGGTCTCTCACGACCGTCACTTCCTCGACACCGTCTGTACGCACATCTGCGACATCGACTTCAGCAAGCTCAATATGTTTACCGGAAACTACACCTTCTGGTACCAATCTTCACAACTTGCCTTGCGCCAGCGTGCAGACAAAAACAAGAAGGCAGAAGAAAAGAAAAAAGAACTCATGGAGTTTATTTCGCGCTTTTCTGCGAATGCTGCCAAATCCAAACAGGCCACGAGTCGTCGCAAAATGCTCGACAACCTCGATTTAGAAGAAATCAAGCCTTCATCTCGTCGCTACCCAGGTATTACTTTTCACCAAGATCGAGATGCGGGTAACCAAATTTTAAGCCTCGACAACCTCAGCAAAACAACAGATGGCAAAACGCTTTTCAAGGACCTCTATTTGACGGTCAACAAAGGTGATAAAATTGCTTTTATTTCCAGAGACTCCGTAGCGCTTACCCATTTCTTTGAAACACTTGCTGGCAACCTCAAGCCAGACACCGGCGATTTCACTTATGGCACCACGATTACCACGGCATATTTACCCAACGACAACCACCATTATTTTGAGGCCAAGCTGAGCCTCATCGATTGGTTGCGTCAATATGCGCTAACCGACGAAGAGCGCGAAGAAGTCTATTTGCGCACCTTCCTTGGTCGCATGCTCTTTACCGGCGAAGAAGCCATGAAAACGGCAAATGTACTTTCCGGTGGTGAAAAAGTGCGTTGCATGCTCTCCAAAATGATGCTCGCTAAAGCCAACTTGCTGCTCATGGACGAGCCTACCAATCACCTTGACCTCGAATCCATTACAGCGCTCAACAACGCCATGCAAGAATTCCAAGGCACGCTCTTGTTCACCTCTCATGACCACGAATTGGTCAGTACGGTTGCCAATC
>JBIIZO010000087.1:0-9129 GCA_044346245.1 Crocinitomicaceae bacterium
TTTGTCCATGAAGACCGCACCGCGCGGACACCACTGACACCAAGTGCCCGTGGCTTCTTCACCAACCACAATTTTACCCGCTGCCGGAACAACAGGATCTACTTCTTGAGTAAGCGTGTTGTCTGCTGCGTTATCGTCGTTACCGCCATTGATATTAGAAATGGTGACTACCGCGTTGTTGAGCCCTGGAACTAAAGTGAGGGTTGGAATATTCACGGCATAGCTTGCAATGCTCGCTACGTTAACACCTGTAATGTTTTGTGTGTAGTTTTGGCCGTTGTAATTGAGGTTGACATCAAATGAAGTGAGGGCTGTCTGACCAGCGTTCAAGATAGAAACACTCGGCGTGACGTTCTGCCCCGCAATGCTACCACCCATATCCAAAGAACCCACCATTGCGTTGAGCGCTGGAAGCGTGTAAGTTTGGTGATCAAAACTTACGTTGTCCATGAAGAATTGATTGTTTTGCAACGGAAAGAAGTCGGCAGAAGCCACGCTGTTCACCCCATTGACCCAAGTACCAACCAAAACATTGTTGACGTAAGCCTTCCAAACGTGTAAGGTGAGATTGGCTTCAATTTTCAAATTGAACCAAGTGGCTTCTGGATAAGCGGCGAGGCATAAATTAGCCGTTTGACCGTCATCGATGGCTAATTCACCGGCGTCCATATGCACATTGAGCGCCCATAAATTTCCGATAGTAGTGGCGCCTTGAATGTTGTAATAAGCACCTTTGCCGCTGTTGACGTAAAAATCTGAACTGAGCGTAAAAATTCCTGAGTTGTAAAGTTGTCCGAATGTCAAAACAACATCTTGCGGACCTCCGCTTGCTGCAGTTGAGGAAAAATAAACTGAATGCGGTGCACTTGCCGCTTGGTTGTTGGTGGTGGCGGCGTCTTCTGCACCTCCTTGCGCACCAGACCAAGTAGTCCAGTTATTGGATTGCGGCCCAATAAAAGACCCTAGTGCATAGCTGTCAAAATTATCGGAAAAAAGCTGGGCTGAGGCCAGTTGGGCACTGAGTAGACCCATCAATAAGAATGCGTTTCTTTTCATAGTTTAGCTTATTTGAGAGCCAAAAGTTATGAAAATGACCTGAATAAAACTAATTTATGATTTTACTTTCGATAAATAACGCAAGACCTCTGAAGCACCCATGAGGCCAAAAAGGGCTGGCATGTAGCTCACTGTTCCATAAAAACTCTTCTTGTAGCGCGTACCGTCGGTCATTTTCAAAGAATGTGGCTGCTGTATTTCTGTGGAAAAAACGACTTTGACCCCGCGGTACGATGCATTTTTGCGCTTCATGCGTTTTTTGATGTGCGCGCCTAGCTTACAACCCGACAGCTGTTCCATATTGGCCACGCGCACCTGTGCAGGATCGGTTTTGCCCCCAGCTCCCATATGAGAGATGATTTTGATTTTAAGGCGCTTGCAGGCTAAAATCCACTCTAGCTTTGGTGTCACTGAATCGATGCAATCCATCACATAACTCGGGCGATCTTCTTGCAAAATTTCCCAAACGCGCGCTGGCAACACAAATTCTTCTATCACCGTCAGCTGACATTCCGGATTGATTTCTTTGATCCGCTCGGCCAAAACCACCGCTTTGTTCCGACCCAAAGTAGAATCGAGCGCGGTAAGCTGTCTGTTTTTATTGGTGGCGTCAAAATCATCGCCATCAATAATAGTCATGCGCCCTACTCCTCCTCTGGCAATAAACTCTGCCGCGTAAGAGCCAATCCCGCCGAGCCCAACAATCAGTACATGTGCATTTCGGAGTTGCTCCATACTTTGTGTACTCATCAAAAGTTCGGTACGTTCTAACCAGTTTGTCATTTTGTTCATTTTCGCGGCAAAATTAGTATATTCGGCATGTAAACTAAAATTGCATTATGGAAAATACAAAAAAGAATGGCCATCCAACGGGACTTTGGTACTTGTTTGGAACTGAAATGTGGGAACGATTTGGTTACTATCTGATGTTAGGGATTTTCTCCCTTTACATGATCGATGGATGGAATAACGGAGGAATGGGATTTGATGCCCAGAAAAAATCTGATATCTATGGAACTTACTTAGGTCTTGTTTACCTCACACCTTTCATTGGTGGTTTATTAGCTGACCGTATTCTCGGTTATCGCCGTTCCATTATTATCGGTGGTTTGATGATGTCTGCTGGCTATTTTGCGCTGTCCTTACACAGCGAAACCTCTTTTTATATCGCTTTGCTCTTGATTATTTTGGGCAACGGTTTTTTCAAGCCAAATATTTCTACGCTAGTTGGTAATTTGTATTCGTCTGACGACATGAAAGACAAAAAAGATGCAGGTTACAATATCTTTTACATGGGTATCAATATCGGCGCTTTCATTTGCAACTTCGTGGCGGCCTACATGCGCATCAACTACGGTTGGGGACACGCATTTGCAGCAGCAGGTGTGGGTATGCTCATTGGTGTGGGTGTCTTTTTACTTGGCACGAAGCACATCAAACATGTCGATGTCGTAAAACCGGTTCAGGACGGCGACATGACAACTGTCAAAATCTTATCCTATACAGTTTTACCGATGTTCGCTTTTGGTGTCCTCGGTTATTTAATTCCAGGAAATTTCCTCGGATCTGATACAAACGACGCCTTTATCATCGGTTGTTTACCCGTTATCGCTTTCTTCATCTACCTCGCCTTTACAGGAGACGCCAAAGAAAGTCGTGCGATCAAAGCACTATTGGCTGTGTTTGCGTGTGTAATCCTCTTCTTTGCCATCTTCCATCAAAATGGAGATGCGCTCACCGTTTGGGCTGAGGACCACACCGACCGCGAAATGAGCGCTGGTGTTGCTGATGTTGCAGACCAACTCGGAATGGCTCAAATTGTAGTCAATAACAAAATTGTAAGTGCACCAGAAGCTGAATTCAAAGCAACGATCGACTCTTTGCGTGGCGTTGAAGAAAATATGCCTGCAGTGACCAAAAAAGAAATCAAAGCAAAATCAGATTTCTCAGGAGGTATTTCACAGCTCGAAAAATCCAGAAAATACTTTGAAACACTACCAGCAGACAAAGTTCCTGCTGAAGGAAAGGACTTAAAACTTTATTCAACAGAGCTTTACCAATCCATGAACCCATTCTGGGTGGTTGTACTTACACCAGTAGTAGTTGGTTTCTTTGGCTGGATGCGCCGCCGTAAGCGCGAACCATCAACACCGACAAAAATTGCCATCGGTTTGGTGATCACTGCACTTTCTGCCTTAGTGATGGTAGGTGCTGTATTCGCTACCAACGACATGACTATTAAAGCGGGCTCCATGTGGTTATTTGCTTCTTACGGAGTGATTACAATCGGGGAGCTTTGCCTTTCTCCGATGGGCCTATCATTGGTATCTAAATTATCGCCACCAAGAATTACTGCGCTCATGATGGGCGGCTATTTCTTAGCCATTTCTGTCGGCAACAAGTTGTCCGGAATGTTGTCAAGCCTCTGGGAAACATTCCCACAAAAAGAGAATTTCTTCTACTTGAACTTCGGACTTGTTTTGGCTGCTGCTATTATTTTGATACTCATGCTGAAATGGCTCAATAGTGTGATGCGTGAAAACAACGTACAATAAACACTTGAATCAATAGTTTTTCAGAAAGGCCCCAATCGGGGCCTTTTTTTATTATCTTCACTTTATGAACACATTAGAATCTATCCAAGACTTCAAAGGCACCTACCCTAAACAATTATGGAGCCTCTTTTTTACAGAAATGTGGGAGCGTTTCTGTTTTTATGGCAACCGTGGCATGCTCATGATTTTCATGACAGATATCTTGTTATTTAAAGAAGGTGACGCGAATTTAAAGTATGGCGCAATCCAAGCGTTTGTCTATGCATTCACGTTTATCGGCGGGCTTTTTGCAGACAAAATATTGGGTTTCCAGAAGTCTTTGCTTTGGGGCGGCGCACTCATGATTTTAGGTAGTACTATTTTGGGAATCGATGCGGCAAATTACTTCTTTTACGGCATCTGCTTAATCATTGTTGGAACCGGTTTTTTCAAACCAAATATTTCAACCATGGTTGGTGAGCTCTACAAACCGGGCGATGTGCGCCGAGACGCAGGCTTTAGTTTGTTTTACGCCGGCATCAACATAGGCGCCCTGCTTGGTGGAGGTCTTTGTGTTTATGTCGGGAAATCTCACAGCTGGAATCTAGCCTTTTTATTGTCAGGAATTTTCATGGCAATAGGGCTACTTAATTTCTTATTGACCCGTAAAAATCTCGGACCAATTGGCCTAGAGCCTAAAGCAGCCAACCCCGACACCATCAAGCGCAACCAAAATTTAGTTTACGCCGGTACTTTGCTTGCATTACCAGTGGTCTACATCATGATCAACAACACAGCATATACCGATATTTTCATGTATATCATCGGGCCTCTTACCTTGATCTATCTTCTTTTTGAAATGAAAAAACTCGACAGCGCACAAATCAAACAATTATTTGCCGCACTCGTATTTATCTTTTTAAGCATTGTTTTTTGGGCATTCTTTGAGCAAAGTGGTGGATCTTTGAGTTTGGTTGCCCGCGATTTATTGAGCAAAGACCTCGGCCCTATACAAATCGATCCGAATGTTGTGAATAACAGCGCCAATTCTTTATTTGTTATTCTACTTAGCACGGCAATTGGTTTTCTTTGGATCTGGCTCAAGAAACGCAATATTGAGCCCAATTACTATCAAAAATTTGGCTTTGCATTTTTATTTCTAGGCTTGGCTTTCTATATCTTTTATTCCCTGCGTTTTTATTTAAATAGTGAAGGAATGGCGTCTCTATGGATGTTTACTTTAGCCTATTTAGTGATTTCAATTGGGGAATTATTCCTTTCTCCGATTGGTCTTTCACTCATGACCAAACTTTCTCCCAAGCACCTCTGGGGCATCATGATGGGGATGTGGTTCTTGGCTTCGGCTTATGGCCAGTACTTTGCGGGTATTCTTGGAGCAGGAATGGCCAGCCCGGATGAAAAAGCAAGTTTAGTAACCCGACTCGACGGTTACACCCAAGGATACCATCAATTAGCGATTTACGCCTTCATCACCGGCGCAATCGTTATCCTAGCATCGCGTTGGTTAAAAGGACTGATGCAAACCGAGGAAGAAGCTTAGTTCAAGCGCTTCTGCACCAAAGCCGCAACCTTCTGATAAAAATGTTGGGGCTGATACGTGCGCCACTCAATTTCTTCGAGTTCGCCGCCCATGACAAAATAGTGGTCGATGCCGACGTGTTCAAATTCGCGGATGACGTGGTCGTGGAAATTCACCATGGCAATCCAGCCGTCCTCGACGTCGTCGAACCATTCTTCGTAATAGCAGTCGTCGGAATGGTGAAAATTCAGGACGTTTTCGCCTATTAAAATAAAGGTATTGATGCCCGAATCAATTAGTACGTCAATGACGTCTCGCTTGAGCAGCATGATGTCGTTTTCTATTGCGTCGTTCCATTCGCCAATGAGTTCAATGATGGCGTACTGCTCATCGTAGTCGGCGTAAAGCACCTTTAAAAAAAGCGTGGGCGAGCCAAATTCATCCCATTGTGGGTGGATGTAGAAGTTGTAGATGGTGTTGCTGAAGGCAAACTCGCTGTATTCCCTGCCATAAAATGGAGAGCTCGGGTCTTCGTCTGCAATATAATAGCCGCGCCAATTATAAAAGGGTTCAACGAAATGCATGGCGCAAAATTACAAGGAATCTCTTAACTTTGCGGCGTGGGAAAAGATAAGTTAAAACGCTTTGCAGCGATCAAAACATTTGCCAATGTATTCGAACCCGTTATGGGCGAACCATTCGCGCCAAAAGGAAATTGGAGAGCCAGCGTTTTCCAAAACAACAACCCTATTATCCTGGAACTTGGTTGCGGAAAGGGCGAATACGCCGTCGGGATGGGTCGCCAGTTTCCAGACCGCAATTTCATCGGTGTAGACCTCAAGGGCAACCGCATTTATATTGGCGCCAAAGAAGCACTCGAAACCAACCTGAGCAACGTTGCATTTTTGCGCACCCGCATCGATTTTATCTTAGATTACTTTGAAGAAGGCGAAGTCGATGAAATTTGGCTCACGTTCTCTGATCCGCAGCCGCAAAAAGCCCGCAAAAGGCTCTCTTCGCCTATTTTTACGGCGCGCTATCAAAAAATCCTCAAACCAGGCGGCATCATTCACATGAAAACCGACTCCGATGTCTTGTTCGACTACACCCTTGAGCAAATCGAAGAACACGGCCACCAAATGCTGGAGTGCTACCCCAATCTGTACGCCAACCTGCCCGAAGATTTAGATGCACAAACCAAAGAAATCTTCCACATCAAAACGTATTACGAAGAATTCTTCAGCAAGCGCGGGCATATCATTAAGTATTGTAAGTTTCGTTTGGCTGATAAAGCTTAACGAATGCGCGTATAATTCGCGTAATTGGTATCGATGCCAATAGCTTTTAGGAGGTCTTTGAGCCTATTCTTTAAAGTCTTTTTATTGCGGGCGATATCCGTCTGAAAAGTCCAGTTGCGCGCTGCGATGCGCTCAGCAATCCACTTTGGGTGCGTGCCTTCAAAACGCGCAAGCTCATGGATGTGGTCTTCGTAATCAAAGGAAGTAGCCACTTTGACGTTTTTTTCGAGCCAAGCGTCGTCGTGCCACAACCTGTGAAAGCGCTCTTGTTTGCGCTGCATGGCTTGCGGATCCTTGACCCAACCGTAATGGTGCACTTTGGCATTGGCCAAGGCTACTTTGAGTTTTTGATCTGGTGCTTTGCGGAAACCTTGGGCGTCTCTAAATGAGTAGATACCACGGCGCGGCTTGATGATGCGAATTTCTTTTTTGTACCAATTGTTCGAGACGCCAATGTAGTCGTAAGATCCGTAAAAATGCAGGTAATCGAACAGCAAGCCGTCTACTTCTTGGTCGTTTTGATACTGCTCCATGGCGCTGCGAATGGCGGTATGATCTGCTTCGTGCAGTACTTCATCGCCTTGTATATAAATGGCCCAATCGGCGTCTGGGGCAATGGCTGCAAGCGCTTTATCGGTCTCGACGGCGAGTACGCGGCCGTTTTGGCGCAGGGTGTCGTCCCAGGTGGTTTGGATGACCTTGACTTTAGGATCGATGTTTTGGATCAGGCCGAGGGTGTCGTCGTCTGAGTTGCCAACAGCTACCACTACTTCGTCGCACAAAGGCAAGATGGATTGTATGGAAGCCACTACCGGGTAATCGAGTAGAATGGCATTTCTGATGAATGTAAAGCCGCTAACCTTCAAGGCTATTTGTCTAAAACTTTCGGGATTCGGAAATAATCGGAGTCTTTTTTGGGTGCATTGCGCAGCGCTTCTTCGTGGCTAACGCTTTGCTCAGTGATGTCGTCGCGGAGTCGGTTGACTTCATGAGACATAAAAATAAGTGGTTCTACACCGGTGGTGTCGAGTTCGGAGAGTTTGTCTACAAAGGCGATCATGCGCTGTAAATCTTGACGAATAGCCTCCTTTTCTGAGCCTTCAAAAGATAATTTAGAAAGGTTGGCGATGTGATCGAGTAAAGCTTCGTTGATTTCCATGTGACAAAATTACGATTTTTTAAATAGATGCGGGTGTGCAGCTTTGAGCGGAGCTTCAATGAGCTCAAAACATTTGTCGCTAATTTCCTCCGTACTGCACATAGCGATTTCTTCAACAGAGATGAAAGGATGGATGTGCACCTCCACAACACCCGGGTGCGCTGGGCCTAAGATTTGCGTTGGGTCTGAAAAAAGGTGGAAATTTTGGGTAAAGGTCAAAGGTAAAATAGGCACATTCAAGTTTTTGGCCAAGCGAAAGGCGCCGTTTTTGAAAGGATACATTTGCGGGATGTTTTCTTCTGGGATGGTCCCCTCCGGAAAAATAACGATAGACCAACCGCCTTCCATAGCTTTTTTGGCCTGTCCAAGTGCTTGCCCCGCCTTTGATTTGTCTTTGCGATAAACTGGAATATTGAGCGCTTTAAAGTAAGTCCGGACAATTGGGTATTTGAGAATTTCTGCCTTGCCCAAAAAAGCAAATGGATGGTTTGGAAGAATGGAGGGCAAGAGAAAGATGTCTAGGTAAGAACTGTGATTGGATACGATAATAAACGGCGCCTTTGGCAAGGGTGAGTTGAGTTTGACGCGGACCGGATAAATGCAAAAAATACGCAGTAACCAGCTCCAGAGAATAAAGATCTGAAAGCCGTGTTTGCGCCAAGATGGCCTGAGTTGTAAAACCCAAAATAAAGGATAAAACAAAAGCGCAAAAATAAAAAAGACTACGGCTATGTAGAGCTTCCAAATGAGACCGAACACACCAACGATTTTCTGCATGCCTCAAAGTTAGCAATTACAAGAGAGCAACAGCCACTCAAAAACGCTGCAAAATGACTAATTTTGAACAAAATTAACGCAATGTCTCGCATTTTAACCGGAATTCAAAGTACAGGAACACCTCACTTAGGCAATATCTTAGGTGCCATTTTACCTGCAATACGCTTGGCTCAAGACCCCGTCAACGAATCCTTTTTGTTCATTGCCGACATGCATTCCCTGACGCAAATCAAAGACGGCGCTACTTTGCGCAATAATACCTACGCTACAGCTGCCACGTGGTTAGCTTTTGGTCTCGACCCCGAAAAAACCGTTTTTTACCGCCAATCTGACGTTCCTGAAGTCAGCGAACTCACGTGGTATTTACTGTGTCAGTATCCGTACCAACGCCTCACCCTTGCGCATTCTTTCAAAGACAAAGCCGACCGCCTAGACGACGTCAATGGTGGTTTGTTCACCTACCCCATCCTGATGGCGGCCGACATCTTATTGTACGATGCAGAAATTGTACCCGTTGGCAAAGACCAAAAACAACACATCGAAATGGCTCGAGATGTGGCCAATCGCTTCAATCTCACTTACGGAGACACCTTTGTGTTGCCCGAAGAACAAATCCAGCCAGACACCATGCTCATCCCCGGCACCGACGGCGAAAAGATGAGTAAGTCGCGCAATAATTACATCGATATCTTCTTGCCTGAAAAACAACTCCGTAAGCAAATCATGTCTATTGTCTCGGATAGCACGCCACTAGTAGAACCAAAG
>JBIIZO010000088.1:0-9121 GCA_044346245.1 Crocinitomicaceae bacterium
GCGTGCGACTATCAACAATTATGATACGCGCTTGGAGTATTTCCCTGGGAAGGGTCAGGTAATCAGTGTGTCTGGATTCTACAAAACTTTTGAGAATCCAATTGAATTATTGCTCAGAACCGGGACGTCCGGAACACCTGAATTATATTTCAACAACATTTCGAAGGCAACAAGCTACGGTGCAGAACTCGAGTACCGAATGAATTTAGGTTGGATGAACCGTACAGATACAAACTCGGTATTTTCCCGAACAACTTTCTACACAAATGCCTCTTTGATTCGCTCAGCTGCTGACCTCAGCGCTTTTGCAGGGCTGGAGGAATATCCTGGCTCAACAAGACCGCTGCAAGGTCAGTCCCCGTATATCTTGAATGTAGGTCTCTTCTACGAAAGTGAAAAAGAATTTGTAATGAATTTCTCTTACAATTATGTCGGGCAGCGCATTGCTATTGCGGGCAGCATCCAAGAGCCAAGCGTTTGGGAAAATGGCCGCCACGTACTGGACTTCCAAATTGGCAAGACCTGGAAAGAGAAATACGAGCTCAAGCTGAACTGTTCCGACTTACTTGCACAAGACTTGGTATTCTTCCAAGATATCAATAAGAACAAACGCTACGATAAAGGTGTGGATAGCGCATGGCAAGAAATCACATTTGGCCAAACCATCACACTGAGCTTCAAATACAAGTTCTAAAAAGTCAATGTTAAGGAATTGTTCCACATGCTTAACACACATTTAAAGCAAAATTAAGAGCACTGTAACTTGACACAACTGATTACGCAAGAACTTTGTCTCAATTAATATAAAAAAAAGATGAAAAAAGTTTACACGCTATTAACTGCCCTTTGCCTTGGTTCTTTTGCCATGGCACAGGATGCTTTCTGGACACCTACCACCTATCGCGGTGCATTTCCAGTAACAGACAACACACCTGCCACAGATTGGACTGCAGGCTGGACAAATTTCGATCCAGAAAATACTGTTTATCCTGCAACTAGCACAACGGTTTCAGCTGATATCACTACCAATACTACATGGAGTGGTGTGGTGAAGCTCATGAACAAAGTGTATGTCAAAAACAATGCGACATTAACAATTGCACCAGGAACAATTATTCGCGGGGACAAATTAACCCAAGGTTCTTTAATTATTACGCGTGGAGCCAAAATTATTGCAGACGGTACAGCTGCAAACCCAATTATTTTCACTTCTAACGAAGCAGTTGGTGCGAGAAGTGAAGGTGACTGGGGAGGCTTGGTACTTTTAGGTTTGGCCAGAAATAACCAGCCTGGTGGCGTAGCCAATATCGAAGGAATTGTACCTACAACTGATACACAATTTGGTGGTAACTACGATAACGATAACTCCGGGATTCTTCGTTACGTTCGGATAGAATTTGCCGGTATTGCACTCGAGCCAAACAAAGAAATCAATGGTATCACATTTGGTTCCGTTGGAAATCAAACCATTGTAGACTACACGCAAGTTTCTTTTTCAGGAGACGATTCTTATGAGTGGTTTGGTGGAACAGTCAACTGTAAGCACATCATCGCTTACCGCGGTCTAGATGATGATTTCGATACAGATTTTGGCTATAGAGGGAAAGTTCAATTCTTCCTTTCCATCCGAGATAAGGATATGTCTGATGCTGCTGGAGACTCCAACTCTTTTGAATCTGACAACGATGCAGCTGGCTCTATTGCACAACCTAAAACTGCTCCGATTTTCTCTAATGGTACGTTGGTTGGTCCGAAAGGAAATGGTTCAATTTCACTTCCTGTTGGTGAAAAATTTGAAAAATCTTTCCGTTTAAGAAGAAATACAGCAACTTCCGTTTTCAATACACTTTCAACTGGCTGGGAAAAAGGCTTATCTATAGAAGGTACAGCAGTTGTAAACAATGTAAACGGTGATACCCTTGTATTTGGCCATAATTCTTTGATCAACCTCACACCAAATACTAACTTTATTAACAATACGTTTGGAACACCGCCTGTTTCTGACGGAACAACCGATGTATGGTACTTATCTTGGTGGAGTGCTGATGGGAATGATACAACACAAACACTCGCCCAAATCAATTGGGTAAATTTATTTACAGCACTTGGCGTTACACCTGACGCACGTTTAGCAGCTTGTTCAGCTGCAGCTACTAACGGTGATTTCATGAATGCTAAATTCTATTCCATTGCAGCACCAGTAGTTTCAACAAATAACTTTATTTACTGTGAAGGTGCAACAGCTACTGCGTTGGCTGCAACACCGCTTACAGGAAACTCACTTCGTTGGTATACCCAAGCAATTGGAGGAGCATACACCACAATAGCGCCAATACCAAGTACAACAACCGCCGGAACTTACACATATTATGTTTCTCAAGCGAATATGGACAACGACGAAAGTATGCGTGCAGCTATTACCGTTATTGTAAATGGACTTCCAGCCACACCAATAATTACAGCAAGTGGCTCAACTACATTCTGTACAGGTGGATCCGTTGACCTCACTTCAAGTGCAAGTACAGGGAACGTTTGGTCTACCAACGCCACAACTTCAACGATCACCGTTTCTGCAACAGGTAACTATACAGTTGCTGTAACTGACGCAAACGGTTGTACAAATATTTCTACACCTATTTCTGTGAACGTTTCCAACGCTCCAACTCCAACTATCAGCGCATCTAGTACACAAGCGTGTTCTGGTGATGTGGTAACGGTTACCTCATCTGCAGCTGATTCTTATTTGTGGTCAACAGGTGAAACCACACAAAGTATCCAGGTAAGTGCAACGGCCGATGTTTACGTAACGGTTACGAATGCAGATGCATGTAACGGCGTAGGACAGTCTGCATCTAGCAACATTACCTTTACCGCAACCCCAACCGCTGCGGGTTCATTCACTACTGCTGGTAACGTGGTCACATTCACAAACACATCAACGGGCGCCTCAGCTTACTCTTGGGATTTCGGTGACTTCACCAACTCTTCCGCTATGGCCCCTACGCATGCTTACGCTGCAAACGGAACGTATACAGTGGTACTTACTGCCATCAATGGTAACTGTACTAGCACGACTTCTTTCGAAATTTCCATCGAGGTCGGAATGGACGAAGCTACAGCCTTAAACTTCATGCTATACCCTAACCCTGCCACTGAGCAAGTGATGGTTGCTTTTGAAAACAATTCAACGGGTACCTTAAACATCACAGATGCTACCGGACGCTTGGTTTATGCAGCGCAAATCACTGAAGTTGGTGCTGGACTACATCCTGTAAATGTAAGCGAACTCGCATCGGGAAGCTACACAGTACAACTGATCAACGACAATCAAGTAGGTACAAAACACCTCATGATTCGCAAATAATTGTAAATCAAATCAAGAGGGGGCTTTGAAAGCCCCCTCTTTTTTTAAAAAATCGAACGATGGAAAACACAAAAGGACATACCATACTGATCGTCGACGACGAACCAGATATCTTAGAGTTTTTGTCGTACAACGTGCGCAAAGAAGGCTACAAGGTTTTTACCGCAAGTAATGGCATAGAAGCACTACGCCTGGTACAACAAATCAATCCATCGCTCATTTTACTCGATGTCATGATGCCAAAAATGGACGGAATTGAGACTTGTCAGGTCATCAGAAAGGACTTGAATATGGTTCAGCCCGTTATTGCTTTTTTAACGGCTCGCACCGAAGATTACGCACAAATAGCCGGATTTGAAGCTGGCGCAGACGACTACATCAATAAACCGATCAGACCGCGTCTATTGATCAGTAAAATTGAATCGCTTTTACGCCGACTCAAAAACAAAGAAGGTGCAGAGGGCGCAAAAAGCATCCTTATCGACCGCGACCGTTATGTTGTGGAGCTCTTAGGAAAAGAATTGCAATTGCCAAAAAAAGAATTCGAATTACTCGAACTACTCGCAAGCAGACCCGGTAAGGTATTCAACCGCGACCAAATACTTGCAGTTGTGTGGGGCAACGACACCATCGTTGGTGAACGCACTATTGATGTTCACATTAGAAAATTGCGCGAAAAGCTTGGAGATGCGTATATTCGTACCATAAAAGGCGTCGGATATACCTTCAATGACAAGTGAGAAAAGCTAGACCTAGTTTCCTGATCCTGAGTGGCAGTATTTTATTTTATGTACTGACTTTTCTTTTCACGCTGTTTGTCCATTTACAACTCGTTACCCTGAGCAATACATTGCTCTTTTTAATCCCGCTCGTGTCCGGGATTTTTGCATACACCATCTTTTACTATATCATCAAGCGCTTTCTGCAATACCGCATGAGCCTGATCTATCGGAGTATCCAGACTTTAGCAAGCGAACAGCGCAAAGACCAATCGATTGATGAGCTCGTTGCACAAGGAGAACAAGATGTCAAAGAATGGAAGCAAAAACGCAACCAAGAAATCGAAAAACTCAAAGAACAAGCGGCCTTCAGAAAAGAGTTTCTGGGTAATTTAGCACATGAACTGAAGACACCTGTCTTTTCCATTCAAGGTTATATTGACTCTTTACTCGACGGGGGCATGGAAGACCCTGCTATCCTCAAAACATTTTTAGAGCGCGCCTCTAAATCTACTGAGCGCATGACCCACATTCTCGAAGACCTCGATCAGCTCACCAAACTCGAACTCGAGCGCATTCCGCTAGACATCCGTAGTTTTGACTTCCTAGAATTGATTAAAGAAACCTACGAGGCATTGGAACTCATTGCCAAAGAAAAAAACTTCAGGCTCACCATAGACGCTACCGACCCCTATTGTTATGTAAATGCGGACCGCAACAAACTCTCTCAAGTTTTGCTCAACCTTACAAGCAATGCGATTGCTTACGGTAAGGACAGCGGCAAGCTCTGTGTGAGCGTAGTCCAAATTGACAACACTTATAATATTCAATTTACGGATGACGGCGCTGGAATAGAACCACAGCACCTACCGAGGCTATTTGAGCGATTTTACCGCGTCGAAAAAAGCAGGAACCGACATGAAGGTGGTTCGGGCTTGGGGCTGGCGATTGTCAAGCACATTATTGAGTCGCACGGGCAGCAAATCCAGGTGAGTAGTACGGTGGGCATCGGAACCACTTTTACGTTTAGTTTGCAAAAAAGCAAAGCCACCGGCCCGGTGAGCTCTAGAGGTATTCCACTCAAGTAAAGACTTAATGCGTCGAGGTCATGTTAGAGGGCACACAAATGATAAAATCTGCGCGGCCAAGATGCTCTTTGTCTAATTTTTGCAAGTTGTCTTGACTCACCGTACTGATGGTCAAAATGCCAGTAGTTCCTTCATTTTGCAAATACCACATTATACCTTGATAAAAATCGGAATGATACGCCCCATTAAAGTGTAAATGAACTGTTCTTGGATTACGCCATGGATTATTCAAGATAAAATGAGCCATGGTGGCATCTTTGATGGCTTGCGCTTCTACCATGCGCCAACCCATGCCAGGGCCCATATGTGCGCCCATTTGCTTCATGTCTTGGTACTGAGATAAAGTGGTGTCTAAGGCAAAATTCAATGGCGCCATCTGTTGTTTAATATGCTCAGGCAAAGTATCTAGCGCAGCCCTGCCTTTTTTGAACAACAAACTTGCGTATTTTCTTTGGATATTTGAAGCCACGCAAGACAAGCCTTTTTCCTTGGCAAATTCGACTAATGGTGCATAGTCTGTTTCGTAGTTCGGCCAGAGTCTTATTGTATCCTTCAACTTCTCCGAAGGAATTTTCCCAGCCAAATAGGCACTCAAAATAGCTTGTTGGTCCTGCTCGAACATTTCAAAACCTAGTTGTAAATTAGAGCCGTGTGTGGCAAACATTTGTTGCGTTAATTCTAATTGCAACCAATGCGCAATTGGATTGTCGTGAAATTCACCAAACAACACCGTAGTTGCTCCATTCGCTGACTTTACCATGGACTTGAAAGAGACTTCTTTTCCTTTTGCATTGTAGATTTTGTAGGCCGGTAAATCTTGAGCACTTAAATTTTGGAATCCAAAGACGAGGAGGATGAAAAAGCACCTTAGCATATGATTGTTTTTGGCAAAGTAAGTGATTTTCAAGTCTTAAATCTGAAATTTTCATAAATTAGAAACAAATTCCAGCCCATGACCAAACAACTACTCGCCTTCTTCACACTACTTTTTGGACTTCAAATACAAGCGCAAGCACAGGACCCCTGTTCAAGCGGTCGCTATGCCGAAGCCGTTTTTTCTCAGTTCAACATCACGAGCAACCTCACCTACGGGCAAAACAGTAACTGGGCCAATAGCAACACCACACTCAAACTCGATTTTTATGAACCAGCGAATGATACCTTAGCTGCCCGACCACTAATAATTTGGGTACATGGCGGCAGCTTCATAGGCGGTAGCAAAATTGACCCAGATGTCAAGGCGCTTTCCGAACGCTTTGCCTTAAAGGGCTATGTCTGCGCAAGTATAGATTACCGCTTAGGCTTTTTTCCCGTTGACTCAAGTAACGCCATAAAAGCTGTTGTGCGCGCCGTACAAGACTTGAAAGCCGCCATTCGTTATTTCTACAAGGATGCCCAAACCACCAATCAATTTAAGATAGATACCAACCATATTTTTATTGGCGGCAGTTCTGCAGGTGCCATTACCGCACTGCATGTGGCCTACCTCAACGATGCGTGTGAATTTAGTGCGTACATGAGCGAAAGTGCTTTGGCAAATTTAGGTGGCTTGGAAGGCAATTCAGGGAATCCTGGATATTCAACGAAGGTACACGCGGTCATTAATGGGTGCGGTGCACTTGCCAAATACAACTGGCTGGAGGCGGGCGACGTGCCGCTTTGCTCGTTTCACGGCACCAACGACGGTATCGTTAACTACAACCGCGGCTTGGTGAACCCGGGCACGCCACTCATGTACCTAGACGGCAGTCGGATGCTCCACGAACGCGCCTGTGCAATTGGTGTCAGCAATCAAATTTATACTTTCATCAACGCCCAGCACGTCCCATACATCAGCAATGCCGCCTACATGGACAGCACAGAACGCTTTGTGCGCGACTTTCTCTTAGGCGTGATGGGTTGTAATCAAACGCCTTTGCTCGAAGCCAATACCATGCAAGAACAAGCACTGCTCTACCCCACCAGCTATTGTGACGGCACGCCGAGCAGCGAAATTTGTGGGAGCAATAATTTAGTCGAACAGGCTGCAAGTGTGGAGTTTTTGGTCTATCCAAATCCGAGTGAGGGCGTGGTGAATGTCCGTTCGAATTATCCAATTCTACTGATGCGCATTTATAGTTTAGATGGAAAAATCTTAGAAACTTTTGCTATTGATCAAGCGTTCAATAAAGAAATCGACCTCGAAAACCTACAAAACGGAATTTTTATCCTTGAAATTGAAGCACAAAATCACCAAGTCACTCGAACTAAAATTCAAATACTCCATTAAGTACTTCTATGAAAAAACTAGGATTTTTTCTTTCCCTTATCATCGTTAGCTGCAGCCATGCCCAAACCTGGAGTAGCGATGTCGCGCAGATATTTTACAACAAATGTACGCAGTGTCACCACCCTAGTGGAGCCGCTCCCTTTTCGCTCATGACCCACGCCGAAGTGAGCCCACTAGCTGCAGCGGTATATCAATGCGTCAATACGGGTGAAATGCCGCCGTGGCCACCCGACAACAACTACCAACAATATCAGCACAACCGAGCGCTTACCAACACAGAAAAAACCACCATTATCAACTGGCTCAATAACGGCGCACAAGAAGGAACTGCAAGTCAAACACCGCCGCCGCCAGTTTATACCTCCAACACCTTTTTTGGCAATGGCGATTTGCAAGTGCAGATCCCCACCTACATGTCCAAAGCCACATCTCAAGACGATTACGTTTGCTTTAATATTCCTACCAACCTGACGCAAAACCGCATCATCAAAGCGGTAGAAGTAGTGCCTGGCAACCGGGAAATCGTCCATCATTGTTTGGTTTACCTAGACCCCACCGGTATAGAAACAACCGACACCATCGGTGGTAATTGCGCCAGCCCAAGTAACGGCTCTACCAAATTGATCACTGGCTATACACCCGGAGCCACACCCATGATTTTGCCCTCTACTGATCCGCTCAAATTAGGCTTGGACATTGGACCCGGCTCCTCCATTTATTTTGCCATGCATTACCCAATGGGCACTTTCGGACTTTACGACTCCACAAAAGTCATTTTGCACTTTTATCCAGAAGGCAGCACCAATGTGCGGCAAATTAGCGCTGGGCCTTTATTGGCAGACTACAATTTCAGCCTTCCAGCCAACCAAATAACAAACCTCAACTCCTCTTACCCGCCTGGCGGCGGAACCATTCCGTCCAACTTTTCTGTGCTATCTGTGTTCCCACATATGCACTTGCTCGGAACTACCATCAAGGCCTACGCTTACAAACCAGGTGCAGACACGATCAAGTTTGTCAATATTGCCAAATGGGATTTCATGTGGCAAGATTTTTATTTTTTCAAGTACATCCAAAAAGTACCGCAAGGCTACAAGCTCAAAAGTGAGGGTACGTATGACAACACGGTTAACAATCCCAACAACCCACATACACCACCACAGACCGTATACAGTGGTTTCAATACCACAGATGAAATGTTCTTGACCTACTTTCACTACCTGCCGTATCAACCCGGCGACGAAACCTATGATTTAGAAGCGCTGATCAGTGCATCCTTGACTGACTACCCACTCAACGACTACAGTTCAATTGTGGCCTTTCCTAATCCAACACAAGATGGCCTCACTTTGTCTTTTCCGTTAAGCCTAAAACCTTCAGACCTCATTTATATCTATGATGCCAGTGGCCAAGTCAAAATGAAACTCGTAGCAGAAGCAGGCACTACTCAAATCCAAATAGGCCAAGAAAACGACCAATGGATGGGCCTCCCGAAAGGTGTTTACTTTGTTTCGGCAAGAGTGAATGGGCAGCTTTTGACAAAAAAAATCATCAAGTTCTGACCGATACTTTTTTGAAAGTGTAAAATTACATATCTTTGCAATCCTGATGGTCTCATGGCCGAGCGGCTAGGCACCGGTCTGCAAAACCGTCTACAGCAGTTCGAATCTGCTTGAGACCT
>JBIIZO010000203.1:0-2632 GCA_044346245.1 Crocinitomicaceae bacterium
GTCGTTTTGGGCGCTTCAGACACCTTTAGAGCAGCAGCTGTTGATCAGCTTATCATATGGGCAGATCGCGTTGGTGTGCCAATTGTACAACAAGGTATGGGAGCAGACCCTGCAAGTGTAGCCTTTGACGCATTGCAATCTGCAAAAGCTCAAAATGCCGACGTCGTCATCATTGATACCGCAGGGCGCTTACACAACAAAGCCAATCTTATGCAAGAACTTTCTAAGATCAAGCGCGTGATGGATAAAGTGGTGCCAAACGCCCCTCATGAAATCTTATTGGTGCTCGATGGCTCAACGGGCCAAAATGCCTACGAACAGGCAAGGCAGTTTGCCCAAGCCACAGACATCAATGCACTTGCCGTGACCAAACTGGACGGCACAGCCAAAGGCGGTGTAGTCATTGGCATCTCAGATCAGATGAAAATCCCGGTCAAATACATTGGCGTAGGTGAAAAAATGGAAGACCTCCAGCTTTTTGACCGTAGGGCTTTTGTGGAAACCCTCTTTAAGTAGGTTCAGAAGGAATATTTAGGTTATCCAGAATTCAAAAAAGAACTAATTCAAGACAAGAAGACACTCATTCGATGGACGTTGTCTTTAAATCAATTGCTGTGCCACGTAAGTTGCGTACTGGCCTTTGAGCGCCATTAGTTCGTCGTGCTTGCCTTGTTCAGTAATTTGACCATCTTGCAAGACCAAAATTTGATCGGCCTGACGGATTGTAGACAAACGGTGTGCAATCACAATTGAGGTGCGGCCCTTCATGAGCTCTTCTAAAGCATCTTGAACAAGTCTTTCTGAGGTGGAATCTAGCGCAGAAGTAGCTTCGTCTAAAATCAAAATACTCGGATTTTTGAGAATTGCCCTTGCAATAGCGATGCGCTGTTTTTGACCTCCTGACAACTGAATGCCGCGATCGCCAACTTCTGTATTTAACTGTTCGGGAAAGCCAACAATGAATTCCCAGGCATTGGCTTTTTTAGCGGCGTCTATCACTTCTTGTTCTGTGGCATTTGGTCGACCAAAACGGATGTTTTCTAAGATGCTACCAGAAAACAAGAGTACCTCTTGGGGCACAATCGCCATTTGTTGGCGCAATTGATGTAAATCAAAAGAGCTGGCCAACTCCGATCCAAAATAGATGGCCCCCTGCGTGGGTTGATAAAATTGCAAAAGTAAATTAGCAATCGTGGACTTACCCGAACCGCTTTTACCTACAAGGGCTAAAGTTTGATTAGGTGCTAATGAAAAGTTGATGCCCTTGAGTACTTCGATATCGGCACGCTGGGGATAGCTGAATTGAAGGTTTTCAAAGCGCACAGAACCGTCGATAGAAAGGGGCTCTTTGGCGGTATTGCTCAGCTTTTCGGTTTCTTCTTGAAGCAGGTCGAGTAAATTTTCGGTGGCACCCACAGCTTTTTGTACACTGGCGTATAGATCGGGTAATGAACCGATAGAGGCACCCATCATGATGGTGAACAATACAAACTGATAAAATCCTTCAGCTGCCAACTCTGGATTGGGGCCTTGGGTCATGAGCAAGCCCTTCCAGACTATAAAGACAATGGCGCCAAAAAGACAGAAGATAATGAAAGATACAAATAAGCCGCGCCAAATGCCGCTGCGCACATTGAGGTCGCGTGTTTGTTGAGTGCTTTTATTGTACTTAGATAGTAAAAACCATTCGTTGGTGAAGGCTTTTACATTGGCGATACCCGTAAGTGCTTCTTCTAAGATGGAATTAGAAGTGGCAATATAATCTTGCGCTTCTTTACTGAGCTTGCGAATATAACGGCCAAAAAACACAGCTACAATGGCCATAACCGGCACGGTGGCGAGCATGATCAAAGAAAGCTTCCAGGAAATAAAAAACAAGAAAGCGATGCCGCCAAAAACAATGATGATTTGTCTGAAGAATTCGGCAATTGTGGTGCGAAGTACCTCTTGAATTTGCGCGATGTCTGATGCGACCCGCGAAGTGAGCTCCCCTACTTTCTGGAGATTGAAAAAATCCATGGGCATGTAGACCAAGCGCTCAAAAGCATCGTTGCGCATGTCGCGCAGGGCATTTTCGGTAACGTTATTGAACAACACTACCCGAACAAAAGAAAATACACTCTGAAAAAAGAACAAAACAAAGAGTGCAAACGCGATTTGATTGACGTTGGAAAGGTCGATGAGGCGAATGGCTTGCGCTGGGTTAGAAGTTGCACTTGAGCTGCCCAAAAGCTTGCCCATTAGGTAAGGAAAAACCAAACCGGCTGAGGTGCTGAGCACTAGAAAGATCCAGCCGATAAAATAAGTGCCTGCATAGGGCTTGAGGTATTTTAAAAATCGTGCAGCCTTGCGCCAGCTATCTTTGGTTAGTTTAACTTTGGGCTCTTTTGTTTTCTTGGGTCTCATCATGGCTATGGCGCTTTGCACTACAAAAATAACTTGCTTTCTTGGGGCAATGGCTTTTTTTCACGATTTTTGTCGAAAGAATTTGAAATTCTAAAAAATATACTATCTTTGCATTCCCAAAAACATTACAAATAACGACACGACATGAAAAGAACGTTTCAACCATCGGTAAGAAAAAGAAGAAACAAACATGGCTTCCGTAGCCGTATGGCCACAAAAAACGGTC
>JBIIZO010000204.1:0-2623 GCA_044346245.1 Crocinitomicaceae bacterium
CCCCTACGCCGTTCGTCTTTATGCCGGAAAATTCAGCATTGAACAACACCAAACACCTAAAAACAAATCCTACTTTTTGATGAATCTGCCTTACTATTTAGCTACAAAACTAAATGCCTACCTTGAATTCTTGGTGTCAAATTACTCACTTACTGAGCATTAGCCCCACTGAATTTCAACTAACTTTAACCCAATGAAAACAATCGAGGTCGTAGCAGCCGTCATCCAACACCAAAACAAAATCCTGGCCGTGCAGCGCGGCCCTGCCAAATACGCCTACATCTCCGAAAAATGGGAATTCCCTGGCGGCAAAATGGAAGCCGGTGAAACTGAGGAGCAGACCATCATCCGCGAGATCAGAGAAGAACTCGACATGCAGATAGCGGTCAAAGCCAAACTTTTGACGGTCGAGCACAGCTACCCTGATTTTCACCTGACGATGCATACGTACATGTGCGAAACCGAGCAGCGCGAACCGATATTGACGGAGCATATAGACTTCAAATGGCTTTCGCTTGCTGAATTGGAGGTTTTGGATTGGGCGGGTGCTGATGTGCCGATTGTAGAGGTTTTGAAACAGACTGTAATAGACGAAGCATGACCGAACTCGAACTACTTCGAAACGATGCGCACTACTATACCATTGTGTATAGGCAGCACCGCGCGGTGGTGTATCAGCATTTGAAGCAGTTCACCAAAGACGAGGCTTATTTGGCCGACTTATTTCAGGATGCCATTATTGTGCTATTCGAGAAAGCCCGAGACCCTGAGTTTACTTTAACTTGTTCCATACGTACTTACCTGATTGCGATTTGTAGGAATCAAATTTTCAAGCGAGCGGGCCGGACTCCAGAAATTGTGAGTTTGGAGGGCGAGCCGACCAACTATAACGATTGGCTTGGGAATCAGGTTGAGATGGAGCGCAAGAAAACCCAGTTGGATCGCTTAGATGCTGCGCTGCGGGAGTTTGAATACATGGCCAAAAAGTGCTACGAGCTGCTCTATCGCTTCTTTTACATGAAGGAATCTTTTGAGCTCATTGCCAAAGTGATGGGTTATACCAATGCAGACAACGCCAAGAATCAGAAGGCACGTTGTCAGAAAAAATTGCGTGAACTTTATTTGGAAGAAAAATGAGTGAAGAGCAAGAACAAATGGACCAATTTGAGCGCCTGCTGGAACTCGGTTTTTTGCGTGAAAGACGCAAAGAGATGAAAAGACGCTTGCAATTTGAGGAGCACTATATTGAGCGCCTTACAAGTCCAAAAATAGAATATCCTAAGGGAATCAAATTCCAAAAAACAACTTCAGCTGATTTTGACAAAATCAAATTCAGACGTGCTACTCGAATTTTAGAAGAAAAACGCCAAGCCAAAATTCAAAAAATTAAAAATTACATGATTCTTATTGCATTGATTGTCATTGTATTAGCAGCTGTTTTGTATTATTTTTCAGAATAAGTTCAAATTTCAGGGTTACCTTTTGAAGGTTTGGGTATTAAGAGTTAGAAGCTTCTCTTAAACTACTCACCTTTAAAACTACGACCATGAAAAAGCTCCTTTTGATTTTTTTACTCGCCAGCGCAGGTGCCCACGCACAGTGGTCCGTGATGCAGAAATACAGCGAATTCGGCAAAGGCAACTACTATTTGTTTGCCTCCACGGAGAAAGATGCACGGCGCATTATCCTCGAAACACTCCAAGACAACCAACTGAGCTACGATTTAGTGTTCAAGAAGGGCGCCAACCTGCTGCTCACCACTGCGGTTGTGGATCCGCTCAATAGCGAATACGTCTACGTGATCCATTCCATGAAGGGCCAGTACTACAACAAAATAGGCTACCACGTCTTTTGCTACTACATGGAAAACCGCTACCGCTATTTCTATGACATCACGGAAGGTGAAAACCGCATCTCGCTGATCTACGATCCTGGCGTGCTCGACGTGAGCCCGAACAAGGACAAAAACAACAAATAAGACAAGTATCCACGCGCAAAACATCAAGTCATGAAAACAATTGTGTTCAGTATCGCCATCCTACTTGGGCTCCAGCAAACAGCCACTGCCCAATACCAGTTCAACCTCATGGAAGACTACCTGCAAATTGGCGCCGGTAATTATTTCATCCATCTCGACAAAGAAGCCGAAGTCAAAAAAACGGTGCAGTCGGTACTCAAAAGCCACCGCTTCCCCAACCAAGATTTGGTCTTCAACAAAGGCAAAAACCTCTACTTCGCCGCCTACTACGTCAATCCGTCCGACGACCGCTACATGTACGTCATCCACGCACTCAAAGGCCGAGAGGGCTACGAACTCTACTTCTTGTACTGCATCAACACCCTCACCCACCACTTCGAATACACCGAAGGCAAAGACCTCTACGCTTTAGTCTACGACCCCGCCAAAAATACGAGCAGCGTCCTAACGAGCTTCGGCGCCACTAAAGTAGACGAACCATGACCGCCCTCATCTTCCCCGACGAAGTCTTTATCGAGAGAAACCCCAACGAACAAAGTGCCTCTTGCGAATTCCAATTCAAGGGGCACCAGTTCCACCTCTCGCATCGCCACGAGTTCAGCCTCCACCACAACAAACACCACTTCAACTGCCAAATTGACGACC
>JBIIZO010000205.1:0-2606 GCA_044346245.1 Crocinitomicaceae bacterium
TCAAAATCGATATGCACAGCCATATTTTGCCGCAAACCATGCCCAATTGGACGCAAAAATTTGGTTACGGTAAATTCATTCACCTCGAACCCAATACCGATGGCAGCGCCAACATGATGCAAGGCGGACAATTTTTTAGACGCATCGTTGAAAATTGTTGGGATGCACCTATGCGCATTGAGGAATACACCCAATACAACACACAAGTACAAGTAGTTTGCACTATTCCGGTCATGTTCTCATATTGGGCCAAAACGGCCGATGCATTAGAGCTGTCGCGTTTTCTCAACGACCACATCGCCGAACTTGTGCAGCGTTACCCTAAAAACTATATTGGCTTGGCGACCATCCCGATGCAAGATGCTGAGGCCGCCATTTTAGAACTGGAACGCGCCAAAGCAATCGGACATGTGGGCATTCAAATTGGCTCCAACATCAACGACGAAAATTTATCTGAAGAGAAGTTCTTTCCGATTTTTGAAGCCTGTGAACGCCTCGGTATGGCCGTCATGATCCACCCTTGGCAAATGATGGGCTTTGACAGCATGAAAAAATACTGGCTTCCTTGGTTGGTTGGCATGCCAGCTGAAACTTCGCGTGCGGCTTGCTCACTGATTTTTGGCGGGGTCTTGGAACGCCTTCCCAATTTACGCGTTTGCTTCTCACATGCAGGAGGCTCGTTCTTACCGACACTTGGTCGCATCGAACACGGTTTCAATTGCCGTCCGGATTTAGTGGCCATAGACAACCCACACAACCCACGCACATATCTGGGCAAGTTTTGGGTGGATAGCATTACGCACGACATCGCTGCGCTCGAATACATTCTTCAAATGCAGGGTTCCAAACGGGTGTGCTTAGGCAGCGACTACCCCTTCCCGCTCGGCGATTTAGAAATTGGTCAGTTCATTGAAGACAGCAACCTAAGTGCCCAGACCAAAGAAGACATCTTTTGCAATGCTACTTTAGAATGGCTACAACTCGATAAAAAGCTGTTTCTCTAATTAAGCTTTTTCTCTGATTAGTCGATTTTATATTTCAAGCGAATGGTTACGCTAGCCGTTTTGCGGCGAGAGCTCGTATTGAAGCTTCCTCCCCATTCATATTCTTCAGAAGAGTTTTCGGCTGTAATTTGAAACACGCCCATGTCGGCAAACATCAGCTTACCTAAGCTACCACCTCCATTTTCGGCTATTTTGGCAGCGCGTTCGTGTGCATCTTTGGTAGCGGCCTCAATCATTTTGAGTTTCAATTGCGCTAACTTCGTATAGTAGTACTCAGGTGCATCTGAATTGAGTTCGATACCTGCATCTATCAACTCCGACACCTGTCGCGATGTTTGTTCGACCACATTGACTTTTTTGGAGCTCACCTTCACGCTTTGATTCAAAGAATACCCATCAAAAATCGTTTGACGGATATTGCCTTCTTCGTCGTAGATATTGCTCCATTCTTTGGATATGTCAGCTGCTTCAAATACCATTTCATCATCTGAAATTCCGCGAGATTTGAGGTATGATTTTACTTTGCGAATATCTGCATTAAGTTGGGCGTATGCGTCTTTGAGTTCCATACTTCTGCGAGAAAAGGAGGCGCGCCAAACAATTAGATCAGAGTCGAAGGATTCTTCCCCCAAACCAATCACCGAAACGGTGTCATCGGGCTTACCTTTTGACATATACGCCTTTCCTAAAATAAGGCCAGTCATGATGACTGCAGCACAGATGAGGAGGGTTGCAAAGTGGTTTTTGAGGAAATTCATCTTGATTTTTTTAACAATTCTAAACCAAGGTAGTGCAAATTTGTTACAAAAACATGGAAACCAAAAATATCGCTATTATCGGCGCATCAAAAGGCATCGGATTTGCCTTAGCCACCCAACTGCTCGAAGCAGGCCACCACGTTTTTGCCACGTATGCCAACACAAGCCCAACTTTTACACATCCGAATTTAACATGGGCGCACCATAATGTGTTGGAACCAACTGCACTTCAATTCCCCGATGTGTTAGACGGTTTGGTTTATTGCCCCGGTACCATTTCTTTGAAACCTTTCAACAGATTTGGGTCTGCCGATTTTCAAGCCGATTACCAACTCCAGGTTTTGGGTGCCGTTCAAAGCATTCAAACAGCGCTTCCTTCACTCAAAAAAAGCACACAAGCCTCTGTAGTGCTGTTTTCGACAGTAGCCGTTCAGCAAGGCTTGCCTTTTCACAGCTTGGTTTCCGCCTCAAAAGGCGCTATTGAAGGCCTCACGCGCGCACTCGCTGCAGAATTTGCACCTCAAATTCGCGTGAACGCCATTGCTCCATCGCTCACCAATACACCGCTTGCTGAGAATTTACTCAACTCCGATGCAAAAAAAGAAGCCAACGGCGCCAGACACCCACTCAAACGCGTTGGCGAACCCGCAGATATCGCTGCAATGGCTGCTTTCCTTTTAGGTGAAAATGCCACTTGGATCACAGGTCAAATTATGCATGTAGACGGCGGTATTTCCAGCCTGCGCGTATGATGCCACTGCTTTCCATAGCAGAAATCTATGCGCTCATTGATGAGTTCGATCCAGTGCGCTATGGAAAAACCCGCAATTACCAAAATGGTGGG
>JBIIZO010000214.1:0-9000 GCA_044346245.1 Crocinitomicaceae bacterium
ATTACCTGAGGTGTTTGAGCGCCATCTACCGAAGGAATGATATTAGATAAATTCAATATCGATATCCCCTGACTACTCGATGTAGCACTACACCCATTCTGAGTTGCAGTAACAGTAACCGAGTAACTTCCAGAATTGTTAAAATTAAAAACTGGGGTTGATCCATTTAGTCCAGTACTATTGCTAGGCGGCGAAACATTCCAAGAATAGGTAGTATTTGGCTGAGGTGTAAATCCAATTGGGGAGTAATTCGTTCCAAGACAACCATTCGCAGGTATTGAAAATGTAGGTATTGACGGTGTTAGATAAAGAATTGTGGAAAGTGTATATGAGCATGACGGGCCCGTGGTTGGGTTAAAAGTCACAGTGACATTATATGTTCCTGCTTTAGCCGAGCTGAAGGAACTAACAGTTGGGGTTGCAGAACTAGAAGTAAATCCATTTGGTCCGGTCCATGAATATGTCGGTGTTACACTTGTAGGTAAAGCAGGACTAAAATTAACGGATAAATTTGCCGAGCTACCGCTTGTAATACATTGACTTGGAGTGATAGTTGGAACTGATAAAAAATTCACCACCACATCATCCGTCAACGTACAATTCAATCCATAATTTACAGTTACTGAATATGTTCCAGACTGATTTGCTGGAATGAGATATGAACTCCCTGTTGGATTGGGTGTAATTGGATTTCCCTGAAAAGTCCAAGTATAAGTTGGATTTCCGCTTGGAGCATTCGTGATACTAGGAGTTAGGGTTACATTCGTATTTGCACAATAAAATTGATCGATCCAAGGTGTGATTGCAGATCCTGTACATTGCCCCAATAGCGTATTTGAGAGGAGAAATAAGGGCAATAAAAGAAGGAATATGCGTTGAATCATAAAGTGAAGATCTTTTCATAAAAAGTTGAAATCATACGATTTATATCATTTCAACCCAATAAGTTTTTATAAAAAACAGCTACATTTCTGTTTAAATATTTTTAACAGAGTAAAGTTACGTCAGCTTCATGAGTATAAAAAAGAAAACATCGGATTTGTTGTAATTATTTTTCCTGCAAATTGACTCTGAATTAAAATGGTTAACATGATGATTTACATTTTGTTATGTCAATATGAACTTTGATGTTATGTCAATTGAAGTCAAAATATTTTACCTCACCATATCCTCCAAGTCCCACTGCGTCAAAGCCGACCCACCGCACATTTCACCGTTCGGAGAGCCTTTTTCCCAAAGGCCTAATTCGTTGTAACGGTTTTTGTAGTGCTTGAGGTAAATCAAATTGATGCATGGCGGTATGCCCGAGCCCCACCATTCATCTTCTTCAGCTTTTGGGTACTGCAATTCCACTTGCGCTTTCAGGTAGGCTTCAAAAGCTTTTTGTGAGGCGTCGAGGTTGTTGAAAAAGCGGGTTTTGTGCGCTGGGGTGGTCCAGTCGGCACGTTCGTAAATCTTTTCGATGCATTTTAAACGCACATTCATTTTTTGCTTCCAATATTGCACAGCGTCATAGCTATCCATATTGATGGTCGCTTGGTCTGCCTCAGGGCCGGGGTCAAATTCAGCGGTGTTGTTCTCGACAACTTTTTTTGGCTTCGGACATTTTTTGGCAGGGGAGCTGCAGGCAGTTAGTGCGAGTGTAAACAAGCCAAGGCATAATATTATTTTGGTGTTCATCTTTTTTATAAATGAGAATCAGGTTTTCAAATATACTTCCTTGACAGGTTTTGGTGAAGTTATTTTTATCTCTGGACTTGTAAGAGGGTTTCTAAGAAATAGCTGTCTCTTTTGAAGCGGATCTTTCTTGGCGTCTTCTAAGGCGCTTTGCAGCACATCAGCATCGCCATTATCTTTCACAAACCATCTCGAGATTAGAAAAAGATTTTGGCCTTTATTCAGCTGCGCAGGAATTTCATGACTAGGCTTGCATTTGCAACAAATACAATAAACTTCTTTCATGGAGAGTGCCTCTTTAAGTCCTACATCGATAACAATACTACAGCCTAATTTGGCAACTTCTTGAACTTGAAGTTTGGTCCCTTTTGCAATTGCTTTGAAGTGTTTGGCTCCATTTTGAAGTTTGGCTGACTTATAAATATCGTAAAGTGCCACCGCCGTATCCCCAACTTTCCAATTCATTTTAAATAATTTTAGCGTTAATCAATAAGCGCTCGAGTTCAATCCAGTCGACCATTAGGCCAAATTCTAGTGATTTGTTGGGGCGCATGGGTGTACCTTCAGAGATGTCGTCGATGTAAAGTTCGTTTTTAGAGATGGCCTCATCTAGATCAAATTGTGGCGGATGCACTTTTAAGGGAAGGTGTTCTGAAATAAGATTGATTTCTGTTGCTGCCTTTAAGTATGTGAATGCCTCTTCGAGACTTCCGTCGTTGAGGTCTGCACGGTAGGTATTCAAAATAAGTTGATGCCCAGCAGTTTGTAATTTGCCAATGACGCGCAAAGCATGCGGATTTGGCGCGCCTATATCTGGGTAGGCATGTTCTACGACAGTTCCATCGAAGTCTAGGTAAATAGTCATGATTTAATCAACAAATTGAACAAGTTCACGATTGAGGACAATTTTGTGCTTATCGCCAACTTTTTCTATGGCATATTGATTTCCAAATTCACCAAGTGCCGTTGTGAACTTATTTTTAATTTTTGAAAATTGGATACTAATATCCCCGGCTTGCCTGTAATCAATCATCTTATTGATCACTGTTTCAACTCGCTCAGTTGACCCTGAGACAGTAAGCATAGAATAATAAGATGTCAATTCTTCCTTGTGGTCAATCAAATGACTCAGATTGATTCCTTCCGGATGATATAGATACAGCAGATATAGGGTCTTTTCTTTCGGATTGAGATTGATTTGTAAGTCTCCCAAATCCCTTAAGAAGATATCCTTTCTGTAGCCCCGAATTTCCATTCTACTTGGCTCGTTCAGTAATACGGAGCGCTGTCTGAAAAGCAAGTTTTTTCGGATGCTTTCCATGGTGTCAAAAAGTTGTTTGAGGTAGTTTTTACGGATGTCACGATTGGTGATGAGTTCAGTACAAGACGGGCATACATCAGCTGTACGCATTTTGATGGTAATGTCTTTTTTATTTTGACAAAAATCCATCATGCAGCCTTGGGCATTTTCGTGAATGTTGTCGATAATTTCAATGCGATTTCTAAACATCATGCTGCGCAGCAACCAAACGGCAATTTCATAGGCAATCGGGAACCGCACGTCAACATTATTCTGAAAATAGTGATCCCAATCGGCCGTATGAATAAAATAGTTTTTCATACTTTCATCAATCGCGCCAAACCAGTTCAGGTCGTTGGCTTGTTCGGTGAGTAACATCACATAATCAGTATCTGGAATGTTGTTCGCCGAACGAAAATCTTGGCAAATCTGGAAGAGTTGTTCCCATGTGAAAACAGGCTTTGTCATAGGAAACACACGTTCTTCCGGCATGTAGGAGTGCACCATGCTCCATTCCGGCATATGCTTTTTTTCAAAGGATTTTAAATCCTCATAATGGATAAAGCTATCCGATTCTGGCAAAACAATGGGCTCAGAAGGCACAAACTCTATTGGGCCTTTTGTGGTTTTTAATAAATTGAAGACATTATTGAAATCTTCAATATCAAATCCTTCAGATCGAATAAGATGTACCTTCATAAGCGCTTGTTTTAGTTTATTATTTGGCTTCGCGACGGTCTTTGTTTTTAAAGATGTCGAGTAAGTCTTTTTTCAAATTTCCTTCAGACTTACTATTGGAGTAGGCCTTGATAGAGTCGCTGAGGTCATACATCATTTCGGAGTAACTGGTTTTGCTGTAGCTCATCGCATTCTCCCGACGGATGTTTAACATTTTTGACGTGTGGATCGCATCAAAATCTGCACCAAGAAAACTAAAAGTCCATTTATCGGTATCCTCTAAGGTTTTGATTAACTGCGCAATGTCGTGATAGGTGTACATTCTAGAGCTGTTTTCATGTCCGTCTGTAATGATGACCATCACGACTGACATTTTGTCTTCTGCAATGTCATTGCCAAATTGCTGCTTGATGTTAAAGATACTTTTACCGATAGCGTCGAGTAAGGAGGTAGAGCCAATTGGTCTGAAGTATCCATCACTTAGCGCAATTAATTTTTCTACTGGGGCCTGTCTGAGTACATCTACCACCTCGCCATTAAAAAGGGTGAGTGAGCACAAGAATTCTTCATCAGGTTTTTCTTGTTGCAGCGTTTTTATGGTTTGAAGTTGTGTGTTGAATCCTCCCACAGCGAGTGCTTCCATACCTGCCATAGAGCCACTTTGATCGATCACAAAGTGGTAAAGTGTTTTTTTGTTTTTCATAGCGTTGTTTTAAAAAATTACACTGCAAAGTTGCAGGCGATATCTGCTTTAATTGTCTTTTCTACAAGCTTGTAATTATTTCATTCGAGGGGCTAAGTCTGTCGAACTTTGCAGAGAAATCGCAATTGTTCAATCTCAAAAACCCCAAAGCCATGAAACAACGCAGCAAGAAAATCCGAACGTTTTACACCGATCAACAAGTGTGTTTTGACAACATTCAAAATGCCTCTTTTTCGAAATCACCGCTCAAGCCTTATTTGTTAATGCAGCGCATCGAGCACTTGGGCTTGAACAATTTATTTTTGCGGACTTCGCAATTCGAACCCTTTACAAAAGCCGATTTCGAGTTGGCCCACACGCCGTTGTATGTGCACAACGTTTTCAATGGCGAAGGCAACTACCGTTCTAATAACTTGCCGTCTCCAAAAAAATAGGCAAGCCGCTACCTGTAACGCTTGCCTTATTTGGTGGCTACCGCGCCGATAACTACAACGCGGTGCTGGATTTACATCTTTCGTCCTTGCAGATCATTTCCGAGAAGATCTGTCAAACATCAGTCACAAAGCTTAAAACTTTGAATCTTCATCAGAAAAGAAATTCAAAACGCGCTTCTTAAAACTTCCATTTGACTTTGACTCGGCGTAACGCGCCATGGAATCATCCATGAAGCCACTCATGATGTCATAATTTCTTTTTTCGAAATTGCGTACGTTTTCACGTCTGATGTTGAGTCTTTCGGAGATGTTCAGGGCGTCAAAATCGCAGCCAATGAAGCTGAAGGTCCATTTGCCGGTTTCGTCTCTTTCTTTGATTTGTTTGGCAATGGCTTCGTAGCTGAAAAATTGAGAGCAGTTTTCTTCTCCGTCGGTAATGATGATTGTCACGACGCTCATTTCGTCGTTTTGGATGGCCTTAGTGAATTCAGACTCAATGAGGTGAATGCTTTTGCCAATGGCGTCGAGGAGGGCTGTAGAGCCGCGGGGCGTAAATGCATCTGCGGGCAATTCTTGAAGCGCTTCAATTGGCGACGGATGTACCAGCGTAGTAATTTCGTGGTCAAAGACCGTTAGCGACATCAAGAATTTTTGGTCTGGATACGTTGCTTGTAAGTTCTTGACACCAGAGATGTGTTCGTTGTAGCCGCCCACTACCATGTTTTCCATGCCGCGCATAGAGCCACTGCGGTCAATTATGAAATGATACAAGGTTGTTTTGTTCGTGAAGTTGTTGACTGTTGTTTCCATGTTGTTTGTTTTTGGATTTAATTAAAAAGGAAAATCAATATCAGGTTCGAAATTGATTGGTTCTGTGCTGCAAAACGGCCCGTAATCTTCCGTGTGGATGATTTTGGCAGGTTGTTCCTCATCGAATTCGTATTTTTCTAAATACTGTCCATTTTCATTCATCTTTACAGCATATGAACTACCTGTTTCAAGCGTGTCAATTGTGGAAATAGGGAGTCCGGAAAGCTGGAAAAATTGAGACAAAAGTGCATTGCGTTCGGTGAGGTTGTTTGTATGAAAAATGAGTGCTATATAAGGTAATTCATCTATGACCCAACCATTTGACAATATGAGTTTGAAGCGATGGATGTCGTGGCGTTTATTGTGGAGGTAGTTGAATAGTTCAAAAATGTTTTTGAAGTGCTTGCGCATTCTTCTGATCGGATTAATAGTCGGCTTGCGCTGTCTATAACCGCGAATCATTTGATAGTCAATTTCATGCCGAGCAATTTCTAAATGCCCTAAATGAATAAGCACCCAGAGTTGTTGTCGGTTGTTGACCAAATCGAGCTTAAAAGAACCCTCGCGCTCAAGAAGTCTAAGGCCTTCAATGAGTCGGTACTGATGGAATAATTCAGAAAACATTGTTGAACTCATCATTGAACTCGGCAAAAAAGCGCATCAATCTTTGTGTTTTTGGATCGATATAATAGCGTTTCTTGAGTTCGAGGTTCTTGAAATTCGTCCGGAACGTGCTGCATTCGTAGAGGTCTTGGAGCTCGAGTTGGTCTTCGACAAAGAGCAAGTTCATGTAATTTTTACTTTTGTTGCCAATAAAGAGGTAGCCGTTCTGCCCCTTGGAGCAAGACCCACCGCAGGCGCCCTGAACGGCATTGAGGTAGGTGTCTCCGTCAGCTTGGAATTGGCGAATGATATACTCGAGTTTCAAAATGAATTCGTTGCGCTGCCAATCTTGGTAGGTGCGCTCTACGTCGAGTAGGTAATAAAGTGCCGCGGTGTTCATGTCTTGAATGCACTTGCGCACCAATTGGCCATTGGTAATTTGAATATGCACGGTTGTTTCTGGGGCTACCAGGGTAGTTTCTTCTCGCATTTTTTGAGGTTTTGTTGTTTAATTTTCGTTGACGAATTGTTCGAGCGACTGCGTCACTTTCGACGGTATCCTGATCTCACTGATCTTGCCATCTTTAAGCACCAGTGCAAAGCGCAGCACTATTTCATCGAGTTTTGGGTCCGGCGCTTCTCCAAAGCGGTCGCGGTGGAGCTCAAAGGCAGAGAAGTTCTCCTCCTCTAATATCGGGAAGCGAAACTCAAGCACGGTTTGCCCCGGCTGTTCATCGAGGCTAAAACCCCTAGAACACATTTGTGCAAAGCATCTTTCTTCCTTGCCATCGTGCTGCATCAGTTGGTAGAGCTTCGATTTGCCAAAGTGGATATTCTGCTTCCCAAAAAATTTCCCTTTAGGGTCGAGTAGGGCCGTCAGGCGCTTGATATTCTGGATCAAAAAAGCAAACTGGAAGTCGTTGAGGAGGTCTTCATTTTTGCGAATTTGCCGTTCGTCTGTTTGTAGTGTTTTAGCGAGCATAAGATTTTTTAAAAAGGTAAATCGCCGTCATCGTCATTCGCCTGATCAAATCCGGATAAAGGAGGCAGGTTGCCCAAATTATTGGCGTTGTTTGTGTTTTGCGCTTGAGTCGAAGCATCAAAGGCCTCGATGCGCCATGCTTTGACATCCGTGAACCAACGCCCTGAAAATTCTCTGCTCTCTAGGTCGATATCAAATTTGTAGGTTTGCTGTTCGGTCAGGGCGATATTCGAAAATTTATCTCCCCACAAACTCAGGCAAATTTTCTTCGGGTATTGCCCATCAGTTTCAACAATGAGATCCTGTTTTTGCCAAGTTCCGTTTTTCCCCTGGCCAGTCTGAAGCGGTAGTTTTTGTAGCAGTTTTGCGATGACTTGCATGACGTATTTTTTAGTTCGACACCGTTTATTCAATACTTGTGCCAAATTCAAAATCGAGCAAAAACGTTCAAAAAATGCTCAAAAAGTGTCAAAAAATGAAAAATATGTCAAAAAATGGAGAGAAATCGTCAAAACACCCCTTTTGGATAAATGAATCAAAGTATGGCATAATCCTTGACAAAAGTTTCGGACCAAAATCGCTTGCCATGAAATACAATACACCTAAAGAACTCTGGAATCTCTATAAAGAACTCGTTGCTTTTAAAAAACAGAAACAAGATGTCGAGCAAATGGACAGCATCGTTTTTGAGCGCATCAAAGCGCATTTAAACAACAGCAAAATCAAGTACACGGTAGGGCATCCCGACAACATGATCCTATTTCAAATTGCTTTTGAAGATACCCGAAAAGGTCTGCTCTTTTATTACCAAGAAGGCTCAGATTTCGTGCTCGATTCCTATTGCTATGACTTAAAAGAACCCGACGAGCCCATCAATTTCGTTCGTTTTTCTAATGTCTTCAACTCACTTTTGACCAAGGGCAATGTGCATTATTACAGCGAAAGAAACGTCTTGCGCTACAAAGCAATAGTGAGTATCAGAGAATTTTTCTGGGAACCAGCCTTCATCGAACACCGCTTGTATCAACATTTCTCCATCGCTAACGATATTTCACGCTGCGCGCATGACATGCACAACACGGGCAAAGATGCGTTTGATGTGGTGGCTGATTTTATGAGTCAGCGGTCAGAATAAGCCCTTTTTGTTATTGAAGGATTGATTTTTTGTTGACTGATTTCAATGAGCGGTTCGTTGAATGCTGCGCTTAATTTCGCAATCGTCTTGAGCGTGAAGTTATGTTCGCCATTTAGCCATTTGGAGATTTCAGAAGGTTGTTTTCCGAGAATCAGTGCCAGTTGTTTTTTGCCGATTTTTTTCTCCTTTAGAATGCGATTTATTCTGAGTATTAAATCCACTTGTAAATCCCAGAATAGTATTTGTTCAGGTGTAATCTGTTCTTCAATTTGCGAGATGATGAGGGATTTCATTAGTTTTTAAGATTAAAGCATATTCAGTACAACGATATCCTTCATCATTCCAAATAACAAGTTCAAAATTAGCCATAATCTTTTTAATATTTTACTTATAAGTGAAATTTAATTTGCAAAGAATTCACTGATATTTTCGAATACTAAATTATTTGAAGTATCGAAACGCCTTATCAGTAGCATTACGGACAGCCAGTTGAAAAAGTATTTGATTTCTAAATAGTGCAATAAAATACACTTTTGATGGTTTTTATACGAAATATCCTTATATTTACTACAAAAAGAGCAGTATAATGCACTATCAAGCACTAATTAAACAAATCAAAGACCGTCGGGAATCACTACAGGTAACCCAAGATATGCTTGCTGATATCTCCGGAGTGTC
>JBIIZO010000206.1:0-2600 GCA_044346245.1 Crocinitomicaceae bacterium
GCTTGCTGGCTCAAGTAATTCATATGTGTGTATTCACCATTCAACTGCCATTTGCTATTAAATACGTAGGTAAAATTAAGTGCAGCTGTTTGGGTTTTGTAGCGGCTGTTTTCGCGCCAGCCATCGGCGTTACGGTGGTGCAAATAAGCATAGTACTTGAATTTTTTAAGCTGCCCGCCAATGGCATTGTACGAATTGAACAACCCATATGAGCCTATCGTTTGGCTACTTTCCATGCTCAGAGGTTTGTTGCCGAGTTGTTTTTTAGAGACGTAATTCAAGAGGCCTCCAAATTGTGGTCCGTATTGTAAAGCGCCAGCGCCACGCACCACTTCTATTCGTTCCATAGCTTCTGTTGGCGGTGTAAAATAGGCTTCTGGATAACCGAATACTTCAGAGCTGATATCGGCACCATTCTGGCGCACATTGAATTCCCAAGAACGGTTCGGGCTAAGACCGCGAGTGGCGATGCTGGTCTGAATTCCAGAGCCATCGTTTTCCCAAATGCTGAGGCCGGGCACTTTTGCAAAAATCTGTCTTGAACTGTTTGTCGACAAATCAGCCGTGCTCGCTCCTATTGAAATCACTTCATTCTTCTTTCCCGAAAAGATTTCCGTACCCGAAATTGTAGGCATTCTAAATAAATCACCTTTCTGATTCAAGCCTTCCAATAAAATCACATCTTGAGTGGTGGTCACACGCGCTGTGTCTTGCGAAAAGGCGCACGTAAAGTTGAAAAGAATAGAGATAACTAGAAATGGTAAAGTCTTGCTCATTTGCTAAAATTTGATGGTGCAAAGTAAGCGAGGATACTCGGTTCATGAAATACCACAAAAGTGGTATTTAGAATTAATCTAAATAAAAATGAGGTGGATTCTAGTTCAAAAGGTACCTTAAACTCACCGACAAGTTCAAAGAATTGGTTTGGACTTTTTCATTATTGATTACAGGAAGTGCACTAATATTATATATACCAAGGTTGTTTCTTAATTCAATAGCGTAAGAAAAATTTGCTCACCAAAGTGACAGCGCACTAAAACGGGTAGGCACAAGTAGTCAAATTGTTGCTTGCATCGAACTGTACCAATGACTTCGCCTAGGTTATCTGTCAAAACACCATCTGAATGAGTGCCTTTGCGTTCAAAATTGATATCAGTAACCACTGACCAATGCTTATTGACATGAAATTGAGCAGTGATGCCGGTTGAAAAACCCAGGCCTGATTGGTGATCATTATTGAGTATTTCATTGCCATGCATACTAATTAGACTAGGGCTTCCCTGTATCCCGAAGTCAATTTTTGATGTTTGTGCACAAAGCGTGTTTGTAGCTAAAAAGAGGGTCGTTAAAGAGAATAAAAGGTGCTTCATTTGAGACTTTTCAAAAAAACTGCTTATTTGTTATAACTCAGCTTGATACCCAAACCGCAACCAATTTGCCAATTGCCATTACTTGCAGGCGTTTTTGGATTGTAATAAAGTGGCACCTGAAATACGAATCTTTGATAAGAATAAGTGAGGCCTGCGCCAAGAGTAGGATAAATACGTGCATTGACCGTAGCACCCTGATCTACTTTGTAGCGCAGTGAAGGCAACATACCCAAGAGTACTATAGATTGCCCTTTTTGCCAACTGATATTTGGCCCCGTAAAATTCAAATAGGCTCCGTTATCCACGTATCCAGCTGTAACAATACCATCAAAAATTTGCGTTGCTGCTTTTTGTTGGCCATTTACATTCAATGCAGAAGCGAAAAGAAGAAGAAGGAGGGTGGTTTTCATGATTAAACTTTGTTTCGAGTAACTTACCTCACTAAATGCACAAATCCGTGGCCAACTTTACCTTTTTCGGTTTTGTATTTATAGGTATATACACCTTCAACGAGTTCTTGTCCAGAGGTGTCTTTTCCGTCCCAATTATTTAGGTAATTGGCTGATGAAAACACGACACTACCCCAACGGTTTAGGATGATCACTTCAGTATTTTGTGGTAAATTTTGAATTTCAAAGCGGTCGTTTATGGCATCTGCGTTTGGGGTAATGACATTTGGGATAATAAAATTTAAGGTGCTGCCATCAGTTGGTTCTTCACCGGAACATGGCAAAACAACTATCTGATCACTTCCCAAACCACATGTACTCGTTACTGTGGCACTGAAAATCCCAGGACTTGTAACAGTGTAAAATTGACTCGTATTGGTAGACGCATCTCCACCCCAGGACCAAGATGTTCCTTCACCAGCATTTAACAGAAGTGTATCTCCTTGACATAGATAAACAGTGTCTGGACCAAATTGAATCTGAGTATCGTAGTTGTTATAAAAAATCCAAGAAGGGTAATTTGGGAGAGAGAAAAAACCTATCGAAAGATTGGGATCATTCGGGAAGGATAAAACGCCAGAAAAGACCGTTGGGTCTGAAGTATTTGGGCAATTAATCGTTCCCAAAAGCGTTGTAAAACCGAAACTTTGTTCCGTGAAGTAGATTTTTCCATCCGAAGCTAATTGCAAATACAAACCATTGAAGTTTTGCACAATAACCTGAGCGGTTGATTCCACGGTTTGTCCCGTTTGAGAAGGGGCAAATACGTTGTATTGCACCA
>JBIIZO010000213.1:0-8928 GCA_044346245.1 Crocinitomicaceae bacterium
GCATTCCATAACTCAAGCCCACTTCAAAACCTTTCGGAAGATTTGAAACGATGGTGTGATGGAGTTTCAAGAAAGCAGCTTTTCTCTCCTCAGGGACGTTATCCAATATTTCTTGAACACTAGACATTCACCCCAAATAAAGATCCGACACCCGCAGATAGCGCCATAGCGATTGTACCCCAAATAGTAATGCGCATTACGGCTTTCCAAATTGGTGAACCTCCGGTGCGTGCGGCTGTTGCACCAAGTAAAACCAGAGCAAGGATGGTAAAGCCATACAACCAAAACTCCATGCCTTTTACTGGTGCAAATAAAATCACCAATAAAGGAAATATACCACCAACCGAAAATGCTGCGCCCGAAGCAAGAGCTGCTTGAATGGGGTTGGCTTGGGTAATTTCATTGATGCCGAGCTCGTCGCGCACGTGCGCAGCCAAGGCATCGTGGGCGGTGAGTTCTTTGGCAACCAACAATGCCGTCTCTTTTTGAAGACCGCGCTGCTCATAGATTTGCGCCAAAATTTGCAATTCTTCTTCGGGCATCTCAGCTAATTCTTGCTTCTCTCTTTCGATATCGGCGTGTTCGGTGTCCATCTGCGAACTGACCGATACGTATTCGCCAGCAGCCATAGACAGTGCACCGGCCACCAAACCGGCCACCGTTGCCAAAACAATCGGCTCGCGACTTGCACTTGCCGCCGCCACACCAATGGCCAAACTCGAAACGGAGATGATGCCGTCGTTGGCGCCTAAAACGGCCGCGCGCAACCAATTACTCCTGTGGATGTAATGGCTGTCTAGGTAGTTGTCTATGTTGATTTCACTCATGGTAAACTATTTCAGATCTCGGCAAATGATATTGTAGTCCGCAACCGCTTCTTCAAAGGTACAAGTTTGATACTTAGGATTTGCAAAATACTCAGTCTTGTAGGGCTCACATTTGAACATGAATTCTCGAATAGGTTTGATGGCCTTAAGCCCTCCTAAACCCGAAACTTCATATACCTCGCCAGTGGGCAAATAAACATGTCTCATGTAGACACCTTCGGTTGTTGATTTCATCACACCTTGCGCATTATAAGAGCCGTCAAAATTCTCTTTCAATCTGTATGATGTTTGCACATCGTCAAAAACGTCTACAATGATTTGCCCACTCACCACGCGCTTCCCGTAGCGGTAATAACCATCGGGCTTGGCTAATTTCATCGGCATTTTGACATACAACACCCCATCCTGAGCCAGGCGAATAATATCTGGAATATCCTGATTTTTCAATAGAATAGTCTGATTGGCCGCATCGACATACTCCAATTGGATCATTTTGCCTTGCGCGTTGGTATTGAAAAAGTTGATTTGACTACATGGTACGGAGTCTTGCGCGGCAGTAATGAAATAGTTTTGAGCCGAAATTTGTAGTCCGCAGAAGAAGGAAATGATTATTAAAATAAAGGAAAGTTTCATAGCATAAAGTTAATGATAAACTTCCGTTTTATTTGAGAACTTCCTTGTTAAGCACTCCCTATTCTATGCTTATTTTACTTTCATACACACGCTGTTGCGTCTGCGTTTGCAACACATACATACCAGGTGGTAAATCTCCGATGAAGAATGTGTTGTTTTGCATCTGTTGTTGGTCAAAAGCTGCAACTTCTAACCCCGCTAAACTGACAAGACGCATGCTTTTCACCACATTCCCTGCTGCTAGCTGCAAAGAAAAATACGAACGAGCCGGATTAGGATAAACTACGAGTGGTTCATGCTCGGGCTTTGAATCAATAACGTTGGCATTGATGACTTCAAAATTGATGTGATAAGTGATGGTATCTCCGTTATTTACAAAAGAAAACTGTAAGGAATCTACACCACAGCGATCGGCATTTAGTAAAGAATCCGTTTCGAAAATATCAGTACCGCAGGTATCATCATTGATAAAGTGTGCGTCGCGATTCAATGGGATGGTACTTGCTCGAGCAAGGAGTACCTTTTTTTGGATATCTGAGAAATAGTAAGTCACCATATAGGCTGTCCAGTCATTGATGACATACATGCCGGCATAATAGGGCGCTGCATTTGATGATAAAACATCTTGCCAGGTTTGACCGTAGTCTTCGGTGCGGTAGATGCGATGATGTTCCAAAGGCGTGCGCAATACCATAAAGCCGACGCCATCGTTCACAAATTTCAAATCTACACAAGTTGGCGTATACGGTAAGGTTGCCGAACCACTATAAACCTCTACGCCGTCGCGGTAAATTTTAAAACCGCCTTGCTCTGTCAACTGATTAAACCAATTGGAATAAGTGTAATTCATCGACATCGGGTCAGGACAATAATTGTGGTCAAAACCCAAAAATTGCATTTGCCCAAAAGCTAGGTTGCGGCCTAGAACAAACAGAAATAAAAATAGTGTAACTCTCATGCTTATTGTTTAACAAACATATATTGGAAGCCATCATAAACTTCTTCGTTTAAAATCAAGGTATCATTATTCACTTGATAGGAATGCGATAAATACTGCGTAAACATGCCTCCGCCGTAATTGATCAATAATTGCTCGTCTTGACTATAGATGCTTTCTCCTAATTGTAGTGAAAAATTCATCTGATTGATGAGCTGACCATCTTTGCGATGAAAGAACGAGCCATTTTCTTTGTACTCATAGGTAATGGTTGAGTCAAAACTAGGATCACCAGTGCCAGCAAATCCACCATAACTTTGAACAAAACGCCATTTACCGAAAAGCTTTTCCGCCTCCGCATTTGGTGTGTAAATTTTGCCACAGCTAATAAATAGCATTGTGATTATACTTAATGTGAAAAGCTTTTTCATGGTATTCTTTTGAAGTAAGACATATAGGCGAGGTATAAGTTACATTATCAATCAATTTGCATTTGATACGATTTATAGCGACTCCAATTCATAGACAAAATAATTTGCAAGCAACCAGCTATCAAAAAGAAATACACTCGTCCTGCGGTATGAATGGAGCGGTATGCTTCAGAATAATGAATGAGAAGCCACATTACCGTGGAAATAATTCCGGCATAAACCAAACATGGTGTTAAAAAAGTACCGAAGTAATGATGTAAGCGCTTGATATCTTTTGGGAAACGGTACAACATAGCCGTCCAATGAGTCGCCTCTCCCAGATATAAATACGCCGCGTAAGAAGCAAAAGTCAATCCTTTTTCTTTGGGTTCTAAGTCGATTGGATGAAAGGTGCTTCGGTAAAATGCAAAGCAAATATAAAGTGTAAGCGCACCTATAATACCGAGTAAAAGCGTCCAAGATGAGATGCCGACAAGACTAACCAATGGATTGGCCTCTTTGTCCAAATTAGGCGTGTGCAGGTAAGTGTTATATGCATCAAATGTTCTTGAAAAAAGTATCCAAATGAGGGTGAGGGTAAATTTGAGATGTGTATTCATTTCAACTTAAAATTTAATAAACTCAACGCCTAGTCAATATCTTCTCCATTGCCTTACCTTTTGCCAATTCATCGACTAACTTATCAAGGTAACGTACTTGTTGCGTCAATGGGTTGTCTAGTTCCTCAATGCGATAGCCACAGATGAGCCCTTTGATGAGGTGCGCATTAGGATGTAAGTTGGCGCGCTCAAAAAAAGTATCGAAGGTCACCTTTTCGGCAATTAATTGTTGTTGTGTTTGGATGTCAAAACCAGTTAACCATTCGATGACTTGTTGCAGCTCTTCTTCTGTTCTTCCTTTGCGCAGGACCTTCGCTACGTAATGCGGATATACTGCAGCAAAGGTCAGTTTGGCAATTTTGGCGTTGTGTTCTGGGGTTGGCGTCATTTGTAATTTTAGTAATTATATTGCTGATGTAAGGCATTTATTTTCTACTTGCATCCAATTTCTTTAAATCTGGTTGGTAGGTGATGTAATCTGCATGAACAAATCATTCCAAAATGATTTGTTTATTTACATTCTTGGATTTGACACGTTCATCATAAATTTCATCCGCTCGTTCTTGCACATCAATACTGTTCAAGCCGATCGCATGACGTCGTTTATCAATTTCCGACGCATTCGCTGGATTTGGGTCTGTATGCCACACATTATAGTACTGATAATCTCCATGTTTTCCTCGACCCCATTTTGCCATAAAGTCGTTTAGCGCTCCAAATTGATAAGCTGGCAAATTGCCTGATTTAACACTTTGAATCAATTCATTGTTCATATCCAAGCGGGGATTGCTGTGATAATGGATGAGCATAATGTAGGCGTTTGTCTCACCTAGGAGAGGTCCTTGCGTATTAAATCTTTTGATCATTTGAAGAGAATCTGCTACATAACTTGGCAGACCAATCAACTTTTCGCCCGGAAAACCATAAGTTTCTGTTATTGCCTTGATTGTTTCGAATTGCCTTTTATTGTTTTTTAACCAACGCATGTAATAGGTTGTGAACCGAAGCAGAATAAATCCGTCATTTACTCTTTGCGTATATTTTTGATCCAGCTCGTAAAGACTATCGATTGTAGTTCGGATATCTTCACGTATTGATCTTTGATAGACCATTCGCAGGCTATCATAACTATTAACTAATTGTTGCGATTCAGAAAAATTAAATACCAATTTGGTCAGTTCATTGTTTTGAAGCATCCATAAAGGCACGCCCTGCTCCATTGATTTTTCGAGCCACTTGAGCGCATTGACTGAGTCAACTGAAAGACTACAAATTTGCAGCGCTTTAAAACAGTGTTTTGCATAGATAAAATCATAGTTTTCATAGAGGCTATCTAGGCGCTGAATCGCTACAGGATAACTATTGGCTAAAATATCTCCGTCAATGCGATTAATGAGGCGCTGATAGGCAAAATAATCTTCAGCAACCACTTGCTGTGCAAAGCTTGATCGAGATGCAAAACAAAAGATTAGAGAAATGAGAAGTTTAGTCAAGTATTTATCTTTAAGGTATAAAAGCAGTGTACAATAAAAATTACTGAATGAATCGAGTTTTACTTCACCAATACTTCAAACCATTGTTCCAATTTCTGGTTGGGTTCTGGCTGCGTATCGGCAAAACGCGCTTGTTTTTTTCGGATATAGGCGATGCGTGAATTTGTTAGTGGATGCGAACTGAGTAGCTCCGGAATCTGGGCAAATTCTTGCTTTTTGAGAATGCCGAAAAGTTCAGACATTCCTTTTGGATCTTGTTTGTTGTCGAGGAGGATTTGAAAGCCGAGTTCATCGGCTTGTTGTTCGTTGCTGCGAGAATAGGAAAGTTGCTGTAGCTGCTGTGCGTTGTCTGTCAGGACCGCTGTGATGCCGCTTACATCGCCAATCAGCAAGGATATCACCATGTAGCCGGCTAAGTTTCGACTCAAAAGCTTCATGGAATGACGCTCATTGACATGACTCACCTCGTGACCTAAAAGCGCTACTAACTGAGCGGGGGTTTTTATTTGCCGCAACAAGCCTGTATAAACTACAATTTCTCCGTTTGGCAAAGCAAAAGCATTGACTTCCGACGAACGAACCACATTGAAATGCAACGGTATTTGATTGCGTAATTTTAATTCCGCGGCAAAATTATTCAGCGCAATGCTTTTCTTTTGATCAATCGTTTGCTGATCTACGATAGAAGCAAAAAAAGTATCGCCAATTTGTTGATCAATGCTGTTGGGCAGCCAATCCACAGCCTTCTCCGCAAGCGGTGGCAAGAACCAAAAGTAGGAGGCAATCAGTCCTGAAAAAAAGAGCAATGCAATGATTAAAATTTTCACCAAGCCGAGTTGTGCAAATCGAAAATGCCAATTATTTCTTGACAATTGCTTATGAATTGCTTGCTTTTGCGCTTTGCTGAGTTCGAGTCGAATAAAAACAGCGCTATCTAATTTACTTCTGATTTCTAACTGACCTGGGCCGTCAAAAACAGCCGTATCGGCATAGTCCCATTGTTGAGATTGGCCAGAGGACAGTTGAAAGTATAATATCTGCTGCTGCTCGTGTAATTTCAAAGTAACGGGCTGCGCTTGCGAACTTTGTCCGTCAAAATACAACCCGTTAAATTGCGGTTGTTCCATTTAGATGAAATCGATATTGAGGAAATCTGAGGCATCTTCGCCCAAAGCGTCTTTGTACTCCTCTTCTGTTTGAGAAATTGCCGTAAAATCTATATCGCCCTTCATGCGAATGTTGCTGAATACAAATTTTAGGGTACGCATGTCTACCCAAGCTTTAGCAATGCCAAGAGTGAAAACAATCAACAGCACATTGGTCAACATTAATTTAAAGAAAGTACCACCGGTAGCTGTGGATTCAAACTCAACGTTTTGATCACCTTGAGACAATTTCATGTTGTTAATGTAGTAATTGAAAATATCCTTTTGCAACCAAAAAGAATAGATTCCTAAAGTAACTAGAGTTAACAAAGAGCCTTTAAAAACCATCCAGAAGTAATCAGCACCACGCGCTTCATTCGAAAAAGAAACGTTTCCGTAGCGGAAATGGCGATGTGTATAAGCGCGCAAATTCATCTGAAGCCAAGAGCTATAAATACCTAATGTTACGATGCTTAATAGAATATCCTTGAAAAACTGCATAGCCAATTCGTTTCTATCTCCGCGGTACCCAAAACGAATGCCCCTATAAGAAGTACGACTCATTCGGTAACGCAAAGAACCATGAATGAGAAAAGGTATGATCGCAAAAAGAAGTAGATAAACAATTATACCTGTAAGTATAGGAGAACCAACAAATTGTGTAAACAAAACAATGACAATTAAAAACAGGATATACATCCCGATGAGTTTGATAAACCCTTTAAAGATTTCAGCACCCGTTCCAGAGAAATGGAAACTCTCATTATTCAGGGTTGTATGACTGTAAACATATTGTAATTGTTTGGCGCGTGCCCAAGGATAGTAGATCCCAAATGTAATGCCAATGAGAATGGCATTAACGATTAAAATACCAAAGTACTCTGCACCTTGACCTTTGAATTCAAGTTGGTAAGCTTGGCTGTTTTCTGTTTGTAAAGTGTTTGTTTCCATTGAAGTATGTTTAGTAATTGCTTACAATTTAGTAAATAATATGGCAACAATAATCAAAATACCTACTCTTTAACAACCCGAATGGCTTGCTTGCTTCCCGATTTGAATAGCACCTCAGCAATGTAAATTCCGGAGGGAACATCTTTCATATCCAATGCATTTGAAATCAGCACTACATTTTGTTGCTTCCCGTTCAAATCGAAAAGTGCAACTGATTGGAGCTCTTCAGATCCTTGGATATCAAAATGAAGTAGGTTAGTTACTGGATTGGGTGCAGCGTTTAATTTGCTTTCTTCTTGTTCTTCGATGCCTACAAAAACCTGATTAACACTGCCCAACGCAAAGAACAAGACGTCAAGGGTATCCTGATTGCTAGCGATGTTGTGCGTGGAGGTATGCGTAAAGGTTGCAGGTACATCCAATTTCAGTTCAAATGGCAATTGGGGGTTGGTGCCTATAATTGCATCGAACCAAACTCCTGGATGCCAGTCTGTAATGATGGTATTGCTTCTGCATATATCATTGAAAAGGGTGTGGTCCCAGGTGATGGTGACCGGATAAACCGCATTTTTCATTTGAATCAAAGAGAGATGTACACTTTGGTCTAGGCAGTCTTCCAATTTTATTTGCTTTTTCAAGTGACCCGCTTCTGGCACCGTAGCGTATTCCTCATCGCCGAAAGCATAAGGATTGGTCATGACGATAATTCTGGCTTCAAATTGACTAGACCAAGGTTGAGCTATGATATTGGTCTCTTGAAATGTTGGATCAATGCTGTCTGTTGCAGTTGGGTCATATCCAAATTCTAGGGTGTCTTTGGCGCCAGTGGCATCTTCAAAGTATAATTCAAAACTAAAGTTTTGCGCAAATGAAAACTGCCAAATAAAACTAAATAAAACAAGAGTAAATTTCTTCATAAGTTGATGATTTAGAGCCAAATTAATCCTTTTTTATCGGGTTATTGTTAGAACTTGTTCTAATTTTTAGAGTGAAAACTTGAATTTACGAAAGTAGGTAAACATAGACGGATTATGTTTGAGAATGACAAAACCCCAATTTTCATGGGATACATGGGAAAGGAGCAATTCATTTTTTGTCGCTTAATTCCTGTCGACCTATAATGGTCATGATCTCAATTACTTCTGAATTTATTTTGAAATAAATGGTGTCAACGCCGCATACACAACGGCGATATCCAGGCTTAATAAAGTCAACAGCCTCGAATAAAAAAGGATTTTTCACAATTATTTCAAAATGAGTAAAAAACGTGTGAAAGTAAATCTCTGCTTGTTTGATACCAAATCGTTGTTCCCCGAACTGATAAATTCGAATTAAATCCTCCTTTGCAACATTACTTAATATGTACTTATACATTTAGAACCCTTTGGCCTGCTTAAGAATGTCTGTTTTTGAATCTGAAGTAAAACCGGATTTTTCAGCGCGATCTAACTTCAAACGAATGAAATCTATTTGCTGATGCTGATTTCTTGCTTGTCGGATGAGGTCATTTACCAATTCACTTTTACTTGAATACTCTTTATTCTCGATTTGACTTTTGAGCCATTCATCATTTGGCTCTGTAAAGGAAATGCTTTGTCTGATCATAAAACCTATTTTTGGTGTAAATTTACACCACAATTACACCAAATGCAAGAGTTGAATCACCATTTACTACTCTACCACCCATACGATTATGGCCCGATGGTATTTTTGCGGAGCAAATTCTAAATCTTCTTTATAGGCATTGGAATCTTCTTGAAAGGCAGAACAACTTTTCTGCTTTATCCCCGTTGGGCAATTTCGGATCTTTATGGTATCTATTCCCAAATCTTTTCCTTTGAAAGTCCAATATTCCGTACCTCCAGCACCGACATAGCCTTGCTTTTCTTTTTCACTGCTTTTATACCAACGG
>JBIIZO010000089.1:0-8892 GCA_044346245.1 Crocinitomicaceae bacterium
GCTTATCCGAATTTCCCCGATGCCTATCCCAACGTTGATTTCCCTGACCCTTTTGCCATTTCAATGGGATCAGAAGTTTCTTCTACATGTCAAGGTCTAATGGGAAATTTTAGTCATGCAGTTTCAGATCCTTTTAATAACTCAAACCTCTTGCTAACGTCGGTCACAAACGACGGGACTTACTATGGCGGTCAGATCGAGTATATTTCTACGCTCATCAATCAAACCAACGAATATGGTCAACAAATTACTAGTGCAGCAAGCGCTGGTAATACGTTGTCAAACCTTTATGATCCACTGAATCCAATTGCTGTTCAACTCAAATATATTGCACAAATGATATCGGGGGGGCTTCAAACGAAGGTTTATATTATCAATGTAGGTGGTTTTGATACGCATGATGCGCAGGTTGATCAAAATGATGTGAAAGAAGGCGTTCACGCCAATTTACTCAAACGAATTTCAGATGCCGTGAGGGCATTTCAACACGATCTACAGCTTTTAGGTCTTGAACAGCGCGTTGCCGGAATTACCTTTTCTGAATTTGGTCGCCAGATAGCTAGTAATGGAAGTTTGGGTACAGATCATGGCGATGCGGCCCCGCTTTTACTTTTTGGAGCTTGTATCAGTTCCGGTATTGTTGGGGCAAACCCACAAATACCGAATCAAGTCAATAACCAGGCGGGAGTACCGATGGCCATAGATTTTCGAGATATATATGCGAGTATCCTCAAAGATTGGTTTGAAGTAGATTTACAGGTCATTCAAGGTTTATTTGAGCAGAATATCACATACTATGATCTCTTGCAAGGTTGTACCAACAGCATTAGTGAAAACGCCGCTGCGCAACTCCAAAAACCATTGGTTTTTCCCAATCCAAGTTTGGGCCAGCATCAGTTGAAATTCTTTTCGAACAATGAATATGTAGAGATCTTTTTAATCGATCAAAATGGAAAAGTATTGCAAAAGTCTTTCGAAGGCCAACTCAATGCAGGGCAGCACCATTTAACTTTTGAAATCCAATATTTAAATGCAGGACGCTATCATTATTTGCTCAAATCAGCTACACGACAAGAATTGGTTTCTTTCCAAAAATTATAATTGCGCTAAATAATTTTTGTTGCAATTAGTTTCCGCGCTGCATTTGTTCTAGGCGCTGTTGGCGCTGCATCGGGTTTTCTCGGGTTTGTTCTTGTTTGTAAAGTTGGTAGCGCGTAGGTTGCATGCTGCGCGGCCAGGTGTTGTTGTCGAGGTCGGTGTCGGCAGTTTCTAGGAACGGATCTAGTCTGAAAGAAACGACAGGTTGGTCGAAAACAAAAACCTTGCTCACTTTGAGTTCTTCTATGCGCCAGATCTCTGCTGGAATGCGCGTCAGTTTTGTACTGCCATCGGCGAAGGTAGCCTCGATGATGAGCGGCATTACTAAACCGCCTAAATTTTCAAAAGTAAGTTCGTAAAGTTGTTTGCCTGCGTTGAGGTAAGCCAGGTCTTCGGCGCTTGTTTTGGCTACAAAGCTCTCATAGGTTTTTAGGTCGAGGGCATCTACAGCGTAAATATTGCGCTTGCCGTAAAAGTCGTCGATTTGTGGGTCGCGCTCATTGACGGTTTGGCCAATGGCCGTTTGATTACGCGTCACGCCAATATGGACATCTTTTTGTGTGTCTTTGGACTGTAAAAAGGCCTTTTCGAGTTCTGGGTTTTGGGTATTGAGTTGGAACCACTTGACGTCCGTTACAGCGATGTCTACGTGGTCGGTAGAGTAGAACCAACCGCGCCAAAACCAGTCGAGATCAACAGCTGAGGCGTCTTCCATAGTGCGGAAGAAGTCGGCAGGGGTCGGGTGTTTGAAAGCCCAGCGCTCGCAATAGGTCTTGAAGGCGTAGTCAAATAGTTCGCGGCCCATTATGGTTTCGCGCAATATGTTCAGTGCAGTGGCGGGCTTTCCATAGGCGTTGTTGCCAAATTGTTGGATTGACTCTGAGTTGGTCATGATGGGTGAGATGCCGCTGACGTCGCCGCGCATGTAGTCTGCGATCATGTATGCTGGGCCGCGGCGGCTTGGGTAGTCGCGTTCCCATTCTTGTTCAGTGAGGTATTGCACAAAAGTATTGAGTCCTTCGTCCATCCAGGTCCACTGACGCTCGTCAGAGTTGATGATCATTGGGAAGAAGTTGTGCCCCACCTCGTGGATGATCACGCCCCACATGCCGTATTTTTCCCCTTCAGTATAAGTGCCATCTGCTTCGGGTCTACCGCCGTTGAAGCAAATCATGGGGTATTCCATTCCAATCCACTTAGAATGCACAGAAATAGCCACCGGATAAGGATAATTGATGGTGTATTTGGAATAGGTTTTAATGGTATGCGCGACCAATTTGGTAGAGTAGCGTTCCCAAAGCGGATTGCCTTCTTTTGGATAATAACTCATGCACAAAATGTCTTTGTTGCCGACGGTTTGCTTTTGTGCATCCCAAATAAACTTGCGGGAGCTTGCAAACGCGAAGTCGCGTACATTGGTGGCTTTATAAACCCAGGTTTTGGTTTTTGAGGCCTTATCTTTTTCGGCGGCTTCGGCCTCCGCTTGCGTCACAATTATCACTGGGCTATCCGATTTTTTAGCCAACTCATAGCGCTTGCGTTGCTCTGCGGTCATTATACTCGCATAGTTTTGGCATTCGCCCGTAGCGGCAACCACATGATCTGCAGGTACCGTAATGCTCACCTCGTAATCACCGAAAGGAAGCGTGAACTCACCGCGCCCGAGGAATTGTTTATTTTGCCAACCTGTGACGTCGTTGTAGACGCACATGCGCGGAAAAAATTGCGCAATAGTATAAAGGTAGTTTTGGTCTGTTTCGAAATATTCGTAACCGGAGCGGCCACCTACTTGCATGCGGTCATTGATGTTGTACCACCATTTGATTTGAAACGAAATGCTCTGACCCGGTAAAAGTGGCTTGGCTAGGTCGATGCGCATCATGGTTTTGTTGATGAAGTATTTCATCGGCTGACCGCTCATGTTGGTGATCTTTTCAATTTTGAAACCGCCGTCGTAATAGAAGTCGCGCTTGCGCAAATCGGCAACACTCTTGAAGTTTTCCATTTTTTCGACCTCAATGACTTTGCTGTCCGCATTTTGATCGTAGATATTTTGATCGAGTTGCAACCAGAGGTAGGCAAGTGGGTCTGGAGAATTGTTGGTGTAGGTAATGGTCTCAATGCCATCTAGACGCTGTTTGGCGTCGTCGAGTACGAGCGTCATTTTGTAATCGGCTTTTTGCTGATAATAGGCGTGGCCGGGTGCTCCTGAAGCAGCGCGATAGCTATTAGCTGTTGGCAAGAGTTGGTCGAGCTGTGCAAATTTGGTTTGGGCCAAAAGAGCCGTACTTGAAAGGGTCAAAAAAGCGATTAGTAATCTTTTCATGGCTTGAGGGGAATATTTTGCATTTCTTTACCCGGAATAAAATTCAGGGTCTCTTTTTGGTTTCTGTAAATGAGGGTGAGTTTGTTTTGTTGCCCAGAAAAGGATTCGAATAAGGCATCAAATTTCACATTCAAAATTGTTGAGTAATTTAGTTTGAGGTACGCTGGTAAATATAGCAGCTTGGCTGGCGCCGAGATGTAGCATTCAATGGTGCCATTTAGAGAAGGTGAGATGCCTTCTAAGATAAATTGGGTCTGGCAAACGGCATCAAAGGAATTTGAATCGAGTGCACAACCATATGAAATGTGCAAGTGTTGATTGATGTATTTTTCTAGTTGCGCTCGGATGGGGGAGCTTTCATCACTCTGTTCTAATTTGCCAATCAGCGACCCTTTTGGCTCAAGTGCTTTTTCGAGGTCATGAGTGGTAAAGATGAGTGTTCCTTCAAATTTTTGATTCATTTCGTTGTAGGCCAGCTCGGCGTATGCGAAATAAAATTCATGAGCCCAGCTCTGAGAAAAACTTGAACCTATCACGAGGAGGAGAAAAAGGACCTTGCGCATGGCTACGAAAATACAAAAAGCAAACGAAATGCTTATCTTTAAGGCATGAAACAAATTCTATTCTTTGCGAGCCTTTTCTTTTTGTCGAGTTGTTCAACTATTGACCCAGATGCCTGTACCTGCGGAAAAGAGTTGGCCAAGCCAATTGCCGAACAAGATCGTGAAATGATGGATGCTTGTGCCCAAAAAGGGGAATCAATGAAAGACAAAGACAAGGTGCGTTGGTTTGAGGAGGTCATGAACTGCGTGGAATAAAAAAAGAAAGTCCCGCCGTAGCGAGACTTTCAAACAAACAACAAACAATTCTTGCGTGCCCCATGTGGCATTGTTGCAAGAATACCTTTAGTCCGTTGTCCGGATCATTCATGAGTTGTGCTGCTTAACGCAAGTGTCGGCGCAATGGTTACATTGACAGCTGAGAAATCGGTGTTTTTACTGAAATTCGGAAATATTGTCACTCTAACACCATTGAAATTCGGAAATATTGTCATGAAGTAATGTGATGGTGTAGCATTTGAGCGTGTTTTTGCAACAACAAAACACAGCACATGGATTTAAATCAATTCACCCACCGCTCTCAGGAAATGTTGCAGCAAGCGCAAAGTTTAGCGCTAGCCAACGGTCACCAAGCGATTGAACCCGGGCATTTATTGGCTGTGTTGCTCAGTCAAGCGCCAGATGTCATTGGCTATTTGCTTAAGAAAAATAATTTACAAGCTAGTGAAGTGCTCAAAGGCGCGATGGCTATCGTTCAATCCTTCCCGAAAGTTTCAGGAGACACACAGCCCTACGCCAGTTCAGATTTGCAAAATTTACTGCGCGCAGCCGTAGCCCAAAAAGAAGCATTCTCAGATCAATTCGTAGCGCTTGAAATCCTTTTTTTGGCACTACTCAAGGGTAAAGATCCAGCCGCTCGCTATCTCAAAGACCTCAAATTAGCAGAAGACAACTTAAAAAATCAGATTATGGAACTCAGAAACGGACAACAAGTTCAAGATGCCCAACAAGATGCAAATTACCAATCATTAGAAAAATATGCTAAAAACCTCAATGCTTTAGCCAAAGACGGCAAGCTTGATCCCGTTATTGGTCGGGACGACGAAATCAGAAGGGTACTGCAAATATTAACGCGCCGCACCAAAAACAATCCCATACTCATTGGTGAGCCGGGCGTAGGAAAGACTGCTATCGCCGAAGGTTTGGCTCACCGCATTATCTCAGGCGATGTGCCCGAGAATCTCAAATCAAAAACGGTTTTTTCCCTGGATATGGGTTCTTTGATTGCAGGGGCCAAATATAAAGGCGAATTTGAAGAAAGGCTCAAAGCGGTGATCAAGGAGGTCATTGCCGCGGAGGGAGAAATCATCTTATTCATCGACGAAATTCACACACTTGTGGGCGCTGGTGGCGGAGATGGCGCCATGGATGCAGCCAATATTTTGAAGCCGGCTTTGGCTAGAGGCGAGCTGCGGGCAGTGGGAGCCACCACCCTCAACGAATACCAAAAGTACTTCGAAAAAGACAAAGCACTTGTGCGTCGTTTTCAGACGGTTGTCATAGACGAACCCAGCACCGAAGATGCCATTTCTATTTTGCGTGGCATCAAGGAAAAATACGAAAACCACCACAAGGTGCTCATCAAAGACGCCGCTATTATTTCGGCAGTAGAACTCTCCCAGCGCTACATCACCGATCGTCATCTGCCAGACAAGGCCATTGACCTCATAGATGAAGCAGCTGCTAAATTGCGCATGGAAATCAATTCCAAGCCCGAAGAACTCGACGAAGTAGAGCGCAAAATCATGCAGTTAGAAATCGAGAAAGCAGCCATTTTGCGCGAGAACGACCAAAAACGCTTGCAGCAAGTAGCCGAGGAACTGGCAAAGTTGCAAGAACAGCGCACGAGTTTGCAAAGCCGCTGGCAAGCAGAAAGAGACCTTATTGAAGGTATTCAGCGCGCCAAAGAAGAAATAGAAGCCTTTAAATTTGAGGCAGATGCTGCAGAGCGCATGGGCGATTACGCAAAGGTGGCTGAGTTGCGCTATGGCAAAATCAAAGAAGCCGAGGAGGCTTTGGAAAAAATGAAATTGACGCAGCAAGCCATGGAGTCTCAGGTTAAACTCATCAAAGAGGTGGTGGATGTAGCTGAAATTGCAGAAGTGGTTTCAAAATGGACGGGCATTCCAGTGGGCAAAATGCTCGAAAGTGAGCTCGGAAAGCTTTTGCGCTTAGAAGAAGAGCTACACAAGCGCGTGGTTGGGCAAGAGGAGGCTATTACGGCGCTTTCCGATGCGATCCGCCGCAGTAGGGCAGGGCTTCAAGATGCCAAGCGCCCCATTGGCTCCTTTATTTTCTTGGGTACTACAGGTGTCGGGAAGACAGAATTGGCCAAAGCGCTCGCCGCATATTTATTCAACGACGAACAAGCCATGACGCGCATCGATATGAGCGAATACCAAGAAAAACACGCCGTGAGCAGACTCGTTGGTGCGCCTCCGGGCTACGTCGGGTATGAAGAAGGTGGGCAGCTTACGGAAGCCGTGCGCAGAAAACCCTATTCGATAATCTTGCTCGACGAAATCGAGAAAGCCCATCCGGACGTCTTCAATATTTTGCTGCAAGTGCTCGACGACGGGAGGCTCACCGACAACAAAGGCCGTTTGGTAAACTTCAAGAACACGCTGATCATCATGACTTCCAATCTAGGATCCGCTCTCATTCATGAGCGTTTTGAAAAAGCCAAAGAGTCGGCCTATCCAGAAGTTGCCGAAACTACCAGAGTAGAAGTCCTTGAACTGCTGCGTCAAACCATTCGCCCAGAATTCCTGAATCGCATAGACGAGAGCATTCTCTTTTTGCCGCTAACTAAAAAAGAAGTGTCACAAATTGTTTCGATGCAGCTCGATGAGCTCAAAATAAAGCTGCGCGAATCTGACCTCAATTTGGTAGTATCACCAGAAGCTTTTGAGCACATCCTCACGCTTGGTTACGACCCGTTTTTTGGCGCGCGTCCGGTGAAGCGCGTCATTCAAAAGCAAGTACTCAACGAACTTTCCAAAGCCATCCTGTCTCAAAAAGTGGATAAAACACAGAATGTGGTGATGGACATGTTTGACGGTAAAATTGTGTTCAGAAAACCTGTTCACGCCCATGAAGAGCTTGTGGAGGGGCAAGAATAGAGAGCAGGATGCCCTTAGATGCGGAACTTTTTGAAGAAGGCATCCCAGTTCCAGACAAAGTTGACCATGACTTCGTCCATGCGTTTGAGAAATAAAGGATTGGGCGCCTGCATGCGCTTGAAGTAATCGTCTTGAAACTCGTAAAGGCCGTATTTGTGGAAAATCGCTTTTGACATGCCGTAAATCCAGTTTTTAGACGGATGATTGACGCGCATGATGAAGCTCTGGTATTCTCGGATCATGTTTTGAAAATCGCCAACGCTCATTTCGTAGATTGGAGCTAGTTTCTCAAAAATGAGCTGTTCTACGCGTGCTGCTTGATCGGATTCAAAAGTACTTTCTAAAAAGGACAAATTTCCGACAATGACGATGAGACCAAATTGACCGGAGTCGGCGCTAGAGATATTTGGGCTCTCTACAAAAACGCTGTCTTCGTTAATCATAGCGGCAACCTCGGTAAAGCCGTTGTCTACGCTATCAAAAATACCGTTGATAAACACGTTGGCAACCTGGTTGTCAGATAATTTTTTCTTGGTGAAGGAGCTAAACATGTCGATTTGGAATTTGCTTCATTACAAATTTAACATTCGGTTCATCTGCTGCAACTCAAATGAAAAGTGCTTTATCAACTGAGTTTTCAACAAAATATCAGCTAAAATAGCTGTATTTTTGCCACAAAAAATCTTATGAAAGCAATTATATCAACTAGCAAAGGCGAAATGCACGCAGAACTTTTTGCAGAAGCGGCACCAAATACGGTAGCCAATTTTGTCAAATTAGCCCAAGACGGGTTTTATAATGGGCTCAAGTGGCACCGCGTGATTCCCGATTTTGTGATTCAAGGAGGTTGCCCTAACACACGCGATGGTGCGAGCGGCATGGCGGGTACAGGTGGCCCAGGTTACCAAATTGACTGCGAAACCAAAGGAGACAAGCAATATCATGACCGCGGTGTTTTGTCAATGGCACATGCAGGTCGCAATACCGGTGGTTCTCAATTTTTCGTTTGCCACTCGCGCAACAACACTGCGCACCTAGATGGTCAGCACACTGTTTTTGGAAAGGTCTTTGAAGGATTGGATGTTTTAGATTCAATTCGCGAGGGCGATAGCATTGAAAGCATTGCTATTATGGAAGCTTAAATTTTCGTGCGTTCAGCAAATAAAAAAAGCGAAGGGGACCCTTCGCTTTTTTTATTTGCTTGAGTTTTGCACTTATGCTTCTTTGGCAAAAGCGATGATGAGGTCTGCGAGTTCTTCGCCGATGCGGTCTTGGGCTTCTAAGGTAGCTGCGCCAATATGCGGTGTGCAGGCAATGTTTGGATGATTGATGAGCTCCTTGAGTGGATTCGGTTCGTTTTCGTAAACATCGAGCGCTGCAGCTGCAACGGTGCCGTTGTTGAGGGCTTCGAGTAGGGCTTGTTCGTCAATGACTCCACCGCGCGCTGCATTCACCAAACGCACGCCTTTTTTCATGCGTTGGAATTCAGTAGCGCCTATGACTGCGCCACCATCGGCTTGCTTGGGCACGTGAATGGAAATATAGTCGAGCTGATCGAGTACCTCTGAGAGGTCGGCAACGACTTTAACTGGAATTTCGATGGTTTGTCCGCCGATTTTTAATGCAATTGGTTGAATGCGCGCCTTGCGCTCGATGGCAATGACTTTCATGCCCGCACCGAGTGCGTAGGTGGCTAAGCTTTGGCCAATGCGTCCAAAACCAATGA
>JBIIZO010000090.1:0-8886 GCA_044346245.1 Crocinitomicaceae bacterium
TAAACAATTGCCCAAAGGACCAGAGCCACTCTGTAAAACCATCGCCTACACAGATATCGCCTTGCGTCGTTTTTTCATGCGCAATCAAAAGGAAGAATGGTTCAAAAACACCTTATTTGTCATTACTGCAGACCACGTCGGGCCAACCCGTCAGCGTCAATTTCAAACCCTTGATTGGCGCTACCGCATTCCGATTGCTTTCTATCATCCCTCACTCGAACTTCCCAAACCTGCCAAAGGTGTTGTTTTTCAGCAAATTGACATCATGCCAACCTTACTCGATCTTTTGGGGCTGGAGAAAGCGACATTTCAACTAGGTTCATCTTGTTTTGAGTATGAACAAGGTCAGAAAATGGTCTATGACAACGGCAATTTACTTTCCTTTATTTACAATGGGACCAATCTACTCCCGATTGCCTGGACACCCCATGTGCAGCGCAATTACACCAAAGAACAAATCAAAGTGAGTCAGCAAATGAGTGCGTTGTATCAGTTTTACACCAATAGTTTGTTGCAAAACCGCTGCAGTGCGCAAACGATCAAGCCCCGCTTACCATAGAATTGCTTATCTTTGCGCTTTCAAAGAAAGCATCCTATGGCCGAAAAAAAAGTCACCCGTCAAGAAGATTACGCAACCTGGTACAACGATCTCGTCTATAAAGCTGACCTCGCTGAGCACTCTGATGTGCGCGGCTGCATGGTCATCAAACCTTATGGTTATGCCATTTGGGAAAACATGCGCGATGTCCTAGATGCTAAGTTCAAAGAAACAGGACACTCCAATGCTTATTTCCCTCTTTTCATCCCGAAGAGCTACCTCAGTAAAGAAGCCGCACACGTCGATGGTTTTGCCAAAGAATGTGCAGTAGTGACGCACTATCGCCTTAAAAATGCCGAAGACGGCAGTGGGCTAATCGTCGATCCAGACGCCAAATTACAAGAAGAACTCATCGTTCGCCCCACTTCAGAAACCATCATCTGGAATTCCTATAAAAATTGGATCCAATCTTACCGCGACCTCCCGATTTTGATCAATCAATGGGCCAATGTGGTGCGTTGGGAGATGCGTACGCGTTTGTTCTTGCGCACTGCAGAGTTTTTGTGGCAAGAAGGGCATACCGCCCACGCTACCAAGACTGAAGCCATTGCCGAGGCAGAACAAATGCTAGATGTCTATGCCGAATTCGCCGAAAACTACATGGCTATGCCTGTGCTCAAAGGACGCAAAACAGCCAGCGAACGCTTTGCCGGAGCCGATGACACCCTTTGTATTGAAGCAATGATGCAAGACGGCAAGGCTTTACAAGCGGGTACAAGCCATTTTTTAGGTCAAAATTTTGCCAAAGCTTTTGATGTCAAATTTGCCGATAAAGAAGGCAAGCTAGACCACGTTTGGGCCACCTCTTGGGGTGTGTCTACCCGACTAATGGGTGCGCTCATCATGACGCATTCCGACGACGAAGGACTTGTTGTTCCGCCGAAATTAGCTCCCATTCAGGTGGTCGGGGTGCCTATCTACCGCACCGACGACGAACTCGCGCAAATCGATGCCAAATTCCAGCTCTTGGCCCAAGAATTAAAGGCCAAAGGCATTCGTTTCAAATACGACAACGACGACAACCGCCGTCCAGGATGGAAGTTCGCCGAGTACGAAACCAAAGGAGTTCCTGTCCGTTTGGCCATGGGCCCTAGAGACCTCGAGAACGGCAAAATAGAAGTGGCTCGCCGCGACACCAAATCAAAAGAAACCCTAGATTTTGAAAATTTGGCGGTCACTATCGAAGCCCTTCTCCACGACATCCAACAAAATCTATTGCAGCGCGCCAAAGACTTCCGTGCAGCCAATACCCATACCATAGATTCTTACGAACAATTCAAAATCGACATCGAAAAAGGCGGTTTTTTCTTAGCGCATTGGGACGGCACGCCGGAAACCGAAGAACGTATCAAGCAAGAAACCAAAGCCACCATTCGCTGCATCCCTTTTGAACCAGCACCTGAACCCGGATTTTGTATGGTTACAGGCAAGCCATCTGCTGGCCGCGTTGTGTTTGCTAAGGCATATTAATGGCTGTATTTGCCTTTAGAGATTTTAATGTTCGTCAGGTAAATTGTCCGTTAAAGGTCAGTACAGACGCCATCTTACTCGGGGCAAGCGTACATCTTTCTAACACCAATACGAGCATCTTAGATGTAGGGACTGGCAATGGCGTTATAGCCTTATTGCTCGCCTCAAGGTTTCAAAATGCGCACATCACCGGCGTCGATCCGAGTGAAGGCGCCATATTGGACGCTTACTATAATTTTGAGCAGTCCAAGTATGCTGCGCGTTTAAAAGCACTCAGAACAACACTAAAAGACTTACCCTTAACTGAAAAATATGCTGTGGTGGTTTCGAATCCACCGTATTTTATCGATAGTTTGCCAGCCGCGCAAACAGCTGATCAAGAGGCCAAACACATAGCTGCTCCAGCCTATTTTGACTTGCTTCAAGACATGAGCCTGCGCTGCCAAGACGATGGCCAAATTTGGCTCATTTTACCACCAGCACAAGCGGTGCAGACACAATCTTTTTTTCAATCGTTGGGTTGGTTTTGTAGTCAGGAGCTGCGTTTTCATGCAAATCCGCAAAAGCTAGACAAGCGCTGGGTGCTGTGCTTTGAGCAAAATGTGCTCCATAAGGATGTTGCGCACTTTTTTATCAGAGACTTAGACGGGCGTTACCACGCAGACTACCGCAAGCTTGCAGGGGAGTTCCACGACAGAGCCCTCTAGATTTTTCGCTTGAGCCGTGCTAAATCGGTGCTGAGGCCTAGCGTTTGAATGCTGCCCGCTTTAGAATAAAACTGAACGGCGTAATCTAAATCAAAGCGCTTGATGTGTAAACGCGTTCCAAAAGAGAAGCCAGCTAAGCCCGGAAAATCATTGAGTTGAAGTTGCTGACGGCGGTTGTAGTCAAAGCCCATTCGAATTTGAATAGCCCCTTTTGGGATGAGTTCGAGCTGAAAATGTAGGTGGTTGGCAATTTTTTCTCCAATGTTTGGTGTGTAGATCGGAATGGTGTCTCCGGTAAGCGGGTCTAAAGTTTCGGAGGCATTTGGATCGAGCCAAATATTCTGTGGTCGGTTGAGGGAGTGCCCTACCATATGAAAGCGGAACGGGGCGTGGGCGAGGCGATAACTTACAGCAGCATAAACGTCAAGTGGTAGCATCGAATTGGCTTGCGGCGTATAGTCCTTGAAAATAATGCCAGCATTCCGAACACCTAAGGCTGCTACAAATTGTTGATTAGGGTGCACTAAAAGTGCTGAAAAGTGTGCTGAAAAGCCATACGCGCTGAAACGTTCCAAATTTGAGCCAAGTAAATTAATTTGTGCGCCGATTCTAAAATAAGGATTGGGCGTGTATGCATAGCTCGAGCCGATATTGTAATCTAATGCGTTGAAAGTACCAGTTACTTGCCCTTCCGTATTGGTCTGATTGAATGAACCATAATTCATGTAGCGCAAGTAGGGCGCAAAAACACCCCATTTAGTTTTTAAAGCACTCACAAGTGCGCCATAATGAACGCCACTAGGTAAAATACCCACTGAAGTATGGTATTGATGGGTGAGGGAAGCATCTAGAAGTGCGGGCTGATCTAAGCTGAGGCCAACTTCTTTGTCATTGAGGGCGTAAAGCCTGCCGCCAACACCTGCATTTTTGGCGTTGTTGAGTTGATTGAGGTAGGTAAACGCGTGTGTGCCCCAACTATATTGTGCCTGCGCACTATAAACAAAGCCAAAAAAGAGTAAGCCAAATATTTTCATAAGCTGTAAACGCATAACCTTGAATCAGATTGTGAAAATACAATAAAATTTAGCGTCAACTACTTTGGAACAATAATTGTATATCGCCAAAACATGAAGCCTACAAGTACCCTCCACCAGCAATTTGAAAGCCTCTATGCACAGGAGCAGCGGTTTTTCAAGCGAATAATTGCACGCTATTTCAATGGCATGCAGCAACAAGATGTCTTGCAAGATTTTTCATTGCACCTCTATGCCTTGCTTGAGAAGCAGCAGCCAGCAAACGCGCATCTTTTTGATTCTCAGGCTTGGTTGCGCAAGGTCTTGGTTCATTTTTGTATTTCACAATTGCGCAAAGACAAAGCGCAAAAAAACAGCGTATGGCAACAAACCACCGTGCATCATGTGCTTGTTGCCCAAGAGTTTGCGCCTCAGCGCGAGTTTGAATTACAGGCGCTGTATTTTGAAGCATTGGGTTGCGTAGACAAAAAAGAGGCGTTGGTACTGAAAATGAAATACGAATACAAGCGCAGCTCCAAAGAAATAGAACAGCGTTTAGGGCTGCAGCACGTAGATGTGCTCATCTCGCGCATTAAAGCAAAAATCAAGAAAAAAATAGGTCGTGTTGAGCTCGACTGGATGTAGTTTTAGGCTTAAAAGTTTGACAGTAGTTCTGGGCTTAAAAATTGAGGTGTCTTTCCTTCTTTTCTAAATAAATATCTGCGATGGTTACGAGAATGGCTGTTTCTTCAACTGCCCCGAAATCTGCATTGACTGCGGTGTCAAAGGTGCGCATGGTCGGGGAGAGGTTCATGTAAATATTCATGAGCGGCGGAATAAACGTGCCGTGATCTCTAACAAATTGATTGAGCACCTTAAATCCTTCTTTGAAGTCGAGGCCAGCAACAAGAGGCGTATAGTCTTTTTGAGCACGAAAATCTAAGGGCTGAAAAGCGGTAATGAGCTGATCTGGATCTTGGAAATAATGGTGCAAAAACTGCAGCAAAAAATCCCGGCTTTCGCGGTTGTAGTCTGGATACATCGTAACCTTACCGAAGAAATACTTGATTTGCGGATAAAAGCGAATGAGTGCACCGAGGCCATCCCAGATGTTGTCTAGGGCAAACAAACCTTTCTTCGGATTCACATTCGGCTGAAAATTCGGCTGCACCCAGCTCCTGCCGAGCTCTATGGTGTAGGGTAAAAAAACGCTTTTGAATAAGTCGCTGAACTCAAAATAGTGTGCTGTTGACAGCGCAAAAGCGCCGTGTTCGTCTTTGGCGTCAGCACAAACTTTGTAGCGGTAGCCCCCGATGATTTCTTGGTCCTCTACAGACCACACAATGAGTTGGTCATAAGCATAGGGGCCAAAATCATGTGCATCTAGGTCAATTTCTTCGCCCGTACCACCTCCGGCTGCTCTAAAAGTCAGTTCGCGCAAGCGCCCAATTTCTTGTAAAACAGCTGGCGAATTGGCTGCATTGACACTATATATTTCATTGCCGCCTTTGCGTGTTGTGCGCAAAAATCGGTCGGCATTTAGTTCTTTGCGCAATAAGGCGCGGTCTATGGGTTCAATGATTTGTTTCATCGGATGGTTTTAGGCTGTAAACATGGTTTTTTACCCAGTTGGCGGCGTCGTAGTCGTTGAGTTCGGCAGGAAGCTGCTGTGGGGTGAGGGCTGCACCGATCACAAAAGAAATCTTGCCTTTTTTCTGCTTGAACATTTCATCGGCGAGCAAGAACATTTCAATGTTTGCTTTGATGCCGATGCGTTTGCGCCAGCGGTTGAGGCGATAAAAAGCTTTAGACAAGCGTCCATCTATGTAAATTGGGATAATAGGTCGGTCAAGTTGGCGCGCGTAACTCACAAATGTTTTTTTCCATTCGGCCTCAATAATTTGACCATAATGAATGCGCGTGACCATTCCCGCCGGAAAAATAATCACAACTTGTTCTTTTTCAAAGGCGCTGCGGATATTTTGCCTCACGCCACCATCGTTGCGACCAAATTTATTGATTCCTACAAAAAGGTTGGATAACTGCTTGATATTGAGTAATAAATCATTGACAATTAAAGCGACATCCGGGCGTTTCTCTCTGAGCGCATGAATGAGTGCGATGCCGTCCATGCCGCCGAGTGGGTGATTCAAGGCGAGGATGGCACCACCTGTTGACGGGATGTTTTCCAAACCCTCTACTGCAATATCGATTTCAAAGTAATTGATGAGCGCTTCGCAAAAGGCGTGGTCTTGCAGATGGCCGTAGGTTGTCAGAAAGGCATTGATTTCTTTTTGGTGAAGTTTGCGTTTCAAGAAGGCAATGACAAAGCGCGGCAACCACTTGAGCAAACGTGGATTTTTGCTCTTGATGAGCGCCTCGATGTCGATTAAATCTTGTCTGGACATGCGGTAAATTTAAACTGAATAATTGAAAGTGAGCTGCAGTCCGTCGTAAGCCAATTGCACATTGGCTGGCAGCGTTTCACTGATTTGTTCGTGCAAACCAAACAGGTGTGAGATGTGCGTGAGGTAACTTTGCTTGGGCTTGATTTCTGCAATAAACTCCAGTGCTTCGGCTAAATTGAAGTGCGAAGGATGCGGGTATTGGTGCAGCGCATTGATGACGAGGATGTCTAAATCTTGAAGTTTAGATTTTTCTAATGCTGTAACGGTTTTGGCATCTGTAATGTAGGCCAATTTGCCAAAGCGAAAGCCCAATACTTGCATTTGGTGGTGCCAAACTTCAATGGCATCAATGGTGTAAGTGTCTATCTGAAAACGCCCTACTTCAAGGTGGCGGATTTCAAAACGCGGTACGCCAGGATACGGATTGGCCTCAAAAGCATAGTAAAATTCGCGCTTGAGTGCCATTTCAACTTTTGGGGTACAATAAATCGGGAAATCGGCTTGCCGTTGGTAATTGAAGGCGCGGATGTCGTCGAGGCCCGCGATGTGGTCTTTGTGTTCGTGGGTCAGAAGAATGGCGTCTAGGTGGCGCACTTTTGCCCGCAGCATTTGTTGTCTAAAGTCAGGGCCGGCGTCTATGGCGATGCACAGGTCTGGGAAATCCACTAGCACACTTGCGCGCAAACGTTGGTCTTTGGGGTCAGTGGAGCTGCAAGTTGGGCAAGTGCAGGCGATCACCGGCACGCCTTGAGAGGTCCCGGAACCCAAAAATGTGAGTTTGCCAGTTTGCGCCGCACTCATTGGGCGTTGGTGTTGAGGTCTATGCGTTTTTGCCCGGTGGGCTTGCGCATAAATTGATGAACAATCGTTTTGCTGTCGCGGTTTTCTTTCTCCACATTGATGTAGCGCGCCCAGTGCAGGGGTTCTTTGCCGTGAAAATGAAAGGGGGCATAACCAAAGCCTCTGTATATTCCATTTTCTATCCAGACCAAGCTTTTTTCACCTTTGTTGCGGCCTTTATCGACCAAAAAGAAGGAGTCGCCATTGAATTGCAGTTGGTCGATGTATTGCTGAACCCTGCTGTTGTATGCTGCTGGGTCTTCTTCTTGAACGCAAGCGCCTTTGCACTGCTGAATGGTGTAGTGAAAACAAGCACTTTGAGTAGGATAGAGGTAGCAGAGCTTCTGACACAATTCGAGCTTGCCTGCGATGTGTTCGAGGTAAGATTGCGCTTCTTTTTTGGAAGTAAACTGCATTAAGGGCTCTTCGTCTTTTTTGGCGGTGCTTTCTATTTTGAGTCTGATGTAACCATCGAAATCTTGTTGGTCGTAGAGGCCATAAGGAAATAAACTCTTGCGGAGCTTACGATTATAAATGGGCTTATTTTCTTTGATGAGGTTGGACTCGAGCAGCATGGCAATGAGCTCAGAGCCCGTAAGTTCGTATTCAACCCTGCAAATATCTTGGATCATTTGCAGTCCTTTGGCGGTTTTGTGGTTGCGCAGGTGTTGTTCGATCCGCTTCTTGATATGGATACTTTTGCCCACGTAAATGAGCTGGTTGAACTCGTTGTAGAGTTTGTAAATACCTGTTTTATTAGGCAGCTCTTCAATACTCTCTAAGCTGAGGTTTGGATGCACAGATTTAGGGTTGAGTACATCTTGTATGAATGTTTTGAGCTGATTCTTATCGGTTTCAATTAAAATAGTGAAGAGTTGCGCTGTGGCTTTGGCATCGCCGTCTGCGCGGTGGCGGGCAGCGTTGGGGATACCGAGATCTGCGCAAATTTTACCAAGACTGTATGAAGCGTGGCCTGGCAGCACAATGCGTGCAGCTCTAACCGTGCAAAGTTGCGGCATGCGAAATTCGTAACCCAAGCGCTTGAATTCGCTCTTGAACATGCCATAGTCAAAAGCGACATTATGGGCCACAAACGTACAACCTTCGCAAAATTCAATGATTTGCTTGGCGAGTTCATAGAATTTGGGCGCGCCGGCCACCATTTTGTCGGTGATGCCAGTGAGGCGAACAATAAATTCTGGAATGGCTTGTTCGGGGTCTACGAGGCTTTGGAAGTGATCAATGACTTGTTTGCCGTCGTGTTTGTACATGGCCAATTCCGTGATTTTGGAGTCTTTGGTGTGGCCACCTGTTGTTTCGACATCGACAATGACATAGTTCATGTTTACGAAGTTAGAAAAAAGCGTGGGTCTGTGTTTTTGTATGCTTTCAAATTTTTTGTTTTCTTTGCTAAAAAATAGATTTTATGAAAACTCCTTTCTTTTTCTTATTGATTTTAAGCGCTACTTCATTAGTTGCACAAAGTAACCTAAGTATTTTCAATAACAACGGTCAACAATTTTATGTCGTCTTGAATGGCATACGCCAGAATTCGAAACCTGAAACCAATGTCCAGGTGGGTCAAATTAAAAATGGCAGTTATGCTGTCAAAATTATTTTTGCCGACGGCAAAACACCAGACATCGATAAAAACTTCATGATAGATGCACCATACGATATCACTACACGCGTCGTTTTCAAAAAAGGTCAAGGAAAATTACAACTCATGAGTATGGAACCAACCCAGGGAGCAATTCAAGAAGCGGTTGTCTATCGTCCGACCGACGCTGCGGTTTATTCAGATGCCGTTGTAGTCAATACCATACCGAGTCCAAATACAACTGCCATTC
>JBIIZO010000207.1:0-2557 GCA_044346245.1 Crocinitomicaceae bacterium
GCAAGCGCCCTTGCGCTTCAAGAAATTCCTACTATATTTGCAATCCCAAATTCTGGGGTTTTGACATTTTGGCCCATTCGTCTAGTGGTTAGGACGCAAGGTTTTCATCCTTGAAACAGGAGTTCGATTCTCCTATGGGCTGCCAATTTTTTGGCCCATTCGTCTAGTGGTTAGGACGCAAGGTTTTCATCCTTGAAACAGGAGTTCGATTCTCCTATGGGCTGCATTTTTTAATGAGATTAATTATATAAACAGCTATGGCAAACCATAAATCATCCATCAAGCGCATTCGTTCAAATGAGTCTAAGCGCGTATTGAATAAATACCAGCACAAAACAACTCGTAACGCGATGCGTAAATTGCGTGCGACCAAAGACCGCAAAGAGGCAGAAGGTTTATTTCCTGCTGTTGTTGCAATGTTAGACAAACTTGCAAAACGCAATATCATTCACAAAAACAAAGCAGCTAACCTTAAATCAGGTTTGCAAGTGCGCATCAACGCGCTCTAAGCTACGTTTTATACAAATTATGAAGGGCTACCTCAATGGGGTGGCCCTTATTTTTTTCTTAAGTTTGCGTCATGAAATACTTTTTGTCTTTTTTGTTGCTCACCTCGCTTTTCAGCCGCATTGAAGCTCAACTTTTAGCCCCAAGAGACACCCTTAAATTAGAAACGCGCACCTTCGGAGATCTCCAGGCCTTGACGCAGCAAATGGATGGTTTTGGCGCTAGTTTCTTTTTTAGCCCGCAGCAAATTCAGCCAGATGCCACCGATTTATACCAACTTGGCTGCACCACCTTCGCTCCAGCTCAAACACTCCTCAAGCCACTCACATTTTCAGCACTGCCGCACCTAGGTTTTGGCTGCGGTTTTGGTGCACAGGGCGCACAGCGTATCCGCGTAGATTTTGAGCAGGCTTTCACACATGGTGTTTTATTCAACTTGCGCTATGATCGCTGGCAACGCACGGGCTTCATCCGCGCCGATGATTTGCGCTATAGCCAATTGCAGCTCAATTTATATCAATCAGGAAAACGATATGAAGTGTTGCTGCATTTTGGCAATGCCAGCGATGATCGCCAGTGGGCCGGCGGCTTGGCGTCTTACGCACCTCTTGGCAGCATTGCAATGGATTTACTACCCGTTGTCAAGGAAAGCTCCCGCACACAAAAAAATACGTACCATGCAAGCCTAGACTTTCGCTATCGTTTATTTGGCGATTCCTTGCGTTCTTTCAATTTAGCGACCCAGCACAATATCAATTGCAAAAAAGACTTTATTTGGAAGAAGGTCTCTTGAGTACATTTTACCCACAAACCTATTTCAGTCCCGATTCCTGCGCTGATATTTTTGACCAACAACTCCTCGAGAACCGCGTGGGTTTACAAGCACAAAGGCCAGGTTTAGAATTTACTTCCCATTTTGGCCTCAGACAGCGGCTTTGGTCCGATGCGCTTGCGCAATACGACACCCTAGAAGTCAATTGGCACAACCATTTACAGCTCAAACGGGCAGCACATGATTTTGCGCATGAAAATGAATTCAATATCATTGGTGCTGCACAAGGATGGCATGCCAATAGCACCTACCGTTGGGCTCAAAAGAACTGGAAAGTTGCTGTGGCGCATCGCTATGCCAATGAGTGGCCGCTTTTGTTGCAACGCGCTTATCAAAGTAATCTCACCAACTACCTTTGGAGCAATCCGCAAAAACAATTTTTTCAGGAGTTAAGCGCTTTAGGAGCATTTCAAAATAACCCCAAGACACTGACGGCCCGCATGAAATTGAGTATCATTCAGTTCAAAAATGCCTATCGTTTTGATCCGTTACTGCTACTTTGGTCTAATACAGCAGCTTCCTCGGCTGGTCAATTGGCAACCCTTCAAACCGACATCAATTATATTTTGCCCAACAATAAAAAAACACCATCAAATGGTGCGTGGGCGCTAGGGTCAAAGTACAAGTATTTGGCTCAGAAGGATGCTTTTTTACCGAAGCATCAAGCTGCGCTCACTTTGGCATGGCAAGGTGGTGTTTTCAAAGACAAGCGCTTAAATATGCGCGTAGAAGGACAAGTTACTTACCAATCTGCGAGCAAAACTTTGGTTTATCTGCCGTTTATGGAGAGCATAGATTGGGGGGCTTCTCAAGTTGGTGCGGTGAATACAGCTTATTTGAATGCGCAATTCAACGTGGCTCTCGAAGTAAAGACCTTCAGGTTTTTTGTGAATGTCGCTAATATAGGCAGTTATTGGAACGCTGCACAGCTTTCTACAGTGCAAGGATATCCGTTTCCAACCATGCAAATCAGATTGGGGCTTACTTGGGATTTCTGGAATTAGGAAGAAAGCTTTGGTCTAGCTTCGGCTTAGAATCGACTTAGTGACCAAGTACTTCGGCCATTTTAGCACCGATCTGAGCAGGAGAATCTACTACGTGGATGCCACACTCGCGCATGATGCGTTTTTTCGCCTCTGCGGTGTCGTCTGCGCCACCAACAATAGCACCGGCATGACCCATTGTGCGTCCTTTTGGTGCGGTTTCGCCAGCGATGAA
>JBIIZO010000208.1:0-2552 GCA_044346245.1 Crocinitomicaceae bacterium
CTGGCCCTATTGCTTTTACCTTGGCTCGAGCAAAACGAACACCTTTTTGAGCCCAAACCATTAGGAGGCGCACAACCGACCTCCGTCAAAGTACCTTTCTCTCTGGAGCAATGGCGCGAAGTTAAATTTCAAGAGGGGCAGGAGGCGTATATCGCTGATCATTTTGGCCTGCGTCCTTTCATGGTGCGCTTTTACAACGAGCTTTTTGACCGCGTCTTTGGCGAATACCAAGCCCAAGGGGTCATTATGGGTAAAGATGGCTATCTATTTGAGCAGAATTATTTGCTGGCCGCAAGCGGACAAGATTACCTCGGTTTAGACTCGATTTCAAGATTGGTTTCAGACCTGCAATTGATCGAGCAAGACCTGGCTATGAAGGGCAAACACTTATTAGTTTGTTTGGCCCCTGGTAAAGGTTCCTTTTTCCCGGACAAAATGCCCGAAGAATATCGCTACAACGGAAGCACGAGAAGAAATTACCCGGATTTTGTAAGAGAACTTATTGCAGAAAAGATTCCGCTTTTTGACGTGCAAGATTGGTTTTTAAAAATGAAAGCCACCGCGAAGTATCCACTGTACCCCAAAACAGGCATCCATTGGAGCTCTTACGGCGAGTATTTAGTGGCAGATTCGCTCATCAAGCAGGTCAGTGCGCTTTCGCAAAAACCACCGCCTTCATTGAAACTCACGCGCATAGAACAAGACAACACCCCTCGAGACCGCGACGACGACATCGAGCTCGGCATGAATCTATTGCGCAATTTGCCGGACTTCAAGATGGCCTATCCAAAATTTGAAATCAAGGCCTTACCAAAAGGCAAGAAAGCACCCAAAGTGCTCGTGATTGGCGATAGCTTTTATTACGGAATGTATAACTGGGGGATGATGCAACACGTCTTTGAAGGCGGCGAGTTTTGGTATTACAACCACGAAAGGTTGGTGCCGGGCAAAGAAACTACTTTCATAGAAGACTTCAATGACTATGCAGCTGAAGTACAGCAGTTTGATGTTGTGATTTTGTTACTCACCGAAGCCAATTTAACTCGATTTGGCTTCGGGATGCAACAAGCTTATTTAAAGGATTGAGCCTAGGAAACAAACCTTAGGCAATGGGAGGTGCAACCTTCGGAATAATTTTAACGTTGAGAGCGACCCAACCTTTTTGACCACGACTTTTGTCAAAAGTAACTTCGTCGCGTTCAGCGATAGGAGCAGAGAGATTGGCTGCGTGCACAAAGATGTTTTCGCCACTGGCTTTGTCTTTGATGAAGCCGTAACCTTTAGAGTCATTGAAGAAGATGACCGTTCCAGAGTCAGACGCTTCGTCTTCGTCGCTTTCTTCGCGGCGTGGAATGCCAATTTCAATGCTTTCTGCATCGATTTCTATTCTTGTACTTGGATCTACAGGAGCGTCTACGATGCGGCCGTATTCATCTACGTAAGCCATCATGCTGTCTAGTCCGCCGCCGCTGGCATTGGATTTGCGCTCTTCAGAACGAATTAATTTTTCTTTTTTCTTTTTTGCTTTGAGTTTTTCTTTTTCCTTCTTAGAGAAGGTTTCTTTGGATTTAGCCATTTATTTGCGTTAAGAGAATAAGTGCCATGAGCAAAGTAGGAAGGGAGGCAACTTACAAGACGCAGGCGGATTAGACTGCAAAGATACAAAAAACTTACTGATGACGCTTGGTCGGTTGCCAAACTGAGGAGCGAATGCCGCCAAAAAATCTAAACAGACCAATTAACAGTGCTAAATTCATGCTGACAAAATGAATGACAAAGCGCAGCCAAACTAAATGAACTCCACGCTTGCGCGAAAGGTAGTCCACAGCAAAAGCAATCGGAATCAGAAGTAAACCAAAATACAAAATCTCATAGAACAAAGAATGTTCGTGCTGTTGTACAATTTGGAGTGTCATGGCCACCAAAAAGACGGGAAGAATCCAGCGCAGCACTTTATGGGAAAAGAAAGCAAAAGATACCCAATTGAACTTGAAAAGAAGGGGCCAAAAACGACGCAGGTTCTGGAAATTACCGGAAGAAATTCGAATTTTGCGCTTGAATTCAATAGAAAGGTCATTGGAGACATCTTCCAACACAATTGCTTCAGTTTGGGTAATGCAACGAAAGCCTTTCTCGATACAAATCATGTTAATGTAGAAGTCGTCTACTAAAAAATGAGCTGGAATTGGCTCAAAGCAACTCTTCCTGAAGGCAAAACAACCTCCAAATGGGCCCATCATGGCGCCCCATAGTTTTCCTTCTGCTTCTTTGAGCAATACTTCACCGGCAATATATGCCGACTCAGGCACAGAAATACCTGTATTTTTGAGGCCATAGTGCTTCATGGTGCTGTCTACCAATCCAATTTTTGGGTTGCTAAACGGTGCCTGCAAATGCATTAAGGTATCTGCAGTGAACAACACATTTGCGTCGGTCAGGACCACCAAAGCATGTTGAGCTTTAGGTACAAGGGCATTGACGATCTTTATTTTACCTAGTCTTTCTTTGAAATCAAAGACTTGGCAGGCGGCAAATTTGCTTTGGTATTCTTC
>JBIIZO010000209.1:0-2541 GCA_044346245.1 Crocinitomicaceae bacterium
ATACGGGGATTCAATTTAGTCAAGTAAGTATTCACAATGGGGTACTTTGGATAGAAGCAGAAATTTGCAACTGATTGATTACAATTTGTCAACAGGAAGAAGAATTGAAAAAGAATGTCCAATCAGTTCAGATACCTTTAAAGTCAAACTTGATAAAACCATCAAAATAAATCCTTTACCTTCATTACCGGATTTCGAACCTTTAACATCAGAATTTTTATACAATGACTAAACTCCTCCTTTCTTTATTGCTTGCATTTGTAGTTCAAACGAGCTTTGCGCAAACCCTGAGCTACGAAGACTTCAAGACATTAGTGCCTTCCTTGAAAAAAGAAGCTTGGGCCACCGTATATCAAGATTCTCAAGCGCTTTTAGACAATACGCCTCAAGATACTTCTGATTTTCATGCCATTATTTTGTATATCCATTTATATGCAGGTGCAGGTATGGTCAGTGAGTCGCAACTCTCGTACGAAGAATTGCAGGCTAATGCTTTGAATTATCAAGGTCAAAGAGTCATTATGGCTGCGCACCCTGTTAGCAAAGCAGAAGGCGGTTTGAACCAAACCAGTATTGATGAAGAAAATGGAAAATATACAGCATTTACGAGTGCAGCAAATGGAAAGGGGACCAGTATTTTTTGCTTTGAAAAATTTACCTTTTCTAAAAAAATCAAGATTAAAAAATTTCCAGTGGGCTCCTTTGTTCGTTGCGGTGGCACCCTCGAAAAGATTGAATTCAACCCCAATCAGTCCAAGATTTGGATCATGCGCCTTACAGTAAGCGATGCATTTATTAGAAAGTTGGAGTGAAATACTTGACGATTGGAACCTATATCTCAAAAGACAACAATGAGACAATTAACATACATTTTGACCTTTATCGTTTCGACAGCTTTTAGCGCTTGTACTCAGTCGAAGACTACATCGAATTTTGAGAAATCAAATATCGACAATGAAATGGTTGACTTTATTGAAATAAAAAACAGAGCTGGGCAATTCGACACAATAGATAACCTAATAAAACGTTTGACTGTCGAGCAGAAAAACCAATTTATTGAGAAGTTTAATAATTCAAAACCAATTGGACTGGGAAAGTCTTTACCATTTTATTTTATTTATGTTCATCTAAAGGACGGAACCAAAAGGAGTTTTAGAATAAATGGACAGTTCATAAAAGAAAATAATGACTATTGCTTTGATTTACGAGACGGTCAGTTTATTGAGAAAATTTGGAACGATTTAAATGTTGACCACATAAAGAACATTCGAAATATTTTTGAAGATTATATTCAATATCAAGAATCGACCGACTCACAAGAAGACAAAGCCTTAATGACCAAAAGCCTTAAATCAATATCAACGGTAATAAATAAAGATGATATAGATTTAATAATAAATGTATGGATGTATTACGACCCAACCGATTATACTGATATTCCCGAAATTTACAGAATTTTAAAGGCAAGTAGACCTTATAGCATTGAAGCCCTTAAGAACAGAATAGGAAACAAAAAAGAATGGGAGACTGACGAAACAGCACCATATTCAGACTTGAAAGACCTTTTGAAAGGACTTGAAAATGAATAAAAAACGCAACACATCCAAACTTTTAAATAGCATTTATTGTCTTATCCTCTTGCTATTCTTTTTCGACCTGCTTCCTCATTTTGACATCAAAAGTCAGGCCTTGAAATCTTTTGCGTATTTGGGGTTATTAGTTGGCACACCCGTTTTGCTACTTTGGAATTATTTTGCCGTTTCGCAGAGAAAACAACAACTTATTGGAACACTTTATCCATCAATTTTACTGATTTTCATTATTGTGATCGGCCCCTTGCATATACTGTTTGCAAGTGGCGCATGGCATACCCAAACAGTTTTGTTTCAGCATCGCACTTCGCGTTTCAAGCAAATTGAATTTCAACTTCAAGATAAAGGAGGTCTGGGTTACAATAAACGGACAGTCCAAGTTTTCTACCTCACGCCCTTATTTATCCGAACCGCCCCAGTTCCTAAGCACATTCGTTTGGCCAAAGAATGGAAAAACATTAATTTAGACTGCAATGAACTTGGCTTGAAGGAGCCTTAACTTTACCCAACATGCTAGAAGAAATCATCAAATCTGCATTTACAATCGTTCCCGTTATCATTGCACTTTCGCTACTCAAAAAAGAAATGTCCAAAAAAGTGGAGCCGCTGACAGACGGTAGTTTTGAATTGCGCGTTTCGCGTATTTACTTTTTTACAGGCGCAGTTTGCGCAAGCATTTTTCTGTTTTTCACTGTTTGGATTTTGGTGGATACAGATACGCCTAGCGAAGACCGAATTTTTGGCTTGTTTTTTCTAATTTTTAGTTTACTTGGTGTTTACTTCATTGTGCTCTATCGCAATTACCGCCTCTATTTTGACAATGAAAATATTGTAGTCACCGATCTCTTCGGTAAAAAGAATACTATGAAGTGGTCTGAAATAGAGCAGGTCAAATCCAATGCTTTCACTGGATATTTGACTTTATCTTCAGCTACCACTCAGTTGAAAG
>JBIIZO010000010.1:0-25078 GCA_044346245.1 Crocinitomicaceae bacterium
GGAGCTTGATTTTTTTACAGACCCCACTTTTCTTGCTTTTGCCACTCAATGGAAACATTTTCCCTCGTTTATCTTTGGCCTAGAAGTTTTATTGCTGGGCATCCGTGCACAAGGAGCACCTATTTTATTCGATACGCCATTTACGCGCCAGCAAGCCTCAATGCCGATCAATGGTTTGGTTTGGATGGGTACGCTTGCCGACATGCGCGCGCAAGCCATCGAAAAGATCGCAGCTGGTTTTCAGACTGTTAAACTCAAAATTGGCGCACTAGATTGGCCCCAAGAATTGTTTCTGCTACAGGAGCTTCGTGCGCATGCGCCTGCAACGGAGCTCACGATCCGCGTCGATGCCAACGGTGCGTTTTCACCTTCCGAAATTGGTTCCGTACTCGAAGAATTGGCGCGCCTAGAAGTGCATAGCATAGAGCAGCCCATTGCTGCAGGCCAATACCACGAAATGTCTAATTTGTGTAAGGATACCATAGTGCCAATTGCCTTAGATGAAGAATTAATAGGGCTTACTTCTCGAGCTAAAAAAATAGCATTGCTCGAGCAAATTAGACCACAATATATTATTTTGAAGCCAAGTTTACATGGCGGCCTGAGTGGCGTGCACGAATGGATTGCTTTAGCCGAAGAAAGAAACATAGGTTGGTGGCTCACTAGTGCACTAGAAAGTTCGATAGGACTGAGCGCTATTGTGCAATTTGGCGCGTGTTATGCCCCGACAATTCCGCAGGGTTTTGGCACAGGAGGCCTTTACACAAATAATTTTCCGGCGCCATTGCGCATCCAAGAAGGACACATTTTCTGGGTCAACGACTCGAGCAAGGACTAATTTCTGTGCAATTTTGGTATACCATGTCGTGCAAAATGAGTTGCGCAGCGAGGGCGAGTTGCGTGTAGTTTTGTGAGTTGTTGCCAAAACCCGCGGCACTATTTTGCCACATGGCTTTGATGAGTTCTTGCGAGCCTCCTGTGGGCTTGATTTTATCGACAACGGCAGCTACGTTCATGGCTCCGGCATGATACACATGGAGCACAAACAAGCGAAACCACAAGTCTGTTTCTTTGTAAGTGAGGTTGTGTTGGGCTAAAATACGCTTGGCTTCAGGGATACACACTCGTCTAATGAGCTGCGCTGCACCATAGGCCGAACGGTCAAAATCTTTGCGTTCATCTGTGGTGCTATTGACGATCAGCCCCATGGAGCGCGCCACACTTGGCATGAGCTGAAAAGCACCATAAGCTCCTGTCGAGGATTTGCGCATCAAGGCCGGGCTTTCTATTAATAAAATAGATTGGGCATACCACGGATCTACACCAAAGCGCTCAAAAGCAGCCACACCCTGATCTAAACTTGGGTACACTTCATTGAAACGATAAAAATCGTTTTTGCCTGTAGTTACATAAATTCGCGTATCACTCGGCAGTCCGTTGGCTAACCGTAGTTCTTGTCGCTTGAGATCTTTTTCTACTTCTGTTTGCGCATTCCAGTCGCGGATAGACATTTTGTCGAGTACTTGGCGGTTCGAGGCCACGTTGATCAGGCAAGAATCTGGCGAAAGCAACATGATTTTTTTCCAAAACTGTGGCTGTGGGAGTTGGTCCCAGCGGTCTTCAAAAAGTGCTTCGGCATGCATAATAGTTTGTGCACCAGAAGCTTGCGTGACTTTGATTTTGTCGGCCTCCCAGTTGTCTAGGGGTTGACACATGCCAATTAAGGAGATTGTACTAAATGCAATAAGGGAGAGGAGTTGCTTCATGTTCATTTTCTAAAAATAAGCATAACCTATTTTGAATCAAAAGTTACGGTAACTAAGTTTACACAGCAAGCTGTTGAAATTGCTTATTTTTGACCCATGCAGCTTTTTTATAAGGTCTTGTCGGCCCCGCTTATTTTTTTAGTCCGGATATACCAATGGGTGATTTCGCCTATTTTTCCGCCGAGTTGCCGCTACACGCCAACTTGTTCTGCCTACATGGTAGAGGCGCTTCAGACTTGGGGGCCCATCAAAGGAACCTATCTAGGGGTAAAGCGCATTGCCAGTTGCCATCCGCGTGGCGGTTTTGGCTATGATCCCGTTCCTAAACGCGAGTCGGAAGCGCCCCACGCTGCTTCAGCACCCGATAATAATTCAGAAAAGTAGGGTAGTCTTGCGCTGAGGCGAGGCGTTCGTTGGCATCGTATGTTGTTTGCTCGGCACGCGAATTTTCTAAGAATACAAACCACTCCCACAATCTATTGGTGGCTGCACTCCTTTTGGCCGGAAAGTCTGTGGAACGAATGCTGCTGTAAAAATGTATGGCTTTTTGCGCTCTGGTGAGTAAAACATTTAGGCGTCTGCCGCTTTGTGCCTGTGCCATGGGGCCAAGTCTGAGGCTAAACTGCTCGGCTTCATTTTTAGCAAATCCAAAACTGATCAACAAGATTTCGCATTCTTCGCCTTGTACTTTCTCTAATGGCAGAAAAAACGCGCTGCGGTCTTGAATCCGTGCTTCTAGAATTGCCTGCTCAGCGCTGCTCAATTCTTGGTAAATACAATTGAGTTGCGTTTCTGAAAACGCCACAACCCCAATTTTTTGTTCAAACGGAAGCTGTATGCGCAATTGTTGGGCGAGTGCTTTTGCTTCAGCTTGATTTTGCTGTTGCGTATAACGTCCGGCTTCCAAATAATGATCGAAAATGCCGTTAGTAGCAGCGGGCTTCGATGGCCAAACGATAAGAGAATTTTGATAAAAGTGTTGGTTCGAGAAGGCAATTAAGCTGGGGTCTTCACTGCGGTAATGGTAGCGCAAATGCTGGCTGGGCAGGTAAAAAGCTGCTTGGTGCAGGAGGTCTACTACGCCTTCTGCGCTTTGGCCAAAATAAGATTGCGGTCGCATTTGTTGCGGATCACCGGCTACAACGCACTTTTGAACTCGTTGCAGTGCGCCCACCGAATGGCTGAGCGGCAACTGACTCGCTTCATCAAAAATACCCACAGCAAATAGCCCGCATTCCATGGGTAGCGTTTTGGCCAACGTGGTGGGCGTGCAAAGCCAAACGGGAAAAATGACCTTGATCCAATGCGCAGCGGGGCCTTCAAAAAGTTCAGCTATGCTCATGTGCTGGCGCGTTTTGGCCATTTCTTTGACTAAAATAGCTTTGCCTTTGCGCAATTGTTGCCGGTGTTCTTTTTGTTCAGGTGTCAGTTTATGGAGAGGGTCAGTCAGTAACTTCTGCAACTGCTTGAATTGCAGCTGCTGTACCGCGTGTATTGCAGCTGCATGTTGTTGCCAATTGCGTGCTTCTTGTTGTAAATCTTCCTCGATGAGCCCACAAATTTGCTGCGCGGAAAACTGATAAAGTGCTGGGTAATTGCTGCGGAGGTCGGCCCAGCATTCGGCGCGCATGGTTTGTTCGAACCCTTCTAAATCGGTAAGGTTTTCCCAGAGTTCAAAAGGTAGTTGCCGTAGAAGTTCGAGATCGCCACTGAGTTCGTTAAATTGCTTGCGTAGCGTCTCGTGCAGCACTGCAAAATCAGGGGCAAGTTCAGTGAAAAGTTTTTGGTGGAGTTGCTGAAATTGATGCGACTGCTGATGCGCCTGGCACAACTGCTCAATTGCCGTGCGGCTCAATTTTCTGTACCATTCCCAATGAGCGGTGTTGTGTTGCTTGAGCAGTGGGATCAGCAAGCCGAGTACTTCTTCTAAATTTTGAATGCCAAAGCGGGTAAACTTTTCTTTTAAATTGGCGCGTTGGCTTTGATTTTGCCAAAATTTCTTTAGCGCAGTTTCGAGTTGCTGTACGTCTAGACCTGAGGTCCGCAGCCAAGTTTTTTCGAGTTTGCGCCATTTGCGCTGCTGGAACCACCCCGGTGCAGTTGCAGTTGCTTTCAAGATGTCCCATTCTGCAGGCGTTGGCACTTGCTTCCAAGGGCTTAGCGGATGCAGTAAAAGTTCTTTCTGACCAATCAGTTGTTGGTACTGATAAAGTCGTTTGAGCTGTAGCGCAACATCTTGATCGAGCAGTTCGCTGTAGGTCTGATACAGCTTGCTTTCAAACTGAATACAGCGCAAGGCTTGCTCCACAAATAGATCGATTTCGCGGCTATTTGCTATTTGGTGGTTCTCTAATAAGTCGGTGCTCCATTTTTGCCATTTTTGCCAAACTTGATGAAGCTCTTGGCTGTTGGCTTCTTGCCAATATTTTTGAAGAAATGGAAGGATACCGCGTGTGCTGGGCTGCAAATTTTGAAGGAGCTGTTGCTTGCTCAGCCAAGCTTGCCAGCGTTTTGTGGGTCTTGCGCTCGAGTGGATCGGCGGCCCAAAAACATGGAGTATTTCATCAAAACGCAGTGCGGTCGTGTGTTCAATTTGCTTGCGCTGTTCCCAAAAGGGGGCGCCGCGAAATGTAGGCTGGTATGCGTTCCCTTCATGAATGGCATCGGCTTGCAGCAAGCGCTCAAATTGGACTTGTAGTTGCTTATAGAAACCGGCTGTTGTTTGGCTCGCACTCAAAAATACACAGCAGTGGTCGAGTTGCTGTTGGGTCAATTTACCAAGCAATACTTCGAGTGCAACAGGTTTATCGGCCACCACTAGGGCATTTTGTTGGTTCAAGATTGTTTGTGCAATGATATTACTCAGCACCACAGATTTTCCAGTCCCGGGAGGGCCGTAAATGACCTCAGACGCATATTGCGCCTTTTCGACTGCCGCTTTTTGATCTGGATCCAAGGACGAAATGGGTTTGAGCTCAGCACCGTATTTTGCAGACTCAGTTGAAAGGTTGTCTCCTATAATCTGATGCAGGGCAGGGGAGTAGCTTTGCGCTGCATGGAGGGCTTCCCATTCTTTGCGCAGTTCGTAGCGTTGCGGATGCAAGTTAGCGAGGCCTGAACGATCGGTATACTGGCAAAAAAGTTTGGTGTCCAGTAATGCTTGAACATAGTCGTTTGGGTCTTTCAATTCAATATCAAAACCCAGTGTTTTTTGAAGCAATACACTGATAAACGGATTGACGAACAGTTTGTCGTCGCTGACAATTTGTTGTGTCTGGTAGTGAACGGCGTTACATTCCCTTAGGAAAACTGGGGTTTGGATGCTTTTCTCGCCTTTTTGCCAAGTGAGTATGCCCTCGAAGTGCACCAAGGCAAGCACGCCCCTTTCGCGTTCTATGCGCCGCACTTCTTTTAAGATTTGACGCCCGGTTGTGGGGTTGGTCCAGAGTTCGGTTTCAGTGGCGACAAAAGCGTTGTCTGGAAGGTCAATCAATGGGTCGTTTGGTCTAAGTTGCAACAACTCAGCCTCCCAGGCGCCCAGAAATTCTTGAACCAAATCAGACATGTCGTAAAGTTAGCACCAATCCATTGAATAAAAAACCTAAATTTGGGTCTCAACTAGATCTATGAAAACACTTCTTCTCTGCTTGTTTTTATCTTCAGCAGGCGTCTTTTCAGCACAAATTACGCTACAAATAAATGACTTCGCTACAGCCGGCGATACCGTGCGTTGGAGCCTCGCCAACCCCATTACTATTGACCTTCAGAATACAGGGGCCAATGCGACCTGGGACTTCTCCCAACTCACGGCTCAAAGCCAAACGTTAGTCGACTACAATCCAATAGGTTTTGGTTCCTTGCTCATTTTGGCTACTTTCGGCCCCATCGCTTCTACGCCCTATAAAGCCACTTATTTCAACCTCACCGACGACCTTCCCATCGATCAGTTCTCCGCATTTTTGCCCATTGAGCTCTCTAATTTGAGCCAGTACACCCGTCGTACCAACTCACAAATCAACAGCATTGGTTATTCCATCGATGTACAGGGTCAAGGCGTTCCTTTTAAGTCCGATACCATCGAAACCCGCTACGAATTGCCTCTGCAATTCAACGATACCTACACCTCGAGAGGCTATACCTATATCGACCTCAATCCGGCCACTGACATCAAGTTCATTCAGCACCGCGAGCGGGTTTCGGTAGTAGATGGTTGGGGAAGTGTCACTACGCCACTTGGCACCTTTGAGGCCTTGCGCATCCGTCACGACATCTCCGAAACCGACTCCATTTACCAAACATTTTTTGGAACGGGTTCTTGGTTTGCACCGCCTAGCTTTGTCACAACGGAATACGAATGGTGGACGAGCGGCAAAAAAGATTGTTTAGTGCGCGCAACCGCTGGTGGTTTTGGTCAAAATCAAACGCCTACCATCGAATACCAAGATATTTACCTCGGTCTGGACGCTGGGCTTTCAGCGCCCACATTGGATATCTCGTTTTATCCGAATCCGGCCTCAGATTGGTGTTATTTTCAGACGGCAATGCCATTTGACTTCCTCGAAATCATGGATGCAAGTGGCCGCATTGTGCTGCGCCATGAAAACGCTGCATTACAGGGCTATTTTGACATCTCAGCGCTGCCAAACGGCACCTACACAGTACGCGTTCAGGCAATAGCTGGTGTGGCAGTCAAAAAGCTCGTCAAACTTTAATACCTTTACAGCGGCAAATCAGTCTATCGCTTTTCATGAGAAAAGAGGAAAGTCCGGGCAGCACAGAGCATCGTACTTCTTAACGGGAAGGGTTGTAGCAAGCAATTGCGACAATACAGCAAGTGCCACAGAAAACAAACTACCTCGGCTTGCCGAGGAAAAGGTGAAAAGGTGGGGTAAGAGCTCACCGCTTGGGCAGTGATGCACAAGGCAGGGTAAACCTTACGAGCTGAAAGACCAAATATACCGGGGTCTGCGCAAGCAGAACGGGCTGCTCGCTCGTCTCGGAGGGTAGGTCGATTGACGCTGCGCGCGAGTGCAGTGCTAGATAAATGATGGACACCAAAGCTGCGTGCAGCAACTGGTACAGAACCCGGCTTATGATTTGCCATTTTTTTTAATCAGCAGCAAATGTTACAACAAATTGTCTCCGAGCTAGAAAGAATAAGAGTTGCCGAACGCGCTCCAGCCATGGAAGCGTACATGAAAAACCGCTTTGTATTTCTTGGCGTAGCGGCAGGGCCTAGAAAAAATGTACTCACGCTCTTTAAAAAGGAATGGACGCAGCTCACCGACTCAGCGCGTTGGGATTTCATAGCCGAATGTTGGCAACACGAAGCCAGAGAACTCCAATACATCGCTATCGATGCCCTGCTTTCCGACTACAAAAAACGAGCGGCACTTACCGATTTACCCAAAATTGAGTTTCTGCTTACCCAAAAATCATGGTGGGATACGATTGATTTATTGGTGTCGCATGTGGTTGGTCATTATGCTAAAAATTTTCCGCAAGAATTCACAAAAACAGCTGCCGAATGGGAAAGCACTTCCAATTTTTGGTTGCACCGTGCTTTGTTGATTTTTCAACTCAAATACAAGCAGCAAACAGACTTAGCACTGCTGCAATATTATATCAATCGCTTCAAAGGAAACAAAGAATTTTTTGTTCAAAAGGCGATTGGTTGGGCTTTGCGCGAGGTTTCTAAATGGAATCCTGAATGGGTACGAGAAGTAGTTGCATCGGAAAATTTGCAAGGTTTGGCCAAACGCGAGGCACTCAAATACGTTGCGGCGGTTTAAGGCACAGAAGTTAGCTTTTGTTTTTTAGAGAATTTGTATTTTCACGCTCTATGAAAGCACGCAACCTCATTTTTTTATTTGTCACGTTCATTTCAGTGCAACTAAATGCCCAGTTTGGCCCGGATAACGGCGTCAAGGCATCTGCTCCTAAATACGTACTGATTCAGCACGCCACCATTATGGTCAAGCCTGGGCAAACGCTCCTGGATGCCGATTTACTGCTTCAAAATGGCAAGATCGTTCAGGTCGGAAAAAACCTCAAGCAAGACGGCGCCGTGGCACTCGATTACACGGGAAAGGTCTTGGTGCCTTCTTTTATCGATATGTTTAGCAGCGTTGGCCTCGATCCCGTTACTTTCAAAAACAACGGATGGCGACCGCAATTAGAATCCAATAAAGAAGGTGCTTATTACTGGAACGAAGCCGTGCATCCAGAATTAGCTGCCGCAGCGGCCTACAAATCAACAGAAAATAGCAGCGAGCAGTTGCAGCAGTCGGGCTTCGGTTTTGCCCTCACGCATCACATGGACGGCATTGTGCGCGGGAGCGGGGCTTTTGTAGCGCTGGGCCAAGCAGAGGTGCACAAGCAAATTCTTGCACCACAAGCAGCACAAGTTTATTCTTTCTCCAAAGGCGCAAGTCAGCAGACTTACCCTTCTTCTCAAATGGGATCCATCGCGCTCTTGCGTCAAGCACTCTACGACCTCGACTACTACAGCAAAAACAAAGCTACTTTACCATATTCCGTTTCCCTTTCCGAATGGGAAAGCCAGCGCAACCTGCCGATCATTTTTAAGACCGACGATAAACTAGAAATCTTACGCGCTCAAAAAATTGCCAACGAATTCAAGACCAATTTTCTGTACATCGGATCGGGTAACGAATATGCCATCGCCAATGAGTTAAAGGGCTTCAAAATCGTCTTGCCCCTTGTTTTTCCGGAGTCTTTTGAGGTCAATGATCCTTATTTAGCCCGTGAAATCCCTTTGTCTGAGCTCAAACATTGGGAAAGCGCACCAAGCAACGCCATGCTACTCAAGAAAGAAGGCCTAGATATCGCCCTGACCTCTTTTGGCCTCAAGAATGCAGAACAATTTTGGGCTGCATTGCGCAAAGCAATGGCCCGCGGGCTAGCGCCAACCGATGCTATGGCAGCGCTCACAACTGTTCCTGCTAACTGGTTAGGCCTCTCCGCTCAGGTCGGTACGCTCGAAAGCGGCAAGTGGGCGAGTTTTTCTGTTTTCAGTGCAGACCCGTTTGCCTTTGAAGCACAACTTTTAGAAACATGGAGTTTAGGTGAAGCGCGCTACTGGAAGTCTGCCAACACTGTTCAATTGTTGGGTAATTATACACTGAGAATAGCCGATGCAACTTATGAGTTGGTCGTGACGGGTTCAGCTGAAAAGCCGCAAGGCAAGGTGTTGCTCAAAACCGCTTCCGATACCTTGAGCACCAAAGCCACTATTCAGCTCAAACAGCAAGATGTTTCCATCCAGTTTTTGTCCTTGACCACAACCAATCCACAACTGATTCAATTGCACGCCAAAGCACTTAAAAATGGCCTCGTACTCGAAGGCGAGGGTACGGATGCCAAAGGCGCTTGGTTCCATTGGAGTGCAATACAGCAACAAACAACAGCTGTGAGTCCGCCAATTGCACTCAAGCCCGACACCACCGTTTATGGCCAAGTTTGGTTTCCAAATATGGCTTTTGGGACCACCGCCAAAGCAACCCAAGAATCCTTGGTTTTCAAAAATGCCACCGTCTGGACCAACGAAAAAGAAGGTGTGCTCAAAGGCGCCGATGTGCTTGTTGTGGATGGTAAAATCAGGCAAGTGAGCCGTCAAAATATTGCCGTGCCTGCTGGTGCGCGTGTGATCGACGCCACAGGCCTGCACCTGACTTCCGGCATTATTGATGAACACTCCCATATCGCCATTTCAAGAGGTGTGAACGAAGGCGGGCAGGCTATTTCTGCTGAGGTGAGTATTGCCGAGGTAGTCAACCCCGACGACATCGATATCTACCGCCAACTCGCTGGTGGCGTAACGGCTGCCCAATTGCTGCACGGTTCTGCCAATCCAATCGGTGGTCAGTCGGCGCTCGTGAAGCTCAAATGGGGTGTTTGCGCCGATGAAATGCTCATCGACAACGCGCCTCAGTTCATCAAATGTGCACTTGGTGAAAACGTCAAGCAGGCCAATTGGGGCGATTTCAATACCGTTCGCTTTCCGCAAACCCGCATGGGTGTAGAGCAAGTTTTCTACGATGGTTTTTACCGCGCCAAAGCCTACCAAAAAGAATGGGATGCCTTTAAGGCCGGCAAAACCAAAGTTGCGCCAAGAGTGGACCTCGAACTCGAAGTGTTAGCAGATATCCTGCGCTCCGAGTGTTTCATTACTTGCCATTCTTACATTCAGTCTGAAATCAATATGCTAATGCATGTGGCCGATTCGATGGGCTTTCGGATCAATACTTTTACACATATTCTCGAGGGCTATAAAGTCGCCGACAAAATGCATAAGCACGGCGTGGCAGGATCCACCTTCTCCGATTGGTGGGCCTATAAATTTGAAGTCAACGATGCTATTCCTTACAACGCAGCGCTAATGGCCGAACAAGGTGTTGTGGTTTGCATCAATTCTGACGATGCCGAAATGGGCAGGCGACTCAACCAGGAAGCTGCCAAAACAGTCAAATATGGCGGCCTCAGCGAAGAAGAAGCTTGGAAACTCGTGACGCTTAATCCGGCAAAAGCTTTGCATTTAGATGCGCAAATGGGCAGTGTCAAAGTAGGTAAAGCTGCCGACCTCGTGCTCTGGACTGCCAATCCGTTGAGCATAGAAGCGCGTGTTTCCTTGACTATGGTCGATGGTGTTGTGTACTATGATGAAAAGCAACAAGCAGAAAAACAAGCGCAAATTGAACAAGAGCGCACGCGTATTTTGAGCCATATGCTGGCTGCAAACGAAAGAGGCGAGGCGAGCAAAACCCCTCAAAAGAAAATCAAAAAGCATTTTCATTGCGACACCCTAGGTGAAGAAGCTACCGAAACCGAAAATTCCCACTAACATGAAAGCGACCTTATTTTTCTTTGCATTGCTCTTGAGCTTTTCTTCATTGGCACAACGCATTCTTTTGCTGCACGGTACGGCACACATCGGCAATGGCACGGTTGTGGAGTCTGCAGCAATAGGTGTGGTCAATGACCGCATTGCTTTTGTAAAAAATTCACTGACCCAAACCTTTAACAACAAAGATTGGGACACCATCATCAATTGCAACGGTCAGCATTTTTACCCAGGTTTGGTTTCGGCCAACAACACGCTTGGGCTCACGGAAATCGATGCCGTGCGCGCCACCCGAGACTTCAATGATGTCGGCGACTGGAACCCACATGTGCGCGCTCAAGTGGCTTACAATGTAGAATCGAAAGTAGTTGAGACCGTTCGCACAAATGGCGTCTTGCTGGTGCAGGCCACCCCGCGTGGAGGCTGGATCTCCGGAAGCTCAGCGGTCATGAAACTCAGCGGCTGGAACTGGGAAGACGCCACTGTTTTGGCCGACGACGGCATTCACCTCAATTGGCCTTATGACCGTACAGCATACCAAGCACAAAAAAGAGATATTTATGCGTTTTTTGAGTTAGCCAAAACCTACGCCATGGCGAGAGAAACGCAAGCCACTGACCTCCGTTTGGAAGCCATGAAAGCTTGTTTCAAAGGCCAAAAGCGCGTGTATATCCATGCCGAAAGCATTCAACAAATTGTAGATGTCATCGATTTTGCCGCGGCGTTTCAATTGCCATTTCCGGTCATTGTAGGTGGGCATGATGCGCACCTTGTGGGCGCCAAACTCCGCGACTCCAAAATTCCGGTCATGCTGTCTCGCATCCACAGCCTGCCACAACGCGAAGATGAGCTCACCTATTTGCCGTATCAAATGCCAGCGCTGCTCAAGCAACAAGGCATTTCATTTTGCATACAAAACGACGGCGATATGCAGCCTATGAATACCCGCAACTTGCCTTTTCAGGCAGGCACTACAATGGCTTATGGCTTGAGTGAAGAAGAAGCCTTGAAAGCAATTTCGCTCAGCGTTTGCCAAATCATGGGAATAGACAAAGATTACGGAACACTTGAGTCGGGCAAAAAAGCCACATTTTTTGTCTCTAAGGGCCCCGCGCTGGATATGCGCAGCAACCAACTCACCACCATTTTAGTCGATGGAAAGTTTGTCTCGACGAGCAATTTCCAAGAACAACTTTACCTCAAATACCGTCAGAAATACAAAGACGAAGCGAAATCGGAATAGATTGGTGTAACTTTTGTGAAGGCACTTCGTCTTAACGCTGTTTTATGACTGTTCAGCAATACAACGAATGTGTGAAGGAGTTCGCGGACCGGCTCTATCGCTTTGCATTGAAAAATGTTGGCGACCCCGATCTTGCCCAAGATTTTGTCCAAGATGCCTTTGAGCGGCTTTGGGTTCGGGTAGACACCGTAGACTACCAACGCGTCAAATCCTACCTCTTTCGGACCATCGTTAATTTGCAAATAGACCGCGCCAGACGTCAGCAATTGCAATACCAGCACCTGAGCTCTTTGCCAGACCCTGTGCAGTCTGCAGGTGTTGCCCACGACGTGCAAAAACACATAGACGAAGGCGTGTCACAACTGACAGAAATCCAACGCATGGTCCTTACCCTGCGAGACTACGAAGGCTACAGCTATCAAGAAATTGCCGAACTCACCCAAATCTCCGTAGATCAAGTGAAAGTCTATATTTTTAGAGCGCGCCGCTTTCTCAAACAATACATCGGAAAAATGGAGGTACTCATATGAAGTATACTGAAGCATATATCGCACATTTGATACTCACTTATCACGAGGGAACGCTAAGCCCTGCTGAAAATTCAGAGCTCGAGGCGCTTATGCTTGAAAATCCAGATTTGGCTATGGATTTAGAAGCGCAGCCTTCCTTGCTGCCACCACCATTTCAAATCGACTCAACTCCTTTTTCTCATCCTTTACTTGAAGATTTAGCCATTTACAAAGACGAAGCAGGTCATCCTTTAGAAAAACTAGCCATTGGCGCTTTAGAAGGCCAACTCAGTAAGCACGAGCAAAAAATTGCACAAGCTTATACCCAAGACGCGCATTATCAAAAAATAGAAAAAGAACTCGCTTACACGCGGCTTCTTCCCGATGAAAACATCCGCCATCCACAGCTGAATTCACTGCTCAAAAGCGCGCCAGTGCGTCAATTGCATTGGAGGCCCTACGCATTGGTTGGCAGTGCTGTCGCTGCAGTAGTCTTGGCCGTATTCCTAGTTGGTCAGTCCACATCTGAAGGCAACGCCATCCCAACCAAACCAAGACAACTAGCACATACGTCTAAGAATCAAAAGCAAATCAACAACAAGGAAAAACCGACAAAACAATTCCTACAAGCCGCAATTCCAGTCGAGCAAGTCGCAATCCACCCACACTATGTAGGCGATATACCCCGCGACTGCATTTTACCTTTTCCCTATGAAACTGCAGAATTAGGCATTCAAGTGGCTCAAGTAGAGACTACCAATTCGAGTACAATAGTGCCCGACCCAGCAAGTGATGTCGCTCAAGCGCCAGTTTCGGGTCAGGGCGTGGCATTTGAAAAGGCACCCGTAACGATCAAAGCGTTTTTACTTCAAAAAACCAACGAAAGAATTTTTGGTACAGCAGCTCCTAGCACAGACCTTAAATTTGAGACTTTGGCACGCTATGCCAGTGAATCCGTAGGTATTCCGGTTCGTTATGAAGTTAAAGAATCGCAAAACCGCGATAAATTGGTCTTCCAACTCGGGCCAATAACCATTGAAAAAACCAGAACTAAAAAATAAAAAGTAACAATTTTATAATCCTCCCGTCATAGGGTCAAAATCAAAACAAATGAAAATTAAATTACTTTCCGCTTTTTTATTTTCGGGCCTTGCACTTTTTGCCCAACAAAACGAAACCAAGAAAATTGTCACTATCAAAGGCAATGACACCACCATCATCATGATCAATAGCCGCATCGATCAAATGGATTCGATGCTTACCGAAGAGATGAAGAAGGTATATATCAATGATTCGTCTGTCACAAGAGTAGATGTCTTTATGGACACTACAATCCTGCGCTCGGCAACAAACGGCTCCGATACCACCCAAATTAAAATTGGCAACATGAAAATTGTCATTTTGGAAGGCAAAGAATTGAAAGACCTCGACCAACTCAAAGCACTCGAAGGCGAGCTCCCAAAAGGTCAGCGCAAGATCATCATCGATGAAAGAGTAATCATCGAGAACGACGAAGATTTCGCCAAAGAAAACTGGGATATCGACAACGAATGTAATAACTGTGAAACATCGGGCGACGGCAATGCCATATGGGCTGGTTTCGGCGTCAATGCCAACGGCTTCATGAACGCCAATAAGCAATTGGCAAGTGCCTCTGAACTCGGATTTCTCGCCCTAGATCCTGCAAAAAGCATTGGCTTACAATTGAATTTTGCCGAAAAGCGTTTCCCGATTATCAAAGATTACCTAGGTGTGGTCACGGGCTTGGGCTTCAATTGGAACCGTTATTCCATTAAAGGCGACTACGACTTCAGCGTCGTGAACGATACATTAATTGCCAATGCAACAGGTGTTAATTACGCTAAAAACGTATTGAGCTCCACTTATTTGCAGGCGCCGCTTTTGTTGCAGATTTCAACAAGTAACAACGCAAACCAGGCCTGGAATATCTCAGCAGGCGTTGTGGGCGGAATCCGCGTAGATGCACGCCAAATGCAAAAATGGGAAGCCGACGGCAAGAAAAACAAAGACAAAACCAAAGACGACTTCCAATTCAATCCTTTTCAAGCGAGCCTTATGGCAACTGTTGGTTACGGAGACTGGAGTTTGTACATGACTTACGGCCTATCGGACATCTTTAACGAAGGATCTGCTCCGAAGGTGCGCGGTGTGAATGCAGGAATTTTACTCTCGTTTTAAGTCAACTACTGACACCGCCAAATTTGCAAACGATGCACCTAACCGTGCATCGTTTCTTTTTGCCCATAACTTTCCATGAGTTGGGCTTCAAATTCCAGGAAGTCTTTCCACGCAGCGTCCACATCGATTCCTTGCCCATATTTGCGCGCAAATCCCAAAAATGTAGTGTAATGACGCGCCTCGCTTTCCATTAGGGATCTGTAAAATTGGCGCAGGTCGGCATCGGCAATTTCTTCTGACAAAATTTTAAAGCGCTCGCAACTGCGTGCTTCAATCATCGCTGCAAAAAGCATTTTATTGACAAAAACGCCTGCCGGTGTGCTATTTCTCTTGCCGTGCTTGAGGTAGAGTGCCAAATCATTGACATAAGGATCTTTGCGCTCAAAGCCGAGTTGTAGACCCCGCTCCTTGAGTTTTTGGTGGACCATTTCAAAATGTTCCATTTCCTCCTTGCAAATGGCACACATCGCCTCAACTAGATCGGGATACTGCGGATAGGTGACAATCATCGAGATGGCGTTGCTAGCCGCTTTTTGCTCACAATAGGCGTGGTCAATTAAGATTTCTTCAATGTTTTTTTCAACAATACGAACCCATCTTGGGTCTGTGGCCATTTTCAGTCCGAGCATCACGATTTTTTTTTTGACAAAAATACCAAAGTCTTCAAGATCCAAAACAAGGATGAGTTGTAAGCGCAATGCTTATATTTGTCGAATTGAATCAACAAAATGTCAAAAGCAAAGCAAAAAGACCTGAGTTGGCGTGCATTTGAACTCATGTGCACTGCCAAAACCATGGCTGAAAAATACGAGGCAAACAAAGAAGTAACTGCCAAATACGTTCACGCCACCTCGCGTGGTCATGAAGCCATTCAGTTGGCAATGGGTATGCAATTGCAGCCACAAGACTGGGTGTCGCCTTATTACCGCGACGACAGCATTCTACTCGGAATCGGCATGAAGCCAGAAGAACTCATGCTGCAGGTGTTTGCCAAAAAAGCCGATCCTTTTTCCGGAGGCCGTACCTACTATTCGCATCCTTCATTGAATCGTCCGGATCAACCTAAAATTCCGCATCAATCCTCGGCAACGGGCATGCAAGCCATTCCCACAACCGGCATTGCCATGGGCATTCAGTACAAAGAAAAAACGGGCCAAGCAACATGGAGCGCAGCAGATGCTCCGGTAGTGGTTTGTTCGCTCGGCGATGCCTCTTGCACAGAAGGAGAGGTTTCAGAAGCCTTCCAAATGGCTGCGCTCAAACAGTACCCGATCATTTATTTGGTGCAAGATAACGGTTGGGATATTTCAGCCAATGCCAAAGAAACGCGCGCGCAAGATATTTCAGCATACATCAAAGGTTTTCATGGCATAGAAGTCCGAACAATAGATGGCACCGATTTTTGGTCTTGTTATCAAACTGTAGAAGAAGTCATTGCCACCGTTCGTGCGGAGCGCCGTCCGTTTCTCATTCACGCCAAAGTACCTTTGCTTGGCCACCACACCTCAGGTGTGCGCAAGGAATGGTACCGCGACGACCTCGAAGAAGCCGCCAAAGCAGACCCCTATCCAAAATTGCGGGCCTCATTAGAGCAACAAGACGTCCGTTTAGCTGAGTTCATCAATCTAGAAGCAAAGATTCGAAAAGAAATAGATGCGGCTTATGATGCCGCGCTCAACGCCCCAGATCCAGATCCAAGCTCTATACAAGACCATATTTTTGCCCCAACGCCAATTACCGCTGAAAAGGGCGAGCGCGAACCTGTGGGTAAAAAGAAAACTGTCATGGTAGACTCCGCGCTTTTTGCCATGCGCGAAATTATGGAGGCGCATCCCGAAGCGCTGCTATACGGTCAGGATGTGGGCGGTAGGCTAGGAGGCGTTTTCAGAGAAGCTGCAACACTCGCCCAAACCTTTGGCGACGACCGCGTTTTCAATACACCCATTCAAGAAGCGTACATCATTGGCTCAACTGTCGGGATGTCAGCAGTTGGGCTCAAGCCAATTGTAGAAGTACAATTTGCCGACTACATCTGGCCGGGGCTCAATCAGCTCTTTACAGAAGTTTCGCGCTCAAATTACCTTTCCAATGGCAAGTGGCCAGTGAGCTGCGTCATCCGCGTTCCAATTGGAGCCTACGGATCAGGCGGCCCTTACCATTCTTCTAGTGTAGAATCTGTCTTGGCAAATATCCGCGGTATCAAAGTGGTTTATCCATCTACCGGTGCCGACTTGAAAGGCTTACTCAAAGCGGCGTTCTACGATCCCAACCCAGTCGTAATTCTAGAGCACAAAGGGCTGTATTGGTCCAAAATTCCTGGAACCGAAGGCGCCATGAGCATCGAGCCAAGTGCCGACTATGTTGTTCCTATCGGAAAAGCGAGAATTGTTCAAGAAGCGAATCAAGAAGCTATTCAAAATAGTGAATCACTGGGTATCATCACCTACGGACGGGGCGTTTACTGGAGTTTAGAGGCCGCCAAAGAATTTGAAGGTCAAGTAGAAATTTTAGATCTGCGCACGATAAACCCGCTCGATATCCCAGCAATGGAGTCGCTCTGCGCACGCCACGGCAAAATCCTTTTAGTGACAGAAGAATCCACAGAAAATTCTTTCACGCTAGGTATCGCCGGAAGACTTCAGCAATCGTGTTTCCAGCATCTCGATGCCCCAATAGCTATCGTTGCGTCTGTCGATGCGCCAGCTATTCCACTTAACGCTACCCTTGAAGCTGCCATGTTGCCCAATGCGCAAAAAGTAGCCGACGCTATTTCCAAACTCCTGAATTATTAACAAATGGAATTCAAAGAAATTATCGGAGCTGTTGCTCAATTCCACGATGCTTTTGGCATTCAAAATAATACCCAGCCTACAGCACAACTAACCGCTGCTGATGTCCAACTTCGCTATGACCTCATGAAGGAAGAAAACGAAGAATATCTAGAGGCGGCTCAAAGCGGCGATTTAGTTGAAATCGCAGATGCACTTGGCGACCAACTTTATATTTTATGCGGCACCATTTTGCGCCACGGTCTACAGCACAAAATCACGGAGGTGTTTGAAGAAATTCAGCGCTCCAACATGAGTAAGCTAGACGCTAATGGCAATCCTATCTATCGCGAAGATGGCAAGGTCTTGAAGTCTGAACTATACTTTAAGCCAGACATCGCTAAAATCCTTCAATAATGACTGATTTATCTATCTATTTTCAGCCGGTTTCAAAGGATTTTTCTTTCGAAGAAACGCAACTCGGCAACCAGCTCGAGGCATTTCAAGATTCCTTTCCGACAATCAAAGGCCCAGGTTGCGCCCTGATCAGCGTCCCTGAATACAGAGGGTCTGAACAAGACCAGTTGGCCACTTCGTCTTTTCGAGCTGCATTTTATCAATTGCACCCAGAGGCCAATTGGGATAAACCAATTTATGACTTAGGTGAGATCAAGCCAGGAGCCACCATTGAAGACACTTATTTTGCACTATCTAATGTTATCAGTGAACTGGTTAAAAACAACATTATTCCAATTGTTATTGGAGGTAGTCAAGACCTGACAATGGCTATCTATCAAGGCTATGAAAAATTAGAACAACTTGTCAATACATGCAGTATCGATCGCAGCCTCGATATCGGCAGTGCTGATGATGCTTTGTGCTCTACAAACTACCTCAGCCATATGCTGCTACAGCGTCCATGCTATTTATTTAATCACGCAGTTGTTGGTTTGCAGCAGCCTTATGCTGCGCCTGCGGAGCACGAGCTGTTTGAAAAGTTATTTTTCGATATCACTCGCTTGGGTGAGTTCAACCAGGACTTTCGTTTGGCAGAACCTCATTTGCGCAACGCAGACATCATTAGTATCGATCTACAAGCCATCAAGGCAAGTGAAATAGGTGCTACCCACGGCGCACCAAACGGGTTTAGTTCCGTACAACTTTGTCAAATTGCGAAATATGCCGGCATTTCTGATAAAGTCACGAGTATCGGCTTTTTTAGCGAGCAAGCACTTCATCCAATAGGTGCAAATTTGTTGGCAGAAGCTATTTGGTATTTTATTCAGGGCTATTTTTCACGCGTAGGTGATTTTCCTTTCGGAAGCAAGGCAGATTATACCAAGTTTACCGTATTTATGGATGAGGTTGCTCGGGAGTTAATTTTTTACAAGAGCAATAAGTCTGCTCGTTGGTGGATGGAAGTTCCGTACCCGCCTCAAAGTGGATCGCGTTTCGAGCGCCATCATATGGTCCCTTGCAATAAGTCGGACTACGACAACGCCATGAAAAATGAACTTCCAGATTTATGGTGGAAGACCTATCAGAAATTAGGCTAAGCTATTTATTGAAAAAAGCCTTTTATTTTCCATTAGAATTCTTTACTTTAGCACCTTGAAATTGTCGTATTCTATGAAAATACGGCTGTTTTACACATGCTAAACTAAGCTTATGCTATTGAATAACAGACTACTAACTGCTGCTTTTTCTGTTTTGTTGTTTTCGTCCTACGCACAACAAGATAAGCTTGTCACACACTTTATGTTTGACAAAATGAGCATCAATCCTGGCAAAACCGGAATTGACATGTACAACGGAATTTGTGCTACATCTATCTACCGCAACCAATGGGACAAAGTAAATGGCGCGCCAAACTCTGCTGTGCTCAACGTTGAATCCAATCTTTCCCGATTTTTTCCAGGTGGCGTAGGCGTTAATTTCTACCACGATGCTATTGGTTTCTCTCGTCAAAACACCGTCTTGCTCAATTATTCTTACCCAGTACAAATTGGCAGAATAGGCGTTCTTGGCGTAGGAGTAGGGCTAGGTATTATGAACTATGGCATGGATCCAGTATGGGTTCCGCCTACAACTCCAAACGACCCATCTTTGCCAACTGGTTTTGCTGCAACATCTTTTGACGCCAATTTCGGTTTGTATTTCCAGGCTAAAAACTATTACGCTGGTTTCTCCACAACGCATCTTTCCGAATCTGATTTAGCTGCCGACCCAACTAACTTGGCCCTTTCTTTTCAAACTGCACGTCACTACTACTTAATGGGTGGTTATATTTTCAAAGACGCTTTCGGAACTGGCAACAACATCGACGCCCAAATGCTTGTTCGTACCGATCTCATCAAATTTTCTGTTGACCTAAATGCGCGTTACATGATGGAGCTTGGTGGCAATCCTGCATACGGAGGCCTCACCTTCAGAACATCAGACGCAGTTGCAGTCATGGTTGGTTATTCGCCAATCCCGAACTTCAACGTAGGTTATTCTTACGATCTCAACATTAATAAATTAGCTAGTATTTCACGTGGATCACATGAAATGATGGTTAAATATTGTTACTTCTTGCCGCAGCCACCAAAAACGAAAGCAAGACACCCTCGTTGGTTATAAGAGGAAAAAAGTGTAACCATTTATATTGTTCTTACGTTATACCCGAAATTATACCTGTAGCAAGTTACTTGGGAGTAGGTCAGAACCAAAAACAAACGAATGAAAAAGTATTTAAGTTTTCTCTTTGTTCTTAGCTTCATGTACGCTTGTAGCGACATCGAAGGGAATTTAGTAGGTGTGAGTGGTAGAGACACCTGGTATCCGGACGTCCTCGGCCCTGGAAAAGTCCCACTTGGCATGGTTTACGTGCCTTCTGGCGCTTATCAGGCCGGCGAAGACGACGAAGACATCATGGGTTTCCATACCGCGCGCAAGCGTACCGTATCGGTTCCAGCTTTCTACATGGATGCAACCGAAATTTCTAACAACGAATACCGTCAATTTGTGCATTGGGTCCGCGACTCCATTGCACGTGAAAAGTTGTATCGCCGTAGTTACGACGAAGAAGCGGAGCGTTGGGTGAATATTCCAGACAACTTCTTTAAGGAGCCTTATAGAACGCTTATGGCCATGGGCTCAGACCTACAGGGTGGCAATACGCCATTCCAGTTGTTCATGGATTCTACCAACGGAGCTGAAGTAGACAAAACCATCATGACTATGTTGGGCAACTACGACAAATCGAAAGGTAAAGGCAAAAAGCTAGTCAACGGATTCCAATACGATCAAAAGAAATACGGTATTGCCGGTGGCCCAGAAGAAAAATTTGACGTGGTCATGTCTGACGACGACCTCCGTGGGATTTTCCAAATGTACAGTGGTGCAGCCAAGAAAAATGCGCCAGATAAAACGAGCGCCAAAGCTGCTTCAACCAAAACAAAATACAATCAAGGCGGACGTGTTGAAAACCGCAAATATTTTACTTTGAATTGGTTAGAGCCGGTAGATTACGAAGATCCAGAAATAGCATTCATGTTGTCTGATATGTACCTTAGCGAGGCAGAGCGTTTCTACAATCGCCGTGAAATCGATACGCGTTTGCTTTATTTCGATTACTACTGGATAGACTACAAAGAAGCAGCTCGCCGCGGTAAAATCATCACGAAGTCTATCGATGCGCGTAAAACCTTTGCTTACGACAGCCTAGACAAAGAAGCTGAAAACACCCTTTATCAGCGCTCACGTCGCGAACCACTTGGTAAAGACTACAAGTCTAATGACTTACACCGCTCTACCTTAATGACCATGGATCAAAACACCAACAAGGTTTGGGTTGACACCACAGGTTATACTGAGCAATGGTCTGAATTCAGTAAATTGAATGATACCAACTCATTGCGTGGAACTATCCTACAAAATCCAGGTCAAGATTTAGATCTTGGTTTCACAAATAGTAAAGGTTCACACAACGCAATCAGAGGTCATTCAGATCGTTCGCGTTTCATCATCAAAGAGCGCATCAATATCTACCCTGATACACTTTGTTGGGTTAGAGACTTTACTTATGCCAACAAATCAGCAATGACCCAAAATTATTTCTGGAACACTGCGTACGATAACTATCCAGTAGTTGGTGTTACTTGGTCACAAGCGAAAGCATTTTCTGTATGGCGTACACAAATCTTCCATTCTTGGTTGCAGTCAAACGGAGACCTATTTGTAAATGACTTCCGTTTACCTACAGAATCTGAGTGGGAGCGCGGTGCAAGAGGTGACCTCGACAACATGCAATATCCTTGGGGTGGTCCATACATCAGAAACTCAAGCGGTTGTTTCTTGGCTAACTTTAAGCCAATGCGTGGTCGCTACTTTGAAGACGGTGGTTTCTATACTGTAAAGGTATATAGCTACAATCCAAATGGTTTCGGTCTTTACTGTATGGCAGGAAACGTTGCTGAGTGGTGTTCAACTGCCTACGACGAATCTACCTACGAGTTTGCCCACGACATGGCACAAGACTTCGAGTACGACGCTAAAGATGGCGAAGCACCAGTTAAAAAACGCAAAGTGTTGCGTGGTGGATCTTGGAAAGACATCGGCTACTACCTTATGAATGCAACGCGTACTTATGAATACCAAGATACCGCTAAAAGCTATATCGGTTTCCGAAACACCATGACGCACCTAGGGCGTGGAGGTAAGGACATCGAGCAAGAAAACGGTGAAGAGATTCAAACAGATATTATCCTAAACTAAACTATAAACTATAATTCAATTAATTTCTTAATTCTTAAAAACAAAAATTATGAGTGGTAATGGTGGATTTTTTGCTTCGCGCAAGTACAAATTAATTACGAAGTATGTAACCGGATACGGTGCCTCCGTGGTCATCCTTGGTGCACTATTTAAAATTATGCACTGGCCAGGAGCTGACCAAATGTTGATCGTTGGTTTGATTACTGAAGCGTTAATCTTTGCATTTATCGCTATGGAGCCACTCCATGAAGAAGTTGACTGGACACGTGTATTCCCTGAATTAGGTGTTGAAGAAAATAATGACGAAAACCGCTTGTTACCACTCTTGAAAAAAGGTGGAATGGGTGGTGGCGGTGCTGCTGACCAACTTGCAAAAGAGTTGGACAAAGCAGGTATCGACCAAGCTTTATTGGCTAAATTGAAAGACGGTATGTCTAACCTTGCCGATAACGCTAAATCACTTGGTGCAATTTCTACTGCTGCTGGTGCAACCGACTCTTACGTGAAGAGCTTAGAAACTGCATCTGAAGGCTTGAACAAATTGACTGAGCAATACGCTTCATCAGCAAACGCTATTGCTGGTATCGCAGGTGAAGGTCAAGGAAACTTTGGTGCTGAAATGCAAAAATTGGGTCAAAACCTTGGCGCTCTCAACAACGTTTATGAACTTCAATTGAAGTCTTCACAAGATTACCTTGAAAGCATGCAACAAATGAGCAGCTTGCAAGAGAATATCAAATCTATTATGGCTGACTTATCAGCTTCTGCAAAAGATACGGCTTCTTACCGTGAGAACATGGCCATGTTGTCTCAAAATCTTACTGATTTGAACAACGTATATGGTAACATGTTGCGTGCGATGAGAGGTTAATCCCTTTCTTTAAATATTTATTTAGTAGTAACAAATTAAAAATTAAAGAAAATGGCAGGTGGTAAGGAAACCCCAAGACAGAAGATGATCGGTCTCATGTACTTGGTATTGACTGCACTTCTTGCGTTGAACGTGTCTAAGCAAATTCTCGATGCTTTTGTAGCCATCGAAGACAACATTCAGCGAGGAAGTATAACACAATATGAACGCGGGCAAACAGCAAAAGGATCTCTTATCGAAGAGCTTGGCAGCGTGACTAAAGACGAAGCCGGACGTGCGAAGGCTGAGAAAATCAAGAAGTATCTAGGCATGATTGATAAAATCGACAAAAACGTTGGTGAATTTATCAAGTATGTAGATGAGCTTAAAATTGAACTGATTGGTAAAGTAGAAGGTCCAGAAAAGATCAAGACTGCCAAGATGAACGATAAAGAAAGCATTATTTGGAAAAACTATGATCCAAAAACACCGCTTCTTCCAGCTCGTTTGTTTTTACAAGCAATTCAAAACAAGGATAACTTTGATGTTCCTATGCACGAAATTGTTGGTTCTGAGATCTCAAAAATTGACCCAACCAAAAAGGGCAAGAAACTTTGGGAAATGTTCAAGGGCCTTCGCTCTTCTATTGTAGAAACCGCAGGGAACTACAAAGAAGGTGAAAAGAGTTCTTGGAAGCTCAAAGTGAAAGAAATCAATTCCTACGCTGATTTTCAAGACCTTGAAAAGCAAATATTAAAAATGTTCAATGCTCCTGGTAACAAGGTGAATCCTGAAGATTTAGAAGCACTTGTTTCTATTTACCAGGAATTGACAAAACAAGAGTTTGCCGATCACCACGAAGCGAAAAACATTCACTGGTTAGGTCGTACTTTTGACCACGCTCCATTGGTTGGTGCCTTGGCTTCTTTGAGTTCTATGCAAAACGAAATTTTGGCAGCACGTGCCAAAGCTGTAAACTTACTCAAGTCTAAAGTGACTACTGGTGAGTTCTCCTTCAACAAAATTCAACAATTGGTTAGCGGCCCTGGTGTTGCTACGGCTGGTGAAGAAATTGAATTGCTCGTTACTATGGCCGCCTATGACTCTGACAAAAATCCAGGTGTCACTTCAAGTACTGGTAATGTTGAAATCAAAGAAGGTATCGGCCGCATCAAAATGAAAGCTGGCATGACCGACATGAAAGTAAATGGTACCGTTACCATCGTCAACAAATCTGGCGTTCCATACAAAAGAGATTGGGAATGGAAAGTAGCGATCGTTAAAGCGCAAGGTTCTATCTCTCTTCCTGAAATGAGTGTCTTATACAAAGGTTGGAATAACAAAGTAGTTCCAGTTGTGGCAGGCGCGGTAAGCTCTTCAATTGCAGTTGACGGTGGTAGTGCTACCAAAGCATCTTGGACAGACGCGGAAGGCAATAAGTACGATGGTTATTATGTGAACGTAACTGGTGCAGCTAAGTTTGTGACCATTACCTTGAATGGTAAAGACAAAGATGGTAAATCTAAATCTTTCGGCAAGTTCAAATACAAAGTGAAACCTTTCCCTAAAGCACAGTTACAAGGTACAACCATCTCCAAAACTACAGGTTTCAAAGCAGTAGTTTCTCTCGGAGCTGACAGCCCGTTCACTGGTGTTGGGTTCACCGTAATTGGTGGTTCTGTAATCGTTGGTAACGACGAAGTACCTTTCACCGGAGACCGCGTTCCTGCTTCTGCTCTTGCCAAAGTTAAAGCAGGTAAACGTGTTGCAGTTGAGGTAACCTACAAGAGAACTGGTGGAGGTGGACCTGAACCTGCCTCAGGATTTTTGAAGGTAATTCCTTAATTGGAAATTAAAATTAGAGATTATGAAAAATGTATTGTTGGTTTTTGTTAGTGTCTTGACACTTGCGATTCACGCTCAAGATCGTCCGCAACGTGGTCCTTACAACACACTTCCGGGTGGTGTTGTAGATGGAGTCGCGATACAAGAAGAGGTTCCTGTGCGTGCAAAAGTAGAGTACGAATATGTACGTGCTAGTGATGTTGCATGGCAGAAGCGTGTGTTCTCTCGCATCGATGCGCGTGAGACCATGAACCACGATATCTTTTTTCCATACGAT
>JBIIZO010000210.1:0-2536 GCA_044346245.1 Crocinitomicaceae bacterium
TTCAATTTCTTGCGCGGTTCTACCTTCGGTAAGATAAAGCCTGCCGCTGGAGTGGCTTCGTCGTCGTTGCGGGCATCGGATCGGTATGCGGGTGCATCATTGGATCTTGCCGGCGCGTTGTTGTCTTGGGGCGTAAAAGGTCTTGGATTTGGATTCGAACGGTTGTCGGTGCGTTGTTCGGCCTCTTTAACTGCTAAAGCACGTCCGTTGATGACGTGGCCATCTAGTGCTGAAATAGCATTTGCAGCCTCTTGGCGATCGGCCATTTCGACAAATGCGAATCCTCTCGGTTTTCCGGTCTCGCGGTCTGTAGCAACAGTAGCTTTGAGAACTGTTCCGTAGTTTTCGAAAAGTTGGCGCAACTCCTGGTTACTAACGCCAAAATCAAGTTTAGCAACAAATATACTTGTCATAATGTGATTTAAACAACACAGATTTAGGTAAATACTAATCGTTCTTGCTCCGAAATTAGAATAAAATTGAAAAACTGCCTACTTTTTGAAAAAAAATATTCAATTGATGTCCGTAATTATACCTCATCAGGCCTGCCTGAAAAGAATTATATTTGCAAAATGCGCTTAGTCCGTCAAATTCCTCACGAGCATTTTTTAATCTCGCTTCATCACTACAACGATAACTATTTGTTGAGTATTACCCTCGACGACTACCAACAACAATTCAAAGTTCCCGTCACCGATCTCCAAAATATCGATGCGTTTGAACAATTACTCAGCCCTGAATTTTACTCAGCTTGTCTCCAAGATTTCATCCGCATGCGCGAGCGCTGGCTTCAACTTCTAAAACCACTTCAACATGACTAAACTTCTTTACTTCACCATCTTATTGGCATTAAGCGCGGCTTGTTCTTCGCCAACCCCTCCTAAAAAAGACCAAACTCCAAAGGTGCCCATTACGCGTCTAGACGGCTTGAAAATCGCTTACTATGCCAACGATAGCGTTAAAAAGTATTTTGACTACTTCAAGAAAGAAGAGGCCTTAGCCGAGAAAAATCAAAAACGCTTTGAAAACGAACTGCAAAAGCGCAACAAGGCTTACGAAAATTACATCGTCAAAAAAGACCAAGAAGCCCGTGCCGGATTGCTCTCTGATAACGAAATAGCAATGGTTCAACAAAAGGCCCAGCAAATGCAAAGCGAGCTCATGCAATATCAACAAACAGAAGGCGCACGCATCGAAAAGCAAACTTTCAAATCCTTAGAAGCTATTAATAAAAAAGTAGAGCTTTGGGGTAAAAAATATTGCGAAAAACACCACATCGACCTGCTCTTGATACAAGGTCAAGGTGGGCAAATCAACTATGTCAATAAAAAGATGGATGTCACGAAGGAATTCATCAATTTCCTCAACGAGAACCAAAGCTCCATCGAAAAAGAACTTTAAATGCGCCCAAATCCAGCCCTCCAAAACGAAAATGTCGCCGAATATTTACTCTATATTTTTCAGATAGAAGCGCTTGTTCGCACCATAGACCTCGACATCACGCGGCTCGAAAACGAACTATTGGCACCCGCTTTTACAGACCCAACCCAGCTGGAGCATCAGCTCAGTTGGTATCGTGCCATCGTTACCGAAATGCAGCAGCGCGGTTTACAAAAAGAAGGGCACCTCGATCAAGTAGACGAAATCCTAATGGAATTGATTTACCTACACAATACGCTGCTCACCATTCTCAACGATGAAAAATACAAAGGCTTGTGTGAACACGCCCACGATGCACTACAGGCGTTTAAAGTAAAGTCTAATATGGCCAACCGCCACGATGTAGAAGTGTTGTTGCACGCCATGTTCATGAAGCTTCAACTCAAAATGAAAAAACAAGAAATCAGTGCCGAAACAGAAGCGGCATTTGATTTATTTCGTATTCAGTTGGCTTATTTATCTAAAAATTACCAGCGCATGAAAGCTGGCGAACTCAATTTCGTTCAAAATTGATTTTTAGGAAAGTGCTGCATTTGGGTTAAACTTCTTTGTTCTACATCAATTTCATAGACCAAATGCTCTTGTCCGTTACTTAAAATAAGACAAGCAGCTCCGATCATTTTCTGGTACGTAGAAATTTGCATAAACACCTCATGACTGAGCTTGATTTGCGGTGCTTTGCATTCCACTAATATAGCCGCCTCAAATTGAGCGTTGTACACAACGACATCCCAACGGCGCGTAAAACCATCGTATTCGATTTGCTTTTCGACAGCAATTTTTTCGATCGGATAACCCTGATGTAAGTGGAGGTAAGAAATGAGGTGTTGGCGCACCCATTCTTCAGGAGTGAGGACAATTTGCTTTTTGCGCACCAAACAATTGACGAAGATCCGTCCGGCCTTGCTGCTTAGTTTTAAAGGGGCAGGCGGCAAATTGAGCGGCTGCAATAAGGACATCAGATACCCGGTAGAATGAGGTGGATGTCTTTGTATTGAAGGTCAAAAACCTTACCTAAGACTTCATTGGTGAGAATCCCTCTGAACATATAAACGCCATTTCTGAATCCTGGATGTGTTCTAATGAGGTCTGGAAC
>JBIIZO010000091.1:0-8767 GCA_044346245.1 Crocinitomicaceae bacterium
ATTTGCATTTCGCGCATTTTCATGTCTTAGAAGTTTCGCTTACATTTGTTTTATGTTGCCTCCCGATAAAATTTTAATTGGCCGTCGCGAACTGGCTTGGCTCCCTGATTTTGGCTTGGCAGAAGTAAAGGCTAAGGTAGATTCAGGCGCTTATACCTCTAGTATACACGTGAGTTATTGCCAGCAAGAAGGTGAATTGCTAAAGGTTGTTTTTCTTGACGACAAACATGCTGCTTTTACAGGTAAGCAGATGACTTTTACAAAATTCAGAACCAAAAAAGTAAAGAGCAGCACGGGTCAGGTTCAGGAGCGCTTTTTTGTTTTTGGTACCATAGAAATTGCCGGCGAAAAATTTAAAACCGAATTTTCTCTCACCATGCGCCAGGGGATGCGCTATCCTATCTTATTGGGCAGAAAAGTACTCAACAAACGCTTTGTCGTAGACACCAGCAAAAAATATATACACGCATCCATCCCACAACTTTCATGAAAATCGCCATTCTATCCAGAAACGCTCATTTGTATTCCACCCGCAGGCTTGTAGAAGCGGCAGAAGCGGCTGGCCATGAAGCGCATGTCATTGACCACCTCAAATGCAACATCGAAATCGAACAAACAGGCCCAGCGCTTTTTTACCACAACCAATACCTCAAAGGTTTTGATGCTGTCATTCCACGTATTGGCGCATCGGTTACATTTTATGGCACGGCAGTGGTGCGCCAGTTTGAAATGATGAACGTGTTTACGGCTGTGGGTTCTAGAGGCATCATTCACTCCCGAGACAAACTCCGTTGCTTGCAAGTGCTGTCCAAGGAAGGAATCGGCTTGCCAAAAACGGTTTTTACCAATTACTCTAAAGATGTCAAGCACGTGGTAAAGAGTGCAGGTGGTGCGCCAGTTGTACTCAAGTTGCTCGAAGGAACCCAAGGCTTGGGCGTTGTATTGGCAGAAAACCTCAATGCGGCGCAATCCGTATTGGAGGCCTTCAACGGACTCAAGGCCAGGGTAATTGTTCAGGAGTTCATCCGCGAGGCAAAGGGTGCAGATATCCGCGCCTTCGTTGTAGATGGCGAGGTAGTAGGTGCCATGAAGCGCCAGGGTCTACCTGGAGAATTTCGTTCGAATTTGCACCGTGGCGGCAGCTCTAAAGTTATTGAACTCACTACCGAAGAAAAATACACAGCCATTTTAGCGGCCAAAGCGGTGGGCCTAGGTATTGCAGGCGTCGATTTACTGCAATCTGAGCGCGGCCCGCTGGTTTTGGAGGTCAATTCTTCTCCAGGGCTGGAAGGCATCGAAAAAACAACCCAAACAGATATCGCAGGCAAAATTATTGCCTACATCGAGAAAAATGTCAAGCGCTAGAAAGATCCAACACCGCAAAATGGTCATGCTTGGGCAAGAAATTTTGCCAGGTAAGGGCGTGCAACTCAATTTAGAGGTAGCGCACTTGCATACCCGTACCCCAATTCAAGTGCCAGTGTTAGTAGAGCGCGCTAAAGAAGATGGTCCTACCGTTTTAGTCATGGCGGGCCTACACGGCGACGAACTCAATGGCATTGAAATTGTGCGCCGCTTTTTGCGCAAAAAACTCAACAAACCAACGAAGGGCACCATTGTTTGCTTGCCCATTTTTAATATTTTTGGCTTTCTGAACCTCAAGCGCGAGTTACCAGATGGCCGCGACCTCAATCGGAGTTTCCCTGGCGCACACAATGGTTCGCTCGCAGCGCAGTTTGCGTATCATTTCCTCAAAGAAATTGCACCCCACTGCGACTACATCATCGATTTTCATACCGGCGCGGCACAACGCAACAACTTTCCGCAAATTCGCTGCGTGTTCTCAGATCAAGAGAGCGTTGAATTGGCAAAGGTTTTTAATCCGCCCTTTATCTTACATTCAAGCTTAATTTCCAAAACGCTAAGAGAAAGCATGGCAAAGCGTCAAAAAAAGCTCTTGCTTTTTGAAGGCGGGAAGTCTAAAAACATTGAAGAAAATGTAGTGGAGGAGGGCCTGAATGGCCTCAAGCGCGTAATTAGCCATTTAGGCATACGCAATTATAAAATCGATATTTCCAAAGACCGACAGCCCATCTTTATCGGCGAAAACAAATGGATGCGTGCCCCTTCGAGTGGCATGTTCCAATGTTTTGTACCCAACGGCACCAGCGTTCAAAAGGGCGAAGTGCTGGCCTTAGTGACTGATCCGTATGGCAAATACGAAAAGCAAATCAAAGCAAGTCAAAGTGGTTATGTGATTTGCATCAACGAAGCGCCCGTTGTTTACAAAGGCGATGCAATTATCCATTTAGCCAAAGAAAAACCACAACTTTGATTTTAATTTATATAATGACCATGAAAAAGTTCTTGCTTACTTTGTTTTTCAACAGCCTTGCGCTCCTCTTATTTGCACAAGCGCCTTTTTCACCCAAACAATTTTTGGGCTACAATATAGGCGAGCAATTTACGCGTCACCATCGCGTTGTGGATTATTTCTACGCCTTAGAAAAAGCCTTTCCGAGTCACATCAAAGTGACTAAAATTGGTCAAACCTACGAAAAAAGAGACCTTCTTTTGGCTTATATCGGTACGCCAGAAAACCTGAAAAAACTAGAAGAAATCCGTCAAAAACACCTCACGCAAGCGCCCGACGAAAAATTAGCAATTGTTTGGCTATCTTACAACGTCCATGGCAATGAGAGTTCTGGCACGGAGGCCGCCATGGAAACTGCTTATCGCTTACTGACCGATAAAATTGGCTACTTAGAGAACACCGTGGTCATTATGGATCCGTGCCTGAACCCAGATGGCCGCGATCGCTACGTCAATTTTTATTTTCAATACGGTGCAAATCCAGTAGATTTAGAGCGCTTTAGTGCCAGCCACAACGAAACCTGGCCTGGTGGGCGCCCCAACCACTATCTTTTTGACCTCAACCGCGACTGGGCCTGGATGACCCAAATTGAATCCGCCACGCGCGTTCAGCAATACAACCAATGGTTGCCGCATGTTCACGTAGACTTTCACGAGCAAGGCATTAACGAACCGTACTATTTTCCGCCAGCTGCTGAGCCTTATCATGAGGTCATCACCGACTGGCAGCGCGATTTCCAAAAAGAAATTGGCAAAAACCACGCAGGTTATTTCGACAAAGCGGGCTGGTTGTACTTCTCCAAAGAAATCTTCGACTTGCTCTACCCAAGCTACGGCGACACCTATCCAACATATAGCGGCAGTATAGGCATGACTTACGAGCAAGGCGGAAGCGGCCGTGCTGGGCTTGCGGTCATCACCCAAGTAGGCGATACCTTAAGTTTGGCCGATCGGGTGGCGCATCACGTCACTACAGGGCTTTCTACAGTTGAAACAAGTGCGCGAAATGCACAAAAATTGGTTGCAGAGTATCAAAAATTCCGCAAAGAGAAGACTTACAAATACAATTCTTACGTGTTGCGCGGCACAAAAGCAAAGGTTGATCCTATCCTCGATTTGCTCGGCAAAAACAAAATTGAATGGCAGGTTATTACCACAAGCACGCAGGCGATCAGCACCAAGGGCTATCATTACAATTCGGGTTTGGTGGAAGGATTCAAACTGGAAATTGGCGATGTGGTGGTCTCCACCAAACAAGAAAAAGGAACATTGGTATCGGTCTTGTTTGAACCCCGCACCAAGTTGTCAGACAGCCTGACCTACGACATCACTGCCTGGACCCTCCCACATGCCTACGGACTCGATGGTTTTGCGGTCGAGACTACAATTAAAGCCACGCCATTCATTCCGGTGCCCGCACCCAAATCTGATTTTTTTGCCACAGAACGCTTTGTAGCCTATGCCGTTCGTTGGGAATCTTTGCGCACGGCGCAGTTCCTGAATGCGGTGCAGCAAGCGGGCTTGAAAGTTTATTTTCACGAGAAAGGCTTCAAATTGGCCGGGGAAACCTATGCGCCCGGAACGCTCTTGTTGCTAACCGGCGAAAACAAACGACCAGATTTTCATGCAATTGTGAATGATTATGCGGCACGCTATAGCGTCGATATCAAAGGCTTGCTAACAGGAATGGTAGATAACGGCACTGACTTTGGCTCTTCTTCAGTGAAAATGGTACCCAATCCAAGGGTAGGTATTCTCGCTGGCGACAGCTTTTCCTCGCTCAATGTAGGTGAGATTTGGCATTTCTTCGAACAGCAACTCACGAAACCTGCCCACCTTATTTTTGAGGATGACCTCAGCAGCGCCCTCGCCGATCTAGAGGTACTTTTTGTACCAGAAGGCGGCTATGATGTAGCGGGCAACGAAGCCCTCACCGCTTGGGTACGAAAAGGTGGAACCCTTATTGTAGTTGGTGGCGCCATCGATGCATTGGCTGATCAAGGTTTTGGTCTCAAGCGCAAAGAAAACGCAGCCGGAGCCACAACCCCCGTTAGTTACGCCCACCAAGAGCGCGATCAAATTTCTGATGCCATTACAGGCGCTATCTACCCTTGTATCATTGATCAAAGCAACCCAATGGTGTTCGGCTACGACTTTTACTACACCTTGCGCCAGGGCGCCACAAGCTATCAAATCGATGGCAAGCCCGCCTTTGCCTTAGCCAAAAATGCCACGGCTGTCAACGGTTTTGTAGGTGCACGGGTCAAAGCACAGCAATCCGAAGCGCACATCGCCGGATCTGTACCTTACGGCCGCGGCACTATCGTCTATTTCATCGACAATCCGCTCTTCCGCGGTTTCTGGGAAAGCGGCAAACTCATGGTAGCCAATTCGATTTATTTTGTGAATCAGTAGGGTTAGATATCGTCATAGTGATACCGACATTTCACAACAATGATTTGTTGATCCAGCACTTGATAAATCAATCGGTTTTTTTGATCGATTCGTCGAGACCAAAAACCAGTATATTGAAATTTTAAAGGTTCTGGCATGCCAATCCCTTCAAATGGATTTCTGAGAATGTCCTTAAGAAGTTGGTTTATTTTGACAATTTTCTTTTTGTCTTGGCTCAACCAATATTGGTAGTCATCTCAAGCAATTGGGGTAAAACTGATATTCATTCTGGGATAAAGTCAATCATATTCGCACCAATTTGTTGAATTGATGCGTCGAGACGTGCTTTATTTTTGATGGATGAGAGCTCATGACTTGTGGCGCACAATGCGTTGTACTCTTCCAAAGACATGACCACAACAGCTTTGCCGCTCCCTCTGTGAATGATGAGGGTGTCTACATTGGTAATGACTTGGTCTAAGAACTGTTTGAGGTCTTTTCTGAATTCTGAATAAGTTGCGCTTAACATGAGTACCGATTTAGGTACAAAATTACGTACTTTTAGCATAGGAGTTAGTTTTCTCCAAAATTAAACTAGACCTAGCAAATTATATTCAGTAGAATTTCTGACGTGCCAACTAAAATTCAATTCCTCCTCTTCGCCAACGCCTCATACACCACATGATGCATGTCGGTTCGAATGTTGAGGTCGCGGAGTTTCCAGTTGTCTTGGCTAGGGTGAACGCGGTTTGACAAAAAGATAAAAATGACTTTGTTTTTGGGATCGGCCCAAGCCAGCGTGCCCGTGAAGCCGGAGTGTCCGAAAGATTGCTGGGAGGCGAGTACATCACATGTGCCGCCACCGCTTGCTGTGGGCCGATCAAAACCTGCTGCTCGGCGGTTGCCAGGATACTGTTGTTTGGTGAATTCTTGATAAGTGGCTTCAGAGAAGAAGTTCATGCCGGCCATTTGCCCTTTGTTTAAGAAAAGTTGCATGATATGCGCCATACTCCATGCATTAGAAAAGACACCGGCATGACCTGCGATGCCCCCTAGCATGGCTGCACCTGGGTCGTGGACGTATCCTCTTAACAGTTGTTTGCGAAAAGCTTGATCATCTTCGGTAGGCACCACTTGAGCGTCTGCAAAACTTTTCAGCGGTTGGTAAAGCATGCGATTGAGTCCGAGGGGTAAATAGATATTGCGGCGCAAATAACTGGCTTGGCTTTCGCCGATGAGGCGCTCTAAAATGGGTTGGGTGAAGTAATAGCAGAGATCAGAATAAACATATTTCTTGGGCCCGAGTTCGGAGCGCATGATTTGCGCATACATGGAGTCTTTGTAGTCTTTGCGCATGTACATACCTTTGGCAACTTCAAGTGAAAAGTCTTCAGATTTGCTTGTTTGATAGATTGTTGGTTTCCATTGGGCGTCTGCGAGTGTTCTCTTGTAAAATGGAATCCAGGGGGTGAGGCCTGCCTGATGCGCCATAATTTCCCTGATTTTGAGTGTGCCAAATGGGGTTTGGCCAGTGACCTCAGGAATGTAGGAACCAATCCTGCGGTCTAAATCAAATTTGCCATTGGTATGCTGTTGCATGGCGAGTAGGGTGGAGGCGGCAATTTTAGTGACAGACGCGATGTCGTACATGGACTGCAAATCAATTGCTGGAGCATTGGTTTCGTAACCTTGCTTTCCATAGGCCTTGTGCCAAATGATTTTATCTTCTACGGCAACCAACACCTGACAACCAGGGTAAGCCCCTGCTGTGATTCCTTTTTGAGCAATGACATCAATTGCTTGTAGGTCTTGGCTCTTGAGACCGAGTTCTTCTGGCAGCGCTATACCGAGCCTACCATTTGCTTGAATACCCGCAGCACTGAGCCCTCCCATTAGTAGCTGTGCAATTTGTGCCTGTGCGATCGGATGGTTTTCGTGCGCTATAATGATGGCATCAAATAAGGAAGTGTCGACGAGTTTGAGCGCTTTGTCATTGCCAAAGAGCACCAAGATATTTTGGTCTTTTGCATCGAGAAGTTGTATTTTGTTGCTGGCCCATTCGGGGATGTGGTTGTGAGTAGGGTGTTGGGCATGGAGGCTGAAAATACAGATATCTGGGTCCATAAGGCCGTAGAATTTATCTACAGTTGCCGGTATTTGGAGTGTGTCGGCGTCTAGAATTGCCATTCTATCTGCATATAACTCGAGTGTTTCGGTAAAGACAGAAGAATTTCCGCCCAAGGCCAAACAAGCACTTTTTTGGTCTAGCCTGCCTAAAGGCAATAAATTGCTACTGTTTTTGAGAATCTGAATTTGTTTTCGAAATCCTACAATTTGTTCTTGAAGGGGTAGGGTGTTCAAGCCTGAAAAATTGGCACCAATCCATTTGGTGGGGAGCTCATATTTGAATTTAGATTTATTTTCCGTTGTTTTTTGATCGGAATAGAAGCGCGTCAAGGCAAAGCCGATTAGCGATACAACAAGTAGGGAGGAGAAGAGGCGCATGCGTGTCATTTGTTTCAAAACTAGCTATAATTATGCGCTTTTCAAAACACAAAGTGTAGTTCTGACACTTACTTTAATATACGCTTTTTTCTTTAAAAAGTCAAATTAAGTTCTTCACATTTAATAACATGTGCTGTTTACAAAAACCTAATATATATCATGGTTTAGGTTTATAAAGCGTCGTAATTTTGCCCTGTCAAACTCTTAAAAAAGTAAAATGGAATTACACGGAAAATTCGGAAAAAATGCCGACCTCGCCGCAAGCATTGGTTTGTCTCAAACAGGCGACCAATTCTGGAATCTCACCCCAGCAGAACTAATCGAAGACTGTATTATTTTGGGTGAAGGCATGCTGACCGATACCGGAGCCCTAGCTATTGAAACAGGTGAATTCACTGGTCGCTCTCCAAAAGACCGCTTTATTGTACGCGATGCCGTTACAGAAAATGCTGTTTGGTGGGGCGATGTCAATATCGGTTTCGAACCTGCAAAATTTGATGCGCTATACGAGCGCATGAAAGCACATTTAGCAGAACAAGACATCTATGTACGCGATGTATATGCGTGTGCAGACCCCGCTTACCGCACCAATATTCGTGTCGTGGCTGAGTTGCCTTGGTCTAGTTTATTTGCACACAATATGTTTTTGCGTTTAGAGGCCAATGAAATTGAGGACTTCACGCCAGAGTGGCACATCGTATGCGCGCCAAGCTTTTTGGCAGACCCTGCCATTGACGGCACTCGTCAGCACAACTTTGCTATTCTCAACTTCACCAAAAAAATGATCCTCATCGGAGGAACAGGATACACTGGTGAAATCAAAAAAGGGATTTTCTCTGCCCTCAACTTCATCTTGCCTCATGAAAAGAACGTGCTTTCGATGCACTGTTCAGCGAATATTGGCCAAGACGGCGACACCGCCATTTTCTTTGGTTTGTCCGGAACGGGTAAAACAACTCTTTCTTCAGATCCGAATCGCCGTCTCATTGGCGATGACGAGCACGGTTGGAGTGCCAATACAGTTTTTAATTTCGAAGGCGGCTGCTATGCCAAAACCATCGATTTATCTCGAGAAAAAGAACCTCAAATTTACGATGCCATCCGCTTTGGCGCCTTACTAGAAAACGTTGGGTTTCCACAAGAGTCTTCGGCACCAGATTACGCCGATGGTAGCATAACCGAAAACACCCGCGTTTCTTACCCGATTCATCATATCGACAACATTGCCACACCTTCAATTGGTGCAGCGCCAAAGAATATCTTCTTCTTGACTGCTGACGCTTTTGGTGTATTGCCTCCGATATCTAAACTGACCAAAGCGCAAGCCATGTATCACTTCATGTCAGGCTACACTGCAAAGGTTGCCGGTACCGAAGTAGGTATTACCGAACCAACAACAACTTTTTCTGCTGGTTTTGGCGCTGCTTTCTTGCCTTTACACCCCGCACAGTATGCCAAATTGCTTGGCGAAAAATTAGAGGGTACTGATATCAAT